>CAYNVY010000121.1:0-13263 GCA_964400745.1 uncultured Enterobacteriaceae bacterium | reverse complement strand
TGGCGATGGACCTGATCTGGGGCTACACCGGGATCCTGTCGCTGGGCCACGGCCTGTTCTTCGCGCTCGGCGGCTATGCCATGGGCATGTACCTGATGCGCATGATAGGCCGCGAAGGCCAGTACCGCAGCGACCTGCCCGACTTCATGGTGTTCCTCGACTGGAAGGAATACCCCTGGTACTGGAGCTTCACCGACCAGTTCTGGTACGCGGTGCTGCTGGTGGTGCTGGTGCCCGGCCTGCTCGCCTTCGTGTTCGGCTTCTTCGCCTTCCGCTCGCGCATCAAGGGCGTGTATTTTTCCATCATCACCCAGGCGCTGACTTTCGCCTTCATGCTGCTGTTCTTCCGCAACGACACCGGATTCGGCGGCAACAACGGCTTCACCGACTTCAAGCGCATCCTCGGTTTTGCCATCGCCACCTCGGAGACGCGCATGGCGCTGTTCATGCTCACCGGCGCCGTGCTCATCGCAACTCTGCTCGCAGCGCGCTACATCGTCGCTTCCAAATTCGGCCGCGTGCTGACTGCGATTCGGGATGCCGAATCGCGCGTGATGTTCTCCGGCTACAACCCGGTGCACTATAAGCTCGCCATCTGGACCGCATCGGCCGTAATCTGCGGCATCGCCGGCGCGCTCTACGTGCCGCAGGTGGGCATCATCAATCCGAGCGAAATGTCGCCCGCGAACTCGATCGAAATCGCGATCTGGGTGGCGGTGGGCGGGCGCGGCAGCCTCATCGGCGCCATCCTCGGCGCGGGCATCGTCAATTTCGCCAAGAGCTGGTTCACCGTCGCTTTCCCCGAGTATTGGCTGTTCTTTCTCGGCCTGCTGTTCATCCTGGTGACGCTCTATCTGCCGCGGGGCGTGGTGGGCGCGTTCGACAGGATCACCCGGCGGCGGCGCAGTGCGGCCGGCGCGGCGCGCGTCGTGCGCGGGAGCGCGGCATGAGCAGGAAGCAGAGGCCCCATGCAATGGGGATGCGACCGGCCGCGAATGCCGCGGGCCTCCGACATGAAGGTATGTTGAGTCGCGAAACCGGATCGGAGGAGGCGGCATGAGCGCCGCCGCGATGCGCGAAGGCGACGCATTCGGCGGCGGTGCGGCCGCGGGCGGCCGCGTCCTCACCCCCGGGGTCGACGTCTCGCACAAGACCATCCTGTATCTGGAGGACATCAGCGTCAGCTTCGACGGCTTCAAGGCGCTGAACAAGCTGTCGCTGGACATCGACAACGGCGAGCTGCGCTGCATCATCGGCCCCAACGGCGCGGGCAAGACCACCATGATGGACGTGATCACCGGCAAGACCCGGCCCGACGCGGGCACGGTGTTCTTCGGCCAGACCATAGACCTGACGAAGCTGACCGAGGCGGAAATCGCCCACGCCGGCATCGGCCGCAAATTCCAGAAGCCCACGGTGTTCGAACAGCACAGCGTGTTCGAGAACCTGGAACTGGCGATGAAGACCGACAAGCGCGTGCGTTTTAGCCTCACCGCCCGCCTCGACTCGGCGCAACGCGACCGCATCGCCCAGACGCTGGCCCTGATCCACCTCGCCGGCGAGGCCGACCGCGCGGCCGGCCTGCTCTCCCACGGGCAGAAGCAGTGGCTGGAGATCGGCATGCTGCTGATGCAGGAGCCGCGCGTGCTGCTGCTGGACGAGCCAGTGGCCGGCATGACCGACGAGGAAACCGAGCGCACGGGCGAGCTTTGCCACACGCTAGCGGGCAAACATTCGGTGGTCGTGGTCGAACACGACATGGATTTCGTCGCCGGCATCGCCAAGAAGGTCACCGTGCTGCACGAGGGCCGGGTGCTCGCCGAAGGCAGCATGGATCAGGTGCAGAACGACGAGCGCGTGATCGACGTTTATCTCGGGCGCTAATCATGCTGAGCATTCAAAGCCTCAACCAGTACTATGGCGGCAGCCACACGCTGCGCAACGTCAATATCGAGATTCCCAAGGGGGCCTGCACCACGCTGCTCGGGCGCAACGGCGTGGGCAAGACGACGCTGCTGAAATGCCTCATGGGACTCGTGCCCGCCCGTTCCGGGTCGCTCCTGTTCGAGGGCAGGGACATCACCCGGCTCACCCAATACGAACGCGCGCGGGTCGGCCTCGCCTACGTGCCGCAGGGGCGCGAGATCTTCCCGCGCCTCACGGTGGAGGAGAACCTGCTGATGGGGCTTGCGACCAAGAAGGGCGGAGCGCGCATCCCGGGGCAGATTTTCGACATGTTCCCGGTGCTGAAGGACATGCTGGGCCGCCGCGGCGGCGACCTCTCCGGCGGCCAGCAGCAGCAGCTCGCCATCGGCCGCGCGCTCGCCATGGGACCCAAGCTACTGATCCTGGACGAGCCGACCGAAGGCATACAGCCCTCCATCATCAAGGACATCGAGCGCGTGATCCGCACGCTCGCGCAGCAGGGCGAGATGGCGATCCTGCTGGTGGAGCAGTACTACGATTTCGCCAGGTCGCTGGCCGACCACTACGTGGTGATGTCGCGCGGCGAAGTGATCAAGAGCGGGCCGGGGGAAGAGATGGAACGCGAAAACGTAAAGGCCTGCCTCGCGCTATAGTTGGCGTATGGCGATTGCAGAGGCAGGATGGAAGGCGCGGCTCGCGCTGGAATACGCATTGCGCGAAAAGCGCACGGTGCTCGCGCGGCGCGAGCACAGCGGCCCGCTGGTGGTGCAAAAATCACTGCACCCCGAAGGCGACGCGGTGTGCCACAACATCATCCTGCATCCGCCGGGCGGCATCGCCGGCGGCGACAGCCTGGCATTGGAGGCCAGACTGGGCGAGGGCAGTGCGGCGCTGCTGACCACGCCGGGCTCGGGTAAGTGGTACAAGAGCACGGGCGCCGCGGCCGAGGTGAGCCAGCGCTTCGACATCGCGCGCGGCGCGGTGCTGGAATGGTTGCCGCAGCCCTCCATCGTGTTCGATCGCGCGCGCGCCAGAGCGAAGACGGAAATATTTCTCGAACAAGACGCCGCATACCTGGGCTGGGACATCACCTGCATGGGGCGCACCGCGTCGGGCGAGCGCTTCCGCTCGGGCGAATTGCGCCAGAGCACCGAAGTGCGGCAGCAGGGCCGGCGGCTGTGGTGCGAGTATGCGCGCCTCGCCGGGGACGACGCCATGCTCGCATCGGCGGCCGGGATGGCGGCGTGCACCGTCAGCGGCACCCTGATCGCGGCGGGCGCCGACGTGGGCAAGGATCTGCTGGAGCGCTGCCGCGCAGTCGCGTCCGACACGGACGGGCAATCAGGCGTTACACTGCTGCCGCGCGTGCTGCTGGCGCGCTATCTCGGCCACAGCAGCGAGGCGGCGATGCACTATTTCACCGCGTTGTGGTCCCTGCTGCGGCCGGCGCTGGCCGGGCGCAGCGCGGTGCCGCCGCGCATCTGGAACACCTGATAGGCACAACAGTCAAGGAAAGCAACATGTCAAATCCGATTGATCGTATCGCCGCGCAGTTCGTCGAGGCCCGCACCAGCGGCCGCCAGTTCACTGCCGCCGCCGACCCCGCGCCCGCTACAGTGGAAGAAGCGTACGCGGTTCAGGACAAGGTTTTCGCCGCCCTCTATCCGGGACAGCGCGGCACCGCGTGGAAGGTAGGCGGGCCGCGGCCCGATGTCGCCCCCGGGATGGCGCCGATTCCGGCCGCCGTACTGCACGCCAGCCCGGCGCGCGTCCCGGCGAAGGGATATCACATGATAGGCATCGAATCCGAGATCGCGTTCCGCCTGGGTAGTGACCTGCCGCCGCGCGCCGCGCCTTACACCGAGGAGGAAATCGCCGCGGCGGTCACCGAGGCGCTGGTGATCATAGAGTTGTGCGACACGCGGCTCGCGAACTGGAAGGAGGCGTCCCCCTTGTGGCGCCTGGCCGATTACCAGTTCAACGCCGCGCTCGTCATAGGCAGCGGCAAGCGGGACTGGCGCGCGATCGATTTCGCCGCCCAGCGCGTGGAGCAGTGGATAGACGGCAAGCTCGCCAAGGAGGCGACCGGCTCGCACCCCTGGGGCAATCCGATCCGCCTGCTGCCCTGGCTCACCGCGCACTGCGCCACGCGCGGCGGCCTGCACGCGGGCGACCTCATCACCACCGGCACCTGGACCGGCATGCAGTTCGTGCAGCCCGGCGCCACGGTGACCACCCGTTTTCCGGGCATAGGCGAGGCGAGCGTTACGCTGCAGACCTGAGCCGGCTTATTCCCCCGCGGCGCCCCGGGTCGCGGCGAAAGCCTCCAGCGCCTTCTCGAAGCATTCCATAGGCACCGCGGTCAGCCCGGCGCCGATCTGTCCTACGCCCGCGCGCTTGCAGGCGATGCCGGTATTGATCACCGGGGCGATGCCCGTTTTCAGCACTTTGCGGATATCGATCCCCAGCGGCGTTCCCCGGAAATTCAACGTCGGCATCTTGAACGTCTTGTTCTCCGCTTCGGTGATCTCGTACATGTTCATCGTCGTCTCCACCGCGAATTGCGGCGTGCCGCCGACGAACTGCACCACGGCGGGCGCGCCGGCCATCGCGAGCGAGCCCAGCCCCATGGTTTCCGTTATCGCGGAATCCCCCATGTCGGGGTTGGCATCTTCCGGGCCGAACCCGGGAAAGTAGACCCCCTTGATCACGGGCGCCGGCGCGGTGAACCAGCGGTCTCCGGTGCCGCTCACCCGTATGCCCGTCTCGTAGCCGTTCCTGGCGATGGTGGTCACGATGCTCGAGTCGGGTATCCCGCTCGCCGCATCCAGCATCCCCTTGCACGCGGCCATGGTGAGATTCAGCATGTATTGGGCTGCGTCGTCGATGAACTTGATCACCTGGATCGCCTTGTCCCTTTCGCCGACCGCGATGAGATGCGGCGCCAGCGTGGTGATCAGCAGCGGGTTGCTGGCCCTGTTGCGGTTGTGCAATTCGTCTCCCATCTGCACCGCCTGCGCGGCGATCGCCATGATGTCGATGCCGCCGGCCTCGATCACCGCCTTCTTCAGCAAGGGGCCCATCTCCTGATTCATCCAGCGCAGTTTCTTCATCACCGACTCGTCGTAGGCGCCGTGCCTGAGCACTTTCCCCGGCCCCATGTAGAACGTGGAGTAGGTATCCAGCCCGAAGCGCGCGTTGCGCACGACGTTCACCTGCATCGACTGGGTGATGATGCCCGACATCGGGCCGATCGCGCGGTGGTGATGGCAGGAATCGAACTTCAGCTTTCCTTTTTCCGCGATGGCGACGGCCTCCTCCGGCGTCTTCGCCCAGCCTTCGAACATGCTGGCGCCTATGATGGCGCCGCGCATCGGGCCGCACATGTTCTCCCACGCGACCGGCGGGCCGGCGTGAAACACGGTGTAGTCGTCCATGCCGGGGACGACGTCGCGCGCGGCGCATACGTCGACCCAAATCGCCCCCCCTTCCTCGATCCGCTTCACGCATTCCTGGTTCGCTGCCTTGATGCTCATGTCCCTGCTCCTCGGATGTTGTTCATTCGTTCCCCGGCGGCGAGCCCTCAGTCCTCGTCGTCCATGCCGGCCAGCAGGGACGCCAGGCGGGCGTTGCCGCCGGCCGGCGGACGCCAGTCGAGTTGAATCACCGCAACGCCTTGCGCGCGCAGATCCTCGGCGAAGCTCTCGAGTCCGATATTGATCACCTGCAGCGGGACGGTCGGAAGGGTTTCGTTCAACCGGGTTTCGTTCAACCGGGTCTCGTTCAACGGGGTCTCTTTCATATAGTTTCCTTCATGCTGCCGCCTGCGCTATCCATTGCGTCTGCAGTTCGGGCTTCACCAGCATGGCCGCATAGCGCGCGGCATCGGCATTGGTGGAGAAGACGCGGATTCCCGCCTCCTGCAATTGCGCCGCCTGCGCCTCCAAGCCCTGCGGGTCGCCCGCCGTGCCCAGAATATAGGCGAGGAACGCAACCTGCCTTCCGTCCTGTGCCGCGCTCCGCCGCGCTTCCTCTACCGCCGAGGCGAGCGGCTCGGCCGGATTTTCGTGCGCTCCCTTGCCCAGAACCAGATCCAGCAGCAACACCCCGACATTGCCGTCGCTTCCGGCTTTGACGATCATGTCGGTTCTGACCTTGGGGTCTATCATCGGATGGGGGCGGCCGACCGTGTATTCGTCGTCGCCGAGATCGAGAATGTTATGCGCATGGCCCTCGCCCAGCGCGCGCGTCAACAGATGGCCGGTCTCGTAGGCCAGCGTGCCACCCGTGTACAAACCCAGAATCTGCCTGCCCTGAAAGCCGGATCTATCGTCCAGACCCGCCAAATGTTTTCGAACCAAGGCGGCATCGCTGAAGGTCCCGCAATTCCATGACTTTCCGGACAGCAGCGCGGCGGCGGCATCCGCGACCTGGTCCAGCGTGTCCACCCAGACCGTCTTACCCGCCGCATCCGGCTTTGCGCCTATGCAGCAGACCACGGTCGGCTTTGAAATGCTTTCGAGCTTGCGTTTGAGGCCGTCCAGGACCGACGGGTGCGGCGGTTTGGAGATCAGAACGATGGCTTCGGTGGCGGCATCCGCGGCGAGCGCGTCCAGCGCGAAAAAGGTCATCATGCCGCCCACCGCCGCCGACAGATCGCGGCCGCCGACGCCGATGGCGTGGGACACGCCCTCGCCGGCCGAGTCCAGACGCGATACCACCGTCTGCAGCCCCGTCCCCGACGCGGCCACGCAGCCTATGCGCCCGCGCGAGACGACGTTGGCGAAGCCCAGTCCGACGCCGCCGAGGTAGGCCGTTCCCTGGTCCGGCCCCATGCAGAACCGCCCGCGCGCGACGGCGGCTTTCTTTATCTCGATCTCATCCTCTATCGGCACGTTGTCGCTGAAGATGAACAGATGCAGATTGCGGCGCAGCGCCTCCATGGCCTCGGCCTTGACGTAAGCCCCGGGGATGGAGAGCGACACCAGATTCGCCCCGGGCATCGCGCGCAATGCCGAATCGAGCGAGCGCGGGCGGAACTCCGCAGACTCTTCCTTGGATTTGCGGGTCTCCAGCAGCAACGCCTTGGCGGCGGCGATCGCCTTTGTAGCCTCCTCCTCTCCGGCCGCCTCCACCGTGATGATGAGATCGTTGGGCCCCGCCCTGCGGCCCGCTTCCGTGACCAGCCCTGCCTGCTCCAGCATGGCGTGATTGGCGGGAGTGCCCATGAACATGGCGACCTCGCGCACCCCGGTATTGCTGCGGGTTTCGCTGGCCGCGCGCATCAGCACCACCGAATCCTGATAGAAAGAGGCCATCACCTCCGTTTTCAACGTCATGCATCCTCCACAAGGCAAGGCTCGCTTGCCGCTGACTTTTCGCACTCTGCGCCCCGCCGCGCCCCAGGCTCGCGCAGCGCTAGCGGTCTCGCTTCAAGCAAGGCCCGCAGCGCCAGATATACCCCGGCCAGCGCATCCCAACCCGAGGTCGCCCCGATAGCGGCTATCCGGTCCAGGCATAGCCTGAATCCTTCATTGCTGCCCGCGCACAGGACGCGGATCGTGTCGTGCAAAGCTTCCGCTCCCTGCCCCTCTGCGGCGCAGCGCAGGTGCGCGAGGCTGACCGTGGTGGTGCGCTCCGGCGCCTGCGTCAGTACCAAGTGCCCCAGGGCCTGCGCGATCCGCTCCTGCCCGAGCGCGTGCAGCGCGATCATGCACCCGCCGAGCAGATCGTCCCCGGAGGGCGTCAATCCCGGGCCCAGACCGATCAGCCCCTGGATCTCGTGCGCAGTGCTTGCACAAGCGAGATCGCCCGCTGCACCGGCCAGGCCTTTCTTCAGCCAATCGAACAGAGATCGTATTCCCGGCTCCGCGGCGCGCAGCAAAGGATCGGGGGCGCAGGCAGCGTTCAGCAGCAATTCGGAAAAACAAGGAACCAGGCCGGCGAAACCACCCGAGGGCCGCCGCGCGCGGATTTCCTCCGACAGGCGCACAAGGCGCTCCGCCATCAGTTGCGCATCCCGCTTCGGCGGCAGATCGGCCGCGCACCACGCGCGAGCGTGTTCGAAGGCAAACCCGAAGCGGCCGTCGACCCAAAGGGTCTTGCCGTCGGAGCAAACGCTCGTGTCGGTATCGAACCCCTCTGCCTGCCAATCCCTGCGCTCGGGCATTTCGCACAGGACGTTCAGCGGGCCGGCGCCGATGGACGACGGTCCGAGAAAGACCAGTTGTCCCAGCTGATTCTGACAGTAGAAGCCCTTGGAGAAAGCGGCCAGCATGCGCCAGTGCGAGCCCGATTCCAGCGCCCCCTTGGCGTGAGCGCCCGCCAGACTTACGGCAAACAGAACGGCCATGTCGTTTCAAAAGTCATGGTCGTGCACGATGTGCGTACCGGTTTCCCCGCGCAAGGCGGGGACCGCCGTATCCAGGCTGGTGATCACGACCCGCCTGCCGCCGGATTCGAGAAAGCGTATCGCCGCCGCCACCTTGGGCCCCATGCTTCCCGGCGGGAAATGCCCTTCGGCCTGATAGCGCTTCATATCCGACAGGGAAACACGCTCCAGTTCGTGCTGATCGGGTTTGCCGAAATGGATCGCCACCCGCGGCACGGCCGTGAGTATCATCAAGTCGTGTATGGCCAGGATATTGCCCATGAGGCAGGCGGTGAGGTCCTTGTCGATCACCGCCTCCACGCCGTGGCGGCAACCGCTCGCATCGCGTATTACCGGAATGCCGCCGCCGCCGCCGGCGATGACGACGGTGCGCGTGCACATGAGCGCTTCGACCAGTGAAATGTCGCAGATGTGCCTGGGCTGCGGCGAAGCCACCACATAACGCCAGCCGCGGTCGGAATCCTGCTTCACCGTGATGCCGAACTCCTTCGACAGCGCCTGCGCTTCTTCCTGGCTGAAGAAGGGACCCACCGGCTTGCTCGGATTGCTGAACCCCGGATCGTCCGCATCGACCTCGACCTGGGTCACCAGGCCGACGACGTGGCGCGGATTGCCCGCTTCGCGCAGGGCGTTCTCGAACGCCTGCGACAGGATGTAGGCCAGTGCCCCCTGTGTTTGCGCCACCAGAATATCCAGCGATTGCGGCGTCACCCGCTCGCGCGCGATCGCATTGGCCAATAGCAACTTACCGACCTGTGGCCCATTGCCGTGCACGATCACCAACTGGTTGTCCAACTCCAGCAGGGGCAGCATGGTCCGGGCCGTGGCGGCTGCAACCGCTTTCTGTTCCTCCGGCGTGCCCTTGTTCCTGCCCGGGTCGATCGCATTGCCGCCCACCGCCACGATCAGGCGGCGCGGAATTCCAGGGTTGGTTCTCATCGATGCCCCTCAAAGTCGTTCACTGGTGCGCTTCTCGACGACCCGTCGTCCCAAGCGAACGGTTGCGCTGCGCGCATTACGCTACACCCTCTAGTGCGAGTTCCGGCCAGCGCTCGCGCCAGGGATGCGCCGCCTCATACTGCCGCGCCAGGTCGAGCAGCGCATCGTCCGCACCGAAACGGCCCACCAGCTGAAACCCTATGGGCAGGCCGGAACGCGAGGGCGCGCAGGGTAGCGCGATCGCGGGATGGCCGCAGGCGTTGACCCAGCCGGTGTAGATCGCATTGCCGCGCGGCCCGACGCTACATCCGTCTATGTTGCCGGGGTAGGGCTCTCCGGCCGGCCAGGGCAGGGCCGCGGCCGACGGCGTCATGATCAGGTCGAAATGCTTGAACGCCGCGCTCACCGCGCGGCGCAGGTCGCCCACCGCCTCTATGCCCGAGCAATAGCGGGTCGCGGACACTTTGCGGCCCGCCTCCAGCACCCCGCGAAGGATAGGGCCCAGGAGCGCATCCTTGCCCGGATGCTGCTCCAGCAGGCGCGCGATCCCCACCTGCTGCATGACGGGCCAGTATTCGTCCACGCGCGCCAGTTCGAACGGCAAATCCGCGCGCTGCTCCACGCGATGACCCAGCGCCGCCAGCGCGCGGGCGGCCTGATCCACGCTCGCCGCGATTTCCGGATCCAGCGGCGCAGCGCCGAAGCGCGGCACATAGAGTATCGAAAGCGGCTCGCCCGCAAGCCGCGCCGGGCGATCGCGCGCCGCCGAACCCGCGATGACGCCGAACAGCAGGGCCGCATCCGCCGCCGTGCGCGCGATCGGCCCGATGACTTCCATGTCGATCAGGATCTGCGGCAGGCTGGGGCCGCGCGCCACCCGGTCGATCGACGGTTTCAGCCCCACCAGCCCGGTGTGCGACGCCGGCCTGCGGATCGAGCCGCCGGCGTCGGTGCCTATCGCCAGCGGCACCAGGCCCGCCGCCACCGACGCGACTGCGCCGCCGCTGGAGCCCCCCGGCGTGAGGGCGGTATCCCAGGGATTGCGCGTCAGGCCGAACACCGGGTTCCACGTATAGCACTCGATGGTGAATTCCGGCACGTTGGTCTTGCCGACGATGACCGCGCCGGCGGCGCGCAGGCGCGCCACCGGTAGCGCGTCCGATTCCGGAACGTAGTGCTCGTACAGGCGGCTGCCCCAGGTGCACGCCAGACCCGCGACGGGAATGCTGTCCTTGACCGTGACCGGCACGCCTTCGAGCGGACTGCGCGCGCGCTTCGCCGCAATGCGCTCGCCGCTCTCTCGCGCCGCCGCGCGCGCCCCCGGGGCCAGCGCGATGATCGCATTGAGCTCCGGATTGATCTTTTCGATGCGCGCCAGCAACTGCTCCAGATGGGCCCCGGGCGTAGTTTCGCCGCGCGCGAACGCGCGCCCGAGTTCGACCGCCGAGAGTTGCCAGTGACCCTCCATCACATGTTCGCCGGCAGCCAGAGCACGACCTGGGGAAAGAACAGCAGGAAGATGGTGAACAGGATCATGATCACCGCGTAGGGCAGCGCGCCCAGAATCGCATCCTCGATGCCGCCCTTGTCCGGCCGGATGCCATGCACCACGAACAGATTCATCCCGACCGGCGGCGTGATCAGTCCCAGCTCGCACATCAGCACGATGAATATGCCGAACCAGATCGGATCCACCCCGAGCGCGGTGACGATAGGATAGGTGAGCGGAATGGTCGCGACCTGCATCGACAGCACGTCCATGAACATGCCCAGTACGAGATAGAACGCGATCAGCACGAAGATCATCGTCGTGGCCGAGAAGCCGAAGGACGTGACCCATTTCGTCATCTGGTCGGCCACGCCGGTGAGGCTGATGGTGAGGTTGAGGACGAAGGCGGCGGTGATGATGAGCAGGATCATGCCGCTGACGCGCGCCGTCTGCTGGAAGCAGTTCTTCAGCAGGTCCAGCGACAGCATGCCGCCACGCCAGGTGAAGGCCAGCGCGATCACTACGCCCAGCGCCGCGGATTCGGTGGCCGTGGCGATACCGAAGTACAGGCTGCCCATGACCACGCCGAATACCACCAGGGGCGGCACCAGATTGACCAGCAACTTTACGCGCTCGCCGAATTCGACCTTGGGCTCGCGCATGGCTTGCGCACCGCGCATCAGGTGGGTCACCAGAATGAAACCCATGAAGCACAGCGTGAGCAGGATGCCGGGGATGATGCCGGCGACGAACAGCTTGCCGATCGAATTGTTGGTGAGCGAGCCGTAGACGATCATGTTGACGCTGGGCGGGATCAATATGCCCAGGGTGCCTCCCGCGGCGAGCGAGCCCAGCGCATCGCGCATCGAATAGCCGCGCGCGTGCAGCGAGGGCAGGGCCACCGTGCCTATGGTCGCGGCGGTCGCGACCGAAGACCCGGAAGTCGCGGCGAACAGCGCGCAGCAGCCGATATTGGTGTGCAACAGGCCTCCCGGCATGCGCCCCAGCCAGGCAGAGAGCGCGACGTACATGCGGTCGGCGATACCGCTGCGCAGCAGGATTTCTCCCAGCAGCACGAACAGGGGGATGGCGGTGAGCAGGTTTTCGTTCTGCACGCCCCAGATCACCGAGGCGATGGTGTTGACGAAAGGCCAGCCGAAAGCGAGCATGCCGCCGCCCACGCCGACGAGCAGCATGGACGCGGCTATCGGGATGCCGATCAGCATCAGCCCTATCATCAGGAAGAACGCGATGATGGTGGCGCCGACGACGGTCATGATTTCCCCCCCTGGACCGCGGCGCTACGCTGGGCGAAGTCGTCGAGTTCCTCCTTCACCTCTTCCTTCGCACTCTTCGGATGAAACTCTTCGTTCAGCTGGTCGATGCGGCGCGTGAACAGCAGCCAGGTGGCGCGCCCGGCGAATCCGAGCGCCACCAGCATGAACATGATGAGGCCGGCATACCAGACGCTTTGCGGGTAGATGAGCGGCGTGGACCAGGGCGTCTGTGCGGTGCTTCCGTACTGCACGCTTTCATCCAGCACGCGAAACGACACGGCCACGAACAGCACCCCCATCGCGGCCAGAAGCACGATCGAAATCCAGTTGATCGCGGCTTTCAGCACGCGCGGGAACAGGTCGTGGAACACGTCGACGCGAATATGGTTGCGGCCGGTGAGGGCCAGGCTGAAGGCGATGGTCGAGCCCACGGCAAGCGAATAGCCGCCCAGTTCGTCCGCCCCCTGGATCGAAAAATTGAACAGCTTTCTGGCCAGCGTTTCTATGGTCACCACGAATGAAAGCACGAGGAAGATGCTGCCGAAAATATTGGCGAGGATGGTTTCGAGGCGTCGCAAGGTTGCTCTCCTAAGCCGTGCGGGCGGCGGGACAGAAACCGCCGCCCGCACGCACGTCTAAGGTCAGTTGAAACCGATGATGGGACCGACCGCCTTCTTCCAGTTGGCCGAACATCCGGGCAGGGTCTTGTCGCAGATCTCGGCCCAGACCGGGAACGAGACATCGCGCACGGCTTTCTTCACGATGTCCAGGTCGCCGGCCGTCACGGGCACGTTGACCAGGCTGAATTTCTTGCCGGTGGTGCAGGGATCCTTGCCGACGTTGCAGTTTGAGGCATCGACGAACAGTTCCTCCGAATACTTCCACAGCTCCTCGTTATGCGCGTCGAATGCAGCCTTCAGCTTCGCCTGCTGGTCCGGCTTGAATTTATTCCAGGTGGCGAGCGTGATGGCATAGCTCTGCACCGCAATCTGCACGCCGATCGGCAGATAGTGTGTGCTGACCTCGGGCCAGCCGGCCGAGTTGGCCGAACTCGGGCCGGTCACCGCGCAGTCGACCACGCCCAGCGACAGGCTCTGATGGGTTTCGGCGAAGGCGATGGGCACCGGCGTGCCGCCCAGCGACTGCACGAACTTGGCCAGGTTCTGGTCGTACACGCGCACTTTCAGGCCCTTGATGTCGGCGAGCTTGGCGATCGGCTTCTTGCAGAAGAACACCTGCGG
>CAYNVY010000120.1:0-13292 GCA_964400745.1 uncultured Enterobacteriaceae bacterium | reverse complement strand
CGACGGACACGCTGGCGGCGACGGGCGGGGACGACACGATCACGCTGGGCGACGGGAACAACACGGTGCTCGGCGGCATGGGTGCCGATACCATCAGGACGGGCAACGGGGTTGACACCATCTTCGGTGACAACGGTCTGGTGCATATGGATGCGACCGGCCAGGTGTTCCTGCAGATTGCGAGCACGGTGACGGATCAGGGCGCGAACGACACCATAGCGAGCGGCGACGGCGACAAGAGCGTCGTCGGGGGCTACGCCAGCGACAGCGTCACCGTCGGCACCGGCACCCACACTTTGATGGGAGACAACGGCAGCATCGATTTCGGCGATACGGGCGTGATGTCGTTCGTGACGACTACCGCGCCTTTGATAGGCGGCGATGACCGGATCATTGCCGCGGGTGGCAATAACATCGTGATCGCAGGCATGGGTGACGATCTTGTCACCACGGGCGCCGGAAACGACACATTGTTCGGGGACGACGGATTCGTGGTCCTGGACGAACTCGGCAGGCTCGCCCGCGTTGAAACGACAATGCCGCAGTTCGGCGGAAAGGATGCCTTGACCGGTGGTGCGGGCAATGACGCGTTGCTCGGAGGCTACGAGTCCGATACGATCCTTGCCGGGGCTGGAAACGATATGCTTTTGGGTGATGCCGGGAGGGTGGTCTACTCGGCCGGATTACCTAACCTCGTGGAAAGCATCAATCCCTTCATCGGCTCGCCCGACTTGCTCGACGGTGGCGGGGGACAGAACGTCGTCATCGGCGGCGCCGGCGAGGACGCGACCATGGGCAACCTCACCAACGACGTGCTGGCGGGAGACTACGCGGCCGTGAGCTTTGACGGCGCGGGGCGCGTCACCGCCGTGATTCGCTATGGCACTGGCACCGATCTGATCGCGCAGATACAGGACAGCCTGTTCAGCGTGGGCCGCACAAGCGGTCCCGGACCCATATTCGGCAGTTTGTACAACCCCAGGTTGAACGATCTGGGCGGCAGTTCGCTTGCCGGAGGCCGCATCAGCGAACTGCTCAATCTGTCGTCTATTTCCGGGATCGAGTACACACACCGGGGCGAGCGAGTAGGCGTCGCGAGGCAGGCGCAGCCGGGCACCCCCGGCCAGCTATCAGTTGATGCCGAAGACTTTCAGAACGAGCTTCCCGCTACCGCGGCCGACGCGGAGAGTGCGCCAGCCGCCGATCCGCAGCCGCCGTCCAGCGGTCAAGGTGCGGAGCAAGGCCAGCCGGGGCAGGAAGGACAGGCTCCCGCCGATGGCAGTGCGTCCGAGCCGTCGCCGAATCTGATACCGGATGCGGACGCTCCTGCGATCGAGCCGAACACCGGCATCGATGCCACCGAATCGAACGCGTCAGCCGACAAGGCGCGTGACGCGGAGGGCTTCGCGCGCGATGACGGCAAACGTCTGGAACTGGCCATGGCCGGCCTGCTGGGCGCGCAGGTTTTGCACGGCAGGCAATCAGCCGGCGCGGTGTCGCGCGCCATGACGCCGGCCGCGGCTGCCGGAACCGGGGCTTGGGCACGTCTGGCGGCCGACAGTGCCGGCGCAGGCGAGGTGTTTCTCGACCGCCGTGCGCGCCGGCGGGCCGATGCAGTCGTTTCGCACATCGGATTCGGCGCCATCGAAGAGGCGGCGCACAACTGGTTCGATGGCGGCATGGGACTGCACACCCGCGTCGAGAGCCGCGGGCTGGAAGCGAAGAGCAAGCCGGGTTTGAGCATCGACTGGGGCGCAAGCGCAACGGCTGCATTCGAGCAGGCGGCGAAGCCGGTTCTGAAGAAACCGCAAGAGCCGGTCTGACAGGCTGTTTCAGGTAAACTGAAGTCTGCCAGTGCATCCGGCCGTGACAGGCCTGTGCGCCGTCCTCATATTTATAGCGAACCTAAAGCACAAGGAGTTTGCAGAATGGTCAAGAACAATGTTGTTGCAGAGGTTTCGACCGTCGACACCGCGAGAAATGCGGCCGACCCGCAGAAGGTCGTCTGGGACGATTCGCGCATGAACACCTCCTATTCCAATGTGTGCAATGTGCTTGGGTCGCGCGAGGAAATAACCCTGCTGTTCGGCGCCAATCAGGCGTGGCATTCCGGGCAGAAAGAGGTCAAGGTTCTGCTGTCGGATCGCGTGGTTCTCAATCCGTACGCGGCGAAGCGATTGCGCCTGTTGCTCGATCGGGTCTTGAAGGAATACGAAACCCGCTATGGCGAACTCAAGCTCGAAGCCTGACCGTGTGCCCGGTCAGGCATGACCCGTCCTGCCGCTGCCGTTTCAACTCCTGAAACCCGTTGAGGCAAAGTGTGCCTAGTGCGGCAATCGCCGAGTCCAGTCCAGCGCTGAGAGCGGAGGACACGGACACGCGTTGGCGTCTGCATTCCGAGGCGGCGGGCAAGGAATCCTACGTCCACACCTGGCTTGCGCTGCAATGCTCGATGATCCCGGGCGCTGTCGGAGGCGTGCTGATACTGGGCGCGCCGGATACCGGCCCGTACGCACCGGCCAGCGTCTGGCCTGCGGGTCAGGCCGCCAGCGCGCTGCTGGCCGAGGCGGCCGGGCGCGCTCTGGAGGCGCGTCAGGGGCTGATAGTCAGAGGGCCGCATTGCACCGCCGTTAGTTCCCCGCTGCTCCTGGAGAGCCAGTTGCACGGCATCGTCGCCGTGGAGACTTCGCAACAGCAGGAAGCCGCCCTGCAGGAGGTGCTGCGGCAACTGCAATGGGGGCTGTACGGTGTCGAGTCATTGCTGCGCAGTCAGCAGTCCTTGCAGGAGCAGACGACACGCGAGCGCCTCATCGCAACCCTCGATCTGGTGGCGTCCGTTTTGGCGGAACAGGGGTTCGAGGCGGGAGCGCAAGCCCTCGCGACCGATCTCGCGATCCGCCTCGATTGCGATCGAGTGAGCATCGGTTTCGTGCGTGACCGGCACGCCAAGGTGGTGGCGGTTTCACACAGCGCCGAGTTCGGTGAGCGCATGAACCTGATTCGCGCCATCGGCACCGCGATGGACGAGGCGCTGGATCAGAAATCGATCATTGCGCTGCCGCCGCGCGAGGGTGACGTGCTGGTGACGCGCGACCATGCGGCGCTCGCCCGGCTGTACGGAAGCGACAGCGTTCTTACCGTTCCGTTTGCGGTGGGGGACGACAGTTCAGGGGCGTTTACCTTCGAGCGGCCTGCGGGCCGCGCGTTCGATGCGGATACGATCGAACTGTGCCAGGCGGTGGCCGCGCTGTGCAGCCGCATCCTGGAGGAAAAGCGACTCAACGACCGCTTCCTGGCGAGCCGGATCAAGGACGCGGTGCGCGCAGAGTTGGTGAAATTCACCGGGCCGCGGCATTTCGGCCGCAAGCTTGCCGCGTCGCTCCTGATGCTGGCCGCGGTCTTCTTCAGCTTCGCGGCGGGGGATTACCGGGTCGGCGCGAATGCCTCGCTCGAGGGCTCGCTGCGCCGGGTGCTGGTTGCGCCCTTCGACGGCTATGTGGCCAATGCCCTGCACCGCGCGGGCGACGTGGTCGCGGCCGGAACGGTGCTGGCCACGCTGGACGAGCGCGACCTCAAGCTCGAGTACTATAAATGGGCCAGCCAGCGGACGCAGTACGCCAAACAGTACCAGGAGGCGGTGGCGCAGCACGACCGCTCCCAGAGCAATATCGTGCTCGCGCAGGTGCAGCAGGCGGAGGCGCAGATGAATCTGCTCGCCGAGCAACTGGCGCGCACGCAAATAGCGGCGCCGTTCGAAGGTCTGGTGGTGAGCGGGGACCTGAGCCAGTCGCTGGGGACTTCGGTGAAACGCGGACAAGTCCTGTTCGAAGTCTCCCCCTTGAACGCCTACCGCGTGGTGCTGGAAGTGGACGAAGGCGAGATAGGAAATGTCCTTGCAGGACAGAAAGGATCGCTGCTGCTGACTTCGATTCCGGGCGAAGTGTTTCCCTTCGCGGTAAGCCACCTTACGCCCATCGTCGTGTCGCGTGAGGGGCGCAGCTACTTTCGCGTCGAAGCCCTCCTCGGGCGCACCTCGGACCGGCTGCGTCCCGGCATGGAAGGCGTCGCCAAGATCGAAGTCGGAAGCCGCAAGCTCATCTGGATCGCAACCCACAAGCTCATCGACTGGATGCGCCTGACGCTCTGGTCCTGGATCTAGGCAGTCGGTGAGCGCGTGAGCCAGTCGCTGTTCAGCACGTCGTGGTACCGGGTCGCCGGGGTCAGGCCGCGGCTGCGCAACCATGCGCAGATCCATCGTCATGTCTATCGCGGCGGCGTGTGGTACGTGCTGCAAAATCACTCCACCGGAAAATTCCACCGGTTCACGCCGGTCGCCAATCTGATCATCGGGCTGATGGACGGGACGCGCACGCTGCAGGAGATCTGGGATCTGGCCTGCGCGCGACTCGGGGACGAGGTGCCGTCGCAGGATGAAACCATCAAGCTGCTGTCGGATCTGCACCGAGCCGATGTGCTGCAAAGCGACGCGCCCCCCGACATCCACGAATTGCAGCAAAGGCGCAGCCGGCATGCGCGCGCCCGCTGGAAGCAGTACATAGGCAATCCGCTGTCGCTGCGCTTTCCGCTGCTCGACCCGGACAGGCTGTTGCGGCGCTTGAAGCCCTTGTACGCGCCGCTGTTCGGCTGGTCTGCCGGCTTGTTGTGGCTCGCGACGATCGCGTGGGCGGTCGTCTTGATCGGCATGCACTGGTCCGAACTCTCCAGCGATCTGGTCGACCGCGTGTTCTCGGTGGAGAATCTACTGCTCATGTGGCTCGTGTTTCCGCTGATCAAGCTGCTGCACGAATTCGGACATGCGATGGCGACAAAGGCGGGCGGCGGAGAAGTGCATGAGATGGGGCTCATGCTGCTGGTGCTGATGCCCGTACCCTACGTCGACGCGTCCGCGGCGACGGCCTTTCGCGACAAGCGCAGCCGGATGCTGGTCGGCGCCGCCGGCATGCTGGTGGAGCTGTTCATCGCCGCCCTTGCGGTATTCGCCTGGGTCCATCTCGAACCCGGAACCGAACGCGCCATCGCGTATAACGTGATCCTGGTCGCCGGGGTATCGACGCTCCTGTTCAACGGCAATCCGCTCCTGCGTTACGACGGCTACTACATCCTTTCCGACTACCTGGAAATCCCCAATCTCGGCCAGCGCTCGAACGAGTATCTCGGCTATCTGGCCAACCGCTACCTGTTCGGGGTGGAAGGGGGAAGCTCTCCGGTCTCCGCGCCCGGAGAGCGCGGCTGGTTCGTGGGCTACTCGATCGCCTCCTTCTTCTATCGCATGTTCATGATGGTTTCGATCGCCTTGCTCGTCGCGAGCAAGTTCTTCGTTGTCGGAGTCATCCTGGCCATCTGGGCTTTCACCAGCATGCTGGTGCTGCCGCTCAGCAAGAAGATCAACTATCTGTTCTCCAGTCCCCGGCTGGCGAGCCACCGCAGCCGCGCCCTGTTCACGACCGGTTCCATCCTGCTGCTGCTGACGGCGATACTGGTGTGGCTGCCTGCGCCGTCGTCGACGCGCGCCGAAGGCGTCATTTGGGCGCCGGAGCAGGCGCAGGTGCGGGCCACCGTGGACGGATTCGTCGCCAAGGTGCTGGCCAAGCCCGACCAGGCGGTGCGCGCGGGCGAGGTGCTGATTCAGTGCGAGGACCCGGAACTGGCCGCGCGCACGCGCGTGCTGCAGGCGCAGTTGGCCGAACTCGAAGCGCGCTACAGGGCAGCGATACTGACCAAGCGGGTGCAGGCCGATGTCATCAACGAACAGAAAGCCCATCTCTCGAAGGCGCTGGAACTGGCGCGCCGCCGTCAGGCCGAACTTCAGGTGCGCAGCCCCGCCGACGGCGTATTTGTCATTCAGGATGCGCAGAACTCGGTCGGCCGCTACGCGCAGCGCGGCGAGGTGCTCGCGTACGTGACCGACAGCGCGGCCTCTACGGTGCGGGTGGTGGTTCCACAGGCCGAAGGTGCGCTGGTGACAAAGCGCACGCGCCGGGTGGAGATCCGCTCGGCCGACCGGATCGGGAAGCCGATCCAGGCGCAGATTCTGCGGGAAGTGCCGGCGGCGACCGACGAACTCCCGAGCATGACGCTCAGCCTGCAGGGCGGGGGCAAGATCGGTCTCGATCCGAGCAAGGCGGGAGACGGCAAAGCGCTGGAGAAGCTGTTCGTGCTCGACCTCGAATTGCCCGCAGGGGAGCAGGCGAATTATCTCGGGGGCCGCATATACGTGCGTTTCGAACACGAGCCGGAGCCTCTCGCAGACCAGTGGTACCGCGAAATCCGGCGCGCCTTCCTGAAGAAATTCAATGTTTGACGCTCTCGCCGCGCCGCATCAGTTCGACGAGATCTATCCCGAGCGGCACGAGTTCGGCGGGGAAGAATGGCTGGATCAACTGGGGACGGCCTTCACCGGGAAGATCCTGAGAAAGCTGCGCTCCAGCCCGTTGCGGGTCAATTCCATCGTCGAACGGGTGGCGAAGATGGAGCCAAAATATCGCGGCCTGGGCGAGGACGCGCTGCGTGAACACGCGCGCGAGCTGAAGCTGCTGCTGCGGCGGGAAGGTTTGCGCGACGACCTGGTGGCGCAGTCGTTTGCGCTGGTGCGCGAAACCGCGGGTCGCCTGATGGGCATGCGCCATTTCGACGTGCAGCTCAAGGGCGGATGGATCATGCTGAACGGCATGATCGCGGAGATGAACACCGGCGAAGGCAAGACGCTGACGGCCACGTTGCCCGCGTGCACCGCGGCGCTTGCGGGAATTCCCGTGCATGTGATCACCGTGAACGACTATCTGGTCGAACGGGACTGCGAGTTGATGCGGCAGGTGTACGAGGCGCTGGGGATTTCCGTGGCCGCGGCGACCGAAGGCATGGACCACCGGCAGCGCCAGTCCGCCTACGCGAGCGACGTGGTCTATTGCACCAACAAGACGCTGGTGTTCGACTATTTGCGCGATCGCATTCTGCTGGCCGCCAACTCCAGCAACTTGCACCTTCGGCTGGAGCGGCTCTACGGTCCGGATACGCGCATTCGCCGCCTGCTTCTGCGCGGGTTGCATTTTGCCATCGTCGACGAGGCCGATAGCGTGCTGATCGACGAAGCGCGCACGCCGCTGATTATTTCTTCGGAGGTATCGCCGGGCGACGAGGCGCTGGTCGCCGCGCAGTCGCTGGACCTGGCGCGGCAGCTGGTTCTGGGCGACGATTTCGTCATCCTCAACGCCGAGCGCAGGATCGCCCTGACCGAGGCCGGCCATGAGCGCATGATCGATCTGTGCAAGGCGCTGGGCGGCGTCTGGGCCGGCGCCCTGCGGCGCGAAGAACTGGTGACGCAAGCGCTCGCTGCGATCCACATGTTCATTCGGGACGACCATTACCTGGTGCGGGACGGCAAGATCCAGGTGATCGACGAGCACACGGGGCGAGTCATGGCCGACCGCTCCTGGGGTCAGGGCCTGCACCAGTTGATCGAAGCCAAGGAAGGCTGCGAGATCACGCCGCGCAAGGAATCGCTGGCGCGCATCAGTTACCAGCGCTTCTTCCGGCGCTATCTGCATCTTTCCGGAATGACCGGAACAGCGGCGGAAGTGGCGGGCGAGCTGGGATCCGTCTATGGCCTGGCGGTGGTTCCGGTTCCGACGCACAGGCCCGGCAGGCGCGCGTACAGGCGCGACCGCATCTTCGAATCGGAACGCGAGAAATGGAACTGCATCGCGGAGCGCGTGGCCGTCTTGCACGCCAAGGGTGTGCCGGTATTGCTGGGGACGCGCTCGGTCGCGTCCTCGGAGGTGGCGAGCCGCTTGCTCGGCGAGCGCGGCCTGGAGCACAATGTATTGAATGCCAAGCAGGACAGCGAGGAGGCGCAGATCGTCGCCTGCGCCGGCGAAGCGGGCAAAATCACCATCGCGACGAACATGGCCGGGCGCGGAACCGACATCAAGCTCGCGCCCGGGGTGCCGGAACTGGGCGGGCTGCATGTGATACTTTCCGAGCGGCATGAAGCAGGCCGCATCGACCGGCAACTCGCGGGACGCTGCGCCCGGCAGGGGGACCCCGGGAGTTTCGAGGCGATTCTGTCGCTGGAGGACCCGCTGCTCCTGCCTTACAAGGACGGCCTGCTCGAGTGGTTGGTACGCCGCATTGCCGGACTGGGGACGTTGCTGGGCGACGCCGCCAAGAGGCGCTGGATAGGCTACGCGCAATACCGCACCGAGCGCTCGCAGTCGCGGGTGCGCAAGAATCTGCTGAAAACCGACAAGCAAATGGGCGATATCCTGTCGTTTTCGGGCAAGCCCGAATAGCGACACAAAGTCCGTTCTTACAAGGAAGATTGAAATGTTTCGTCCCGTAAGCGCATTGATTTCTGCCTGCCTGCTGGGGTGCTGCCCGACGGCAGTCCTTGCTGCTGAAAAGCCCATTTCCTCAAACATCGTCCCCAGGCCGGCGCTGCCGCGGCCCGAGTTGGTTCCGTTCACGCCGCTGCGGCCGGCCGCCGTGCAAAGCGGAAACGCGGGCAAGCGGCTGGGCGAAGAGATGGAGTGTCTGGTCGAGCCGCATCTGCTGGCGAGTCTGGGCAGTCCGGTCGAAGGCACGCTGAGCGAAGTGCTGGTGGATCGCGGCGCATTCGTGACCAAGGGCCAGGTGGTGGCGCGGCTCAATTCAACGGTCGAGGCGGCGACGGTGAATCTCAAGACGGCGCAGGAGGAGTTCGGCAGGCGCAAGGTGGACAGAAACGAAGAACTGTTCCGCAAGCAACTTATCTCGGCCAACGAAAAGGACGAACTCGAAACCCAGACACGCATCGCCGGACTGGAGCTCAAGCAGCAGCAGCAGGTGCTGGAACAGCGCACCATACGCAGCCCCCTTACCGGCGTAGTGGTGGAGCGCTTCCTGAGTCCGGGGGAGCGTGTTGGCAACGACAAGATTCTCAAGATCGCCCAGATCGATCCCCTCAACGTGGAGGTCATCGCGCCGGTGGAATTGTTCGGCCAGATCAAGCCCGGCATGGCGGGCGAGGTTCGCTTTCAGCCGATGATTTCAGGCGCCCACAGGGCCGCGGTGACCGTGGTCGACCGCGTCATCGATGCCGCCAGCGGCACGTTCGGCGTTCGCCTGGAATTGCCCAACCCGGGGAACAGGATACCGGCCGGGATCAAGTGCAGGGTCCGCTTCCTGGCGAAGTAACAGGCATCGTGCGGAGGGATGCGCTTGAATCGCACAGACCGTGACACCCCGGGGCCGGCCGATCGCGGCGGCCGCTTTTTCGGGCTGTTTCGGGACGAACAAATCGAAGGTTTCGAGAAATCCTTCAAGATGGCCGAGCGGTCGCTGCTCGCCAATCGCTGCCTGATCGGCGTGCCCGGGGCGCGGATCTCGCCGCACAAGCTGATCTCGGTCTGTGAAGAAATCGAGATGCCGGCGCGCTTCCTGGCCGATTTCAAGGGGCGCCTTCCCGGCGCCGATACGATTCATTTCGGTTTCGAGGAGAATGAATCCGGCTTCATCTACAAGGTGTACCTGGAATTCGCGCGCCGCCTGTACCGCGCGCTCGAGGAGAACTCAGCCGAACCCGTGCTGCTGCATCTCGCCTACAAATGGGACGCGCTCGACCGCAGCAGAAGCGCGATCGCCCGCTACGCTTGTTATCCCGGGCTCACCCCGGCGGCCGCGTTGCAGCGGCTCGCAGGGATCTACTCCGAGCGCAGCGAGAGCGCCGCGCTCGATGTCGTGCAACGCATCATCGCGCTTGCGTCCAGCCGGACGGTCAAGCAGTTGATGTATCTTGAGGTGAGCGAAGCGGGCAATCCCCGCCGGTCCTTCGATATCAACCTGCACGAGGCCGGCATACGCATGAACGAGATTCAACATCTGCTGGCGCGGGTGCAAACGCATTATTCGATCCCCGCCGGAGAGTTCGCTCGCCTTTATGCCCAGGTCGGGAGGGAGAAGCTTGCGCATGTTTCGGGCGGGCTAAGCCGCGACGGCAGGGATTTTCTGACCGTGTATCACGAAGTGGGGGGGCGCTGATGCGCGCCGGACCGGATGGGTGCGATGCGCGGCCCGTTATCGCCGTGGCCGCGCCGGTGGGCGGAGGCAAGTCGACTCTGGTGACGGCGCTTGCCGGGCGGCTAGACGGCGCGGCAGCGATCCATTTCGACCACTACGAGCGCATCACCGAACAGCCCATCGAACAGATCCGTCGCTGGATGCAGGACGGGGCGGACTTGGATCAGATGGTGATTCAGGGGCTGGCCGAAGATCTGCGCGCCCTGAAACTCGGCCGGAGGGTGCTCGACCCGCTGACCAAGGTTTGCGCCCAGGCGCGCAACTACGTTCTGTTCGAGACCCAGTTCGGCCGGCAGCATGGTGCGACCGGCACGCACATCGACTACCTCGTATGGATAGACACGCCGCTAGACATCGCGCTAGCGCGCAAGGTGCGCCAGTTCGCCGGCGCGATGGATTGCGGCACCCAGGAGGAGGCGCGCTCGTTCGCGCCCTGGCTGCGCGCCTACCTCGACAACTACCTCGACATCGTCGGCGGACTGCTGCGCATGCAGCGGGATACCGTGGGCGCCAAGGCCGACCTCGTGCTCGACGGGACGCTTGATCCGGGCGTGCTGCTCGATCAAGCCGAGCAGGCGATACTCCGCCGGTTTTCCTGAACCAGGATGGCAGGCCCGGCGGCGGCTGGACGCTGCGGGCGCATGCGGGCGGATCGGGCCCGACCCGCCAGCTTTTTCGATTCTTGACTTTCATCAAGGCTGCGATTCGCACCTCTGCCTATATTGCAGCCCATCAGTGTGAACATCACAACGGAGACCATCATGCCATCGGACATCGACATCGCCCAGAAGGCGAAAATGCAGCGCATTCCCAAGCTGGCTGCGGAAAAGCTGGGTATCGCGGAAGAGCACCTTGAACCCTACGGGCACTACAAGGCCAAGGTATCGCTCGCTTATGTCAACAGTTTGAAGGACAAACCGGACGGCAAGCTGATCCTGGTGACGGCGATCAGCCCGACGCCTGCGGGCGAGGGCAAGACTACCACCACCGTGGGCCTGGGCGACGCGCTGAATCACATCGGCAAGAAAGCGATGATCTGCCTGCGCGAGCCCTCGCTGGGACCCGTGTTCGGCATGAAGGGCGGCGCCGCCGGCGGCGGCTACGCCCAGGTCGTGCCGATGGAGGATATCAACCTGCATTTCACCGGCGATTTTTCCGCCATCGCCCTCGCGCACAATCTGCTCTCGGCGCTGCTCGACAACCACATCCACCACGGCAACGAACTGGGCATCGATGTGCGCCGCATCGCCTGGAAGCGCGTGGTGGACATGAACGACCGCGCGCTTCGCGACATCGTGGTGTCGCTGGGCGGCCCGGGCAACGGCTATCCGCGCCAGGACGGTTTCGATATCGTGGTCGCCTCCGAAGTGATGGCGATCTTCTGCCTGTCGAATTCGCTGGAAGACCTGAAGCAGCGCCTGGGCAACATCGTCGTGGCATACAACCGTGACCAGAAGCCGATCTATGCGCGCGACCTGAACGCGCACGGTGCAATGACGGTGCTGCTGCGCGATGCGCTGGCGCCCAACCTGGTGCAGACGCTGGAGAACAGTCCGGCCTTCATCCATGGCGGGCCGTTCGCCAACATCGCCCACGGCTGCAATTCGGTGATCGCCACCAAGTCGGCACTGAAAATCGCCGACTACGTGGTGACCGAGGCCGGTTTCGGCGCGGACCTGGGCGCAGAAAAATTTGTCGACATCAAATGCCGCAAGAGCGGTTTGCGTCCCTCGGCCACGGTGATCGTGGCCACGGTGCGCGCAGTCAAGTATCACGGCGGCGCGGACCTGAAAACGATCACGCAGGAAAATCTTGCCGCGCTCGACAAAGGCCTGGTCAACCTGGAGCGTCATGTCGACAACGTGCAGCGGGTGTACGGCATTCCCTGCGTCGTGTCGATCAACCACTTCACCAGCGACACGGCCGCCGAGGTGGAGATGATCAAGGCGCGCATGGCCAAGCTCGGCGTCAAGGTCGTGCTGGCAACGCACTGGGCCGACGGTGGCAAGGGCGCCACGGAACTGGCCAAGATGGTGGTCGAGATGTGCGAAAAGAAGTCCAGCCTCAACTTCGTCTACGAGGAGCAGGACAGCCTGTGGGACAAGGTCAACAAGATCGCGAAGAAGGTCTATCGCGCCACCGAAGTCACCGCAGACGCGAAGGTGCGAAACCAGATCAAGAAACTGCAGGACGACGGTTACGGCCACTACCCGGTGTGCGTGGCGAAGACGCAATATTCCTTCTCCACCGATGCGCAACTGCGCGGCGCGCCGGAGAATCACGTGATCAACGTGCGCGAGGTGCGCCTCGCGGCCGGCGCCGAGTTCGTGGTGATGGTGTGCGGCGATATCATGACAATGCCGGGGCTGCCCAAGGTTCCGTCAGCGAACAAGATCGATTTGGTCGATGGCAAGGTGGTCGGACTGTTCTGAGATAAGGCCGAGGGAATGCGGCGCCGCACGCTTTCCTTCTCGACTTTGGCGTCTCTGATGTAGAATCGATCGCGCCCAAGGAGGGGCGCGAGCTTTCGATGTTGGTTTTCCGCTGATTCCGGGCGATTGAACCAGATAGATGCATTGAGCTTCACGCAAAGCGGCATGCCGTTGCCGCAGCGCGACTAAGACAAAAAAATACTGGATCCGTGTGAAATGCGCGCGCGAGCGCGCGTTTGACGGGTACTGGTTGGTGTGACGCAGCAAAACAGAAAGCAATAACTGGAGGAGGAACCATGAAAATTGCCATTGGCTTGAAGGGTGTTCTTGTCGCTGCTTTCGGCGCGCTCGCGATCCCGGCGGCGCCGGTGCAGGCGTGGGAGCCGTCAAAGACGGTCGAGTTCATCGTCCCGGCGGGTACGGGGGGCGGTGCAGACCAGATGGCGCGCCTCATCGACGGCATCGTGAAGAAGCATCAGTTGATGAAAGCGCCGCTAGTCATTCTCAACAAGGGCGGCGGCGCCGGCGCGGAAGGGTTTCTCGAGGTCAAGGGCGCAAAGGGCGATCCGCACAAGATCATCATCACCTTGTCCAACCTGTTCACTACGCCGTTGGCTACCGGAGTTCCGTTCAACTGGAAGGATCTGACCCCGGTGTCGATGATGGCCCTGGATCAATTCGTGCTCTGGGTGAACGCCGAAGCGCCATACAAGAGCGCCAAAGAGTTCATCGAGGCGGCGAAGAAGGCCGGGCCGCTGAAAATCAAGATGGGCGGCACCGGTTCGA
>CAYNVY010000119.1:0-13361 GCA_964400745.1 uncultured Enterobacteriaceae bacterium | reverse complement strand
ATTCCAGTTCGCGCACCTTGAGCGCCTCCCCGCGCAACAACCGGCACAGGCCGGTCCAGCTGGTGACCCCGAGGATGATGCACAACCACAGCAGGCGGAAATCGGCGCGCTGCGCCGCGGTCGGAAACAGGCCGGGATGGGTTTCGATATATACCTGCAGCACGAGCACGGCGGCCGCGATCAGCAGCACCGACGGGATCGAATTCAGCGTCGTGTAGAAATACTGGATCACGTCGTCCACCAGTCCGCGCAGATACCCCGCCATGATGCCGAGCAATACGGAAAAGGGCAGCATGACCAGCGTGGTCAGCGTACCTATCACCAGCGCCGTGCGCACGCTCTTCAGCGACAGGTAGAGCACGTCCAGGCCGACCTTGTCGGTGCCGAGCACGTGATAGTTCGCAGACAGCAGGACCGCGGGCACCGCGACCAGCAGCAGCGCGCCTAGCGTGACGAGGACCGCGCGCCACGGCACTTCAGTGTCGCCGCTCCAGACGGCGCGCCAGAAATCGCGCGAGGCGACCCGCTCCAGCGGGCTGCAGACCGCGACCAGGATGAGCGACAGGAACAGCCACACGGGCAAAGCCAGCGCGGCGCCGCGAAACGCAGTGCGAACCACGTCGGAGCGCCAATCCCGGTGCGGATCCTGCAGATGCGCGCCGCCATATTTCAATCGCGGATAGTCGCGCGCCTGCTTTGCCGTCCTGCCGTCGCCGGCCGGCACCTCGAGCGTTTCCTTGGCGTAGGCGTGCGTCGCGAGCGGCGCCGAATAGGTGCGCTCGGGCCGGTTCGCGATCGACGACAGCAGCAGATCCAGCGCGCTCTTCACCTCCACCGCGTAGGCGACATTGCGCGGTGCGCTCTTGCCCGCCTGCGCTCCCGCCGCCGCGGGCAGCGCCAGCCTGAAATGCAGCGAATCGAGCAAGCCGACCAGTATGAACAGCGTGAGCACCACCAGAGCGCTCATCGCCGCCGGCGTCTGCGCCACGCGCCACCAGGGCGCGCGCAGATGCTCGTGGCGGCGCACGTACCAGGCGAACCCGCCCGCCACTGCCACGAGCAGATAGACCAGCGCGTCGGTCCAGAGGATGACCGGCAGGATCGGCATTATTCGAACCTCACGCGCGGATCCACCAGCGTGTAGGAAATATCGGTGAGCAGCAGACCGAAGATATAGAGCACCGAGCCGATGAACACCATCGAACGCACCACCGCGAAATCCTGCGCCTGGATCGCCTCTATGGTGTAGCTGCCCAGGCCCGGTATGCCGAAGAAGGACTCGGCCACCAGGCTGCCCATGAACAGCAGCGGGATCGCCACCACAGCGCCGGTCAGGATGGGAATCATGGCGTTCCTGAGCACGTGGCGGAAAAACACCACGACTTCGGACAGGCCCTTGGCGCGCGCGGTCCTGACGTAATCCTTGCCGACCTCCTCCAGAAATATGGTGCGGTACCAGCGTGCGCCGCTGCCGATGCCGCCGATCACCCCCACCGCCACCGGCAGGGCGAGGAATTTGAGCGCGTCGAAACCGCCCGCATAGCCCGATATCGGGACCAGGCTCCATAGTTTTGAAATCAGATACTGGCCGCCGATGATGTAGAACAGGCCCGAAATAGACATCATGATCACGCACAGCACCACGCCCCAGAAATCGATGTAGGTGGCGCGAAAGAAAGCCATCATCAGCGCGAACGTAATCTGCAGCAGCATGCCGAGCAGAAACACCGGGACTGCCAGCGCGAGACTAGGCCACATGCGCGTACTGATTTCGTACGCTATATCCCGTCCGTCGTCGGCGCGGCCGAAGTTGAACCGGAACATCTCCACCGATTTCTCGAAATAGATGGTGTCCGTGAATTTTGACGCGCCCGCGGCCTTGTCGTTGAACAGCAGCGGCTTGTCGTAGCCGCGGTCGGCCTTCCACTTGGCGATCGCCTCCGGCGTCACCCATTTGACCCCGAGCTGCAGGCGCGCGATGTCGTCCGGCGTATTCACTTTGAAGAACAGCGCGAAGGTGATCAGGTTGACGCCGATCAGAATGAAGAAAGCGTAGATCACGCGGCGGACGATGTAGGCGTACATGGTCGCGCCTAAGCCTTCGCCAGTTCGCGCGCGCGCCAGGTGCGCAGCGCCGGAAGGGTACCCAGGACCAGCAGCGCCAGAATAAGCAGCGCCGGCCACACCACCGGATGGTTCCATTCTGCCCGCCGCGCCTCGCGCTGCGCCGCGTCGAGGCGGTAGAACTTGAGGCCGTTGCGCGCCATCTGGTTGGGCTTCACGTTGGCCAGCCAGGCGTGATACAGGCTGTAATCCTTGGGGTGGTAGCCCCAGACCCATGGCGCATCCTGGCGCAGCACCCCTACCATGCGGTCGATGATCGCCTGGCGCTCGGGTCCGTTCTCCATGTTCTTCATCTGTTCGAACATGCGGTCGAATTCCGGATTGGTATAGTTGGCCTTGTTCTCTCCGCCCTGTTTCACCGCGCCCTGAGGCCCGTGCAGCAGGAACATGAAGTTTTCCGGATCCGGATAGTCTGCATTCCAGCCGAGGAAAAACAACTGCGTATTACCCTTGCGGATCTTTTCCTGGAAACGGTTCCAGTCGCTGGTGCGAAATTCGAGCTGGATATCGATCTTCTGAAACTGCTTGCGGTACCAGTCCAGGCGCGCCTTGCCGCCCGGACCGCCGCCGGTGGTATCCAGGTACAGCACCAGCGGCTGGCCGGTGGCGGCATCGCGCCCGTTCGGATAACCCGCTTCGGCGACGAGTTTTTTCGCCTGCGCAATCGATTTTCTCTGCCATGCGCCGCCGGCTTTTTCGTACACCACCGGGTTGAAGCTGTCGTCGCCGCCGCGAAAGCCGAAGATCCCCGGCGGAATCGGCCCCTGCCCGGCGACCCCGCGGCCGTTGGCGAAAATGGAAATGAATTCTTCGTTGTCGACAGCGATCGAAATCGCCTGGCGCAGCTTGCGCGCGCGCTCCTGCTGCGCTGCGTCGCCCTGCCCGCCCACGATGGAGTCGAGCCAATTGAAAGACAGGTAGTACACGGAGGTCGCGACCGAGGTCTTCAGCCGTATGCCGCGCCCTTCCATCTGCGGCGACAATCCCGCTTCGCCTTCGATGTTGACGCGCACCGCGTTGTCGAAATTGTCGTTGCTGATGCCCGACTGGTCGTAATAGCCCTGCATGAACTTGCTCCAGTACGGGATGCCCTCTTTCTCGCGCGTGAACACGACGGTGTCGATGAAGGGCGCTATCTTGCCGGCGTCGGCCAGCATGCCTGCCGCGGCGTCCCCGGGCTCGCCCTCCGATGGGTAGGCCTCGCCGTGAAAATTCGGATTGCGCGAGAGCACCATGCGCGCATTCGGGTTGTTCTCCCCCAGCATATAGGGGCCGGTGCCCACCGGATACCAGTCGAGGCTCATGTTCTTTTCCGCCATGCCGGCCTGGGCGTAGAAGCGGTCGGCCTCGGGCGGCACCGGAGCGAAGAAAGGCATGGCAAGCCAGTAGATGAACTGCGGATATCTGCCGCGCACCTTGATCCGATAGGTGTAACGATCCGCCACCTCGACCCCGGAAATCTCGTGCCGGGTCAACGCGTCCCATACGGGCGGCGCTGTCCCCGAGCGCGCGGACTGCTGCGCCTTGTCCTCGCGTTCGAGCAGGGCCGCATATTCCTTGAGACCGACGATATAGTCGCTCATGTGCCCGAGTATGGGCGAATGGATGCGCGGATGCGCGAGGCGCTTGATCTGGTAGACGTAGTCCGCCGCCACCAGTTCGCGGCTTGCGCTCACCGGAAAGTCGGCCGGTTTGAACTTGCCGCGCAAATCTCCGGGCGCGAGGTTCAGGTAGAGGCTGCCGCCCGCCGCGTCCGTGGCAAACGCCGGGTGGGGTTGATAGCGTATCCCCGGCCTGATCCGGATTTCGTAGACGCTGTGGGCGACCTCTTTCGACTCGGCGCGCACTTCCTTGCCGCTCGCCGCGAAGTAGCGCGGCTTGGGGAGTTCGGTGGCGGTCGCAGGAATCAACGTGTAGGGCCGCGCGAGGTAATGGTACTGCAACGGCGGCTCGTACACCTGCCAGATGAAATCGTACTCGTCCGCGGTGTAGGCTTGCGCCGGATCCAGGTGCTTGGGCCGCTCCGAAAAGGAACTGTAAAGGATGTTCTTGCCCGCATCGCTTGCGGGATAGGGATTGTTCCAGGCGTCGCTGCAGCCGGCAAGCCACAGCGCCCACGCCAGTACGAAGAGAGAACGCATCGCTTGAGTTTAGCCGAACCCGCAAGCAGCGTCACCCCGGTATAATTTGTTCTTTTCGCATCCTGGAGTCACCATGGGTTTCCTGGCAGGCAAGCGTATTCTCATCACTGGCGTGCTCAGCGACCGCTCCATCGCCTATGGCATCGCCCGCGCCTGCCATCGTGAGGGCGCCGAGCTCGCGTTTACCTACCAGAACGAGCGTTTCCGCGGGCGCGTCACCAAGCTTGCGAGCGACTTCGGCTGCAGCCTCGTGTTTCCCTGCGATGTCGCAAGCGACTACGAGATCGCCCGCCTCTTCACCGAACTGCGCAAGAGCTGGGACAGCATGGACGGCCTGGTGCACTCGATAGCCTATGCCCCGCGCGAAGCGATCGACGGCGATTTCCTCGCCGGTGCTTCGCGCGAGGCCTTCCACATCGCGCACGATACATCGAGCTACAGCTTCATTGCGCTCGCCAAGGCGGCCTTGCCCTTGATGGAGGGCCGGAAGGCGGCGCTGTTGACGCTCACCTACCTTGGCGCCGTGCGCACCATGCCCAACTACAACACGATGGGTCTGGCCAAAGCGAGCCTAGAGGCGGCGGTGCGCTTCATGGCGGCGAGCATTGGGCCGAAAGGAATACGCGTCAACGCGATTTCCGCCGGGCCGATCAAGACGCTGGCTGCGGCCAGCATCGGCAGTTTCGGCAAGCTGCTCGCCTTCAACGCGCACCAGGCGCCGCTGCGGCGCAATGTCACGATCGATGAAGTCGGCAATGCCGCCGCATTCCTTTGCAGCGACCTCGCAAGCGGCGTCACCGGAGAGATCATGTACGTCGATGGCGGCTTCAACACCGTCGCCCTTGGGTCGATCGGAGCGTCGAGTTCTTAGCGCTTATTTGAAAACGAGGGGATATCCCCTATGGGGACTTCCTCCGGGGCGCCTCCCCTCGTGCTCCCCTGATTCGGGGGCCATTTCGGCAATTCTGAAATGGCCTCTTGGCTTAGCGCGGACACAGCCCGGAGCGGCCTGATCGGCCAGCGCCGCGATGAAGTCGCCGCGCCGTGTGCACCGACAGGCACCTGCGCCTAGTGCGGCTCCTCTGCCTTGATAATGTCCCCATAGCTCTGAATCAGGCTGACGTCATCGGAGAGTATGAAGTCCAGGTGCGCCTTGACGCGCCGCTGCGCCGCCAGGATGAACTGGTGCGCGAGCTTCGCCTTGCGCTCGGTGTTTCGACTTTCGATGCAAAACAGATAGGCGATGACGGTGTCGGTCGCCATTTCCACCAGCCGCTCGGCATGGAATTCCTGGAAGTTCGCGTCGGATACTTCCTTGACATGGGACACCGCCGCTTCGAGGCGCGTGCGCAGCTGCTGCGCCGATGCGAACAATGCCTTGACGGTGTCGAAGTCATGATCATGCTCGTATTCGTTGAGGCGCTCGAACACCACGCCACCGACCACGCCACCGACGGCGCCCAGTACCTGAAGCTGTGTCGTACCCTCGTAAATGCTTGTGATCCTGGCGTCACGGTAATGGCGCTCCGAATCGAACTCCCGGGTGTAGCCGACGCCGCCGTGCACCTGGATGGCGTCATAGCAGACCTTGTTCGCCATCTCCGCGGCGTAGCGTTTGACCAACGGCGTGAACAACGCGACATACTTGCCGTAACGGCTCAGGTCGTTCTTCAGATCGGCTGCCTTCTCCGGGTGGCGCTCTATCCTGCGCTCGATGCCCTCGCGAATGTCAACCATCATCGAGGTCTCGTAGAGCAGGCTGCGCGCGCCTTCTATGCTGATCCGCATATTGGCGAGCATCTCATAGACCGCCGGAATGTCCTGGATCGACTTCTTGAACTGACTGCGGTCCCTGGCATAGGCGTTCGCTTCGCGGTAGGCGGCCTCCGCGATGCCCACTGCCTGGGCTGCGATCGCGAGGCGGGCCGAATTCATCAGGAACATGGTGTATTTCACCAGGCCCATCTTGCGCTGGCCCAGGAGTTCCGCCTCGGCATTGTTGAATTGCAGCTCGCAGGTCGGGGAACCGCGTATGCCGAGTTTCTTTTCGATGCGGCGGATCTTCATGTCGGCGTTGCGTTCGTAGATGAAGAGCGAGATGCCGCGACCGCCGCTGGAACCCTCTTCGGAACGCGCCATCACCAGCGAAAGTTTCTCGCAGCCGCTGGTGATGAACCGTTTCACGCCGTTCAAGCGCCATTTACCATCGCTGCCCTGGACTGCCTTCAACATGATCGACTGCAGGTCGGAGCCGGAATCCGGCTCGGTCAGCGCCATCGAGCCGGCGATTTCGCCGGAAGCAAATCTGGGCAGGATGCGGTTCTTCTGCTCCTCGGTGCCGAACTTCTCGATGGTGGAGGCCAGCGCCTGCAAAGCGATGACCAGCGGCAGGGAGCCATCGGCGCGGGCGAAAATCTCGATCGCCGCCGAAAACACCGTGTAAGGCATGTTCAGGCCGCCGTACTTGCGCTGCAGAATGAATCCGCCCAGATCGGCCCCGTTGATGCGCGCCATGGCTTCGCGTATGGCCTTGGGGTAGCTCACTTCGCCATCCGCGTAGCTCGCCCCCTCTTCGTCGATCTCGCGCGCCCTGGGCGCGACGAACTCGCCTGCGATCTCACCTACGATCTCCAGCGTCCGGCGGTAGTTCTCCAGAGCGTCCTCTGCGTCCCGCGGCGCATAGTTAAAGCGCCCACGATCGGCGAAATCATCCTCCACCAGGGCGATGACCCGCGCCAGATCCTTGTTCCGCAGATGAAACTGAATATCCGAGTTGTCTTTGAAATAGTTGCTCACGATGCCCTCGGGCCTAGCCTTTGTATGCGTCGATCATCTTCGGGATAACCTCGTTGAGGTCGCCGACAATGCCGTAATGCGCGATCCTGAAGATCGGGGCGTCCGGATCGCTGTTGATGGCGACTATCCTCTTCGACCCCGCCATCCCGGCCCGGTGCTGAATCTGGCCGGAAATGCCGCAGGCGATATACAGGTTCGCGCGCACCGTGGCTCCGGTCTGCCCCACCTGGTGATCGTGCGGGAAAAGGCCCGCATCCACCAGGGGCCGCGATACCGCGACCACGCCGCCGATCGTCTGCGCGAGCTTCCTGACCAGCGCGATGCTGGCCGGCGCCACGGCACCGGCGCCGGCGGCGACAATGATCTGGGCGGCGCCGAGATTGACGCTTTTTTCTCTGCGCACCACTTCGACCACCTCGGTCACGAAGTCCTCCGGCGTCAGCCCGGATTCCTCGACGACCACTTCCGCGCTCAGACCGGCTTCCGGCGGGTCCAGCTTCATGACGCCGGGGCGCACCGTAGCCATGCTCGGCACGCTTTCCGGCGAGACGATGGTGGCCATGATGTTGCCGCCGAAGGCAGGCCGCACCTGCAGCAACGTCTTCGGATAGACCTGCTTCAGGGATTTGTACTCACCGATCCGCAGCTCGGTGCAGTCCGCCGTCAGCCCGCACTTGAGCGCGGAAGCGACCCGCGGCGCCATGTCCCTGCCGATGATCGTGGCGCCGAACAGAACGATGTCCGGCGCATGCCTGCGAATGACACCGACCACGCTCTTGGCGTAAGGATGCGAAGTGAAATGGGACAGCCGCTCATCCTCGACGCAATAGACGGTCTTGCAGCCGTAGTTGCCCAGCGCGGGCAGGATGCCCGTCAGCCTGAATCCGAGCGCCACGGCCGTCACCGTCGCATCCAGCTCGCGCGCCAGCCTGCGGGCTTCGCAGATCAACTCGAGACTGACTTCCGCAATCCGGCCATCGATCTGTTCGACGAAGACCATCACCTGCTTCATGTTGCCAGTTCCTCCTGATTACCCGCAACCGCCAGCGCTGCCTGCTTGAGTGTCTCGGCCCTGCTGCTAGATTATGTGATCGGACTTCAACTCCTGCATCAGGCCATGGATGCCTGCTTCGGTGCACGGAATCTGCTTGATGTCGTTTACCGCGAGCACGACATTCTCTATCTTCTTCACCTTGGTTGGCGATCCTGCGAGGCCGCATATGGACGCATCCACGCCGATGGAGTCCGCATTCCACTCGACGATGCGACCCAACAAATGCGTTTCTTCCGTTTCCATATAGGAGACATCGTAGGAATCTTCGCGTACATCCTTCTCGATGTTCTTGTACGCCATCACCAGTTTGGCTCTGGGTGATCTGGGTTGATTCGCCTCGCCCGATACCGTCACCAGCAGGGGAAATCCGCTCCTCACCACCTCGTAGCCGTTGGCGATGGCGCGTCTGACCGTCATCCTGCGCTCGTCGATGTCAACGACCTCGAGCAGGTTGGTGATCTGATTGAGGTTCAGCTTTTCAGCCACCTGCGGCCCCACCTGCGCGGTATCGCCGTCGATCGCCTGCCTGCCGCAGAGGATCAGATCGTATTTGCCGATCTTTTCGATAGCGTACTTCAGCGTGTAGGCAGTGGCGAGCGTGTCGGCGCCGGCGAATTTCCGGTCAGAAATCAGGATGACATCGTCGGCACCGCGGTAGAGGCATTCCTTCAACACTTCCGCGGCTTTGGCCGGACCCATGGTAATCGCCGTGATGTGGGCGTCGATCCGGTCTTTGATCTTCAGCGCTTCTTCAAGCGCGTTCAGATCCTCGGGGTTGATGATCGCAGGCAGGGCGGCGCGGTTTACGGTGCCGTCCGCCTTCATCGCTTCCTCGGTCACGTTATGGGTATCGGGCACTTGCTTGACCATAACGATTATCTGCAACTTCATGGAGCCCCCGCGGTCGATCCCGTACAAAGACAGCGCCGGCCCGGCGGTGATGTCCGCCAGAACCGGCGCAAACCTATCCCTATCCGCCCTTTTTCTCCAGCGCCGCCTTGTTGATCTCGATCTTGGTTCTTGCCTTGAGGCTCGCGACGTAAGCCGCGTAGTCCTGCTGCGCCAATTGCCGCGCCAGCTGTTCGCGCACGCCCTTCTCGCTCGCCTCGTCCGGCGGCGGCGCTTCGATGACGCGCGAAATCCGGTACAGGCCATAGCCCCGATCGCGCAATTCCACCCCGAGATACACCGGCAGCTTGCTGACATCCGCGCTGAAAATCACCTTCAGCGCGTCAGGGTGCACGGCCGGCTTTCCCTGGCGCCCGACGAGCTTGGCCGCGCCCCAAGCGACCCCGGCGTCCTTGCCCTGCTGCACTTCGGCGTATTTGGCCGCGCCGCGCTTGTTCGCGAGCGCCATGCTCTCCTGCTCGATCAGCTTTTTCGAAATCTCCGCCTTGACTTCGTCCAGCGGCCGCACCGCAGCGGGCTTGTGTTCGCTCACGCGCGCCACCAGCAGGGTATCGCCCCCGGCATCCACCACCTCGGTGTTGTGCTTGCTCTTGAGGGAATCGGGAGAGAACAGGGCGTCCAGTATCTTCTGGTTGTTCAGGGGGCCGGCCGAGGTGTCGGCCTTGCGCGACAGCCAGCCGGATTGCTGCACTTTCAGTTTGAACTTGTCGGCGATGGGTTGCAGGCTGTCCGGCTGCTCATAGGCGAGATTGGTGAAAACTTCAGCCGCTTCGGCGAATTTCTTGCCCAGGCGCTGCTTCTTCAGATCGCGCTCGATGTCGCCGCGCATAGCCTGGAAGTCTTTGGCCGCGGCCGGCGCGCCGATGAGGATATGGCTCGCCTGTCGCTGTTCGCCCTCGCCGTCCTTCGCCGGCTTGATCCCGGCGAGCTTGATGATATGGAATCCGAAATCCGTCTCCACGATCCCGCTCGTCTGGCCCGGCTTCAGCTTGAATACCGCCTCCTCGAACGGCTTGACCATGGATCCGCGCGCGAAGAAACCGAGGTCGCCGCCGTTATCCTTGGAGCCGGGATCCTGTGAATTCTGCTTCGCGATTTCCGAAAATTTTTCCGGCGCCGCCTTAAGCTGCGCGAGCAACTCTTCCGCCTTCTTCTTCGCCGCCGTCCGCTCCGCGAACTTGGCGCCGACGTTGCTGTCGTACCAGGCGCGCAGGTCCGCTTCGCTCACCGTTTCCAGCGCCGCCAGCGCCGCGGCGTTGAGAACGACGAATTCCGCCTTCACCCGGTCCGGGACCAGAAATTCGCTCGGATGGCCGTCGTAGTAAGCCTTGACCGCTTCGGGCGCAAGTTTCACTTCTCCCGAAAATTGCTCGTGCGACAGCACTACCTCGGACACTTCCCGCTGCTCGCCCTGGATCGCGAGTATGCGCAGCGCCTGCGCCTTCGAGACTATGCTGGACTCGGCCACCGCGCCGTTCAATTGCTGCATCTCCACGTCCCGCCGCAGGCGGGCCTCGAACACGACGTCGCTCATCCCCTGCGCCCGCAGCATCGCGTCGTATCGCGCCTTGGAAAATCTTCCGTTTTCCTGGAACGCCGGCAGCCCGGTGATGATGTCGCGCAGCTGCTGGTCGGTCACGACCAGATTGCTCTTGGCCGCCTGCATGGCGAGCAAGCGCTGTTGAATCAAACCGTCAAGAAGCTCGGTTCGCTGTTCCGCGCTATCGAGCAGCGCCGGATCGAAATTGCGGCCCAACAGAGAGCGCAGGCGCTCCTGCTGATCGCGCTGCGCCTGCGCGAACTCCTGCAAGGTGATCTGCTGTCCGCCTACCTGGGCCAGGTCCTGCACAGTCCCCGTGCCGCGCTGAAACGATTCGATGCCCCAGAATGCGAACGGGAGCACGATCAGCGCCAGTATGATCTGCACAAGTCTTTTGTTGTTACGAACTAAGTCAAACATAGGTTCTCAATAAAAAAGATGCAGCACCAAGAACGTGTCGGGCTATACGGCCCTTAAAGCTAAAAAGGCGAACCCCTGTCTGGGTTCGCCTTTGGTTGTTGGCGGAGTGGACGGGACTCGAACCCGCGACCTCTGCCGTGACAGGGCAGCATTCTAACCAACTGAACTACCACTCCAGTAATACCGTTACAGCCTGGTGGGTGCTGACGGGTTCGAACCGCCGACATTCGCCGTGTAAAGGCGACGCTCTACCAACTGAGCTAAGCACCCTTTTTGGACCGATGCGCTGTGCGCTATCGTCCGAAAAGGGCGCTAGTTTAACGCATCTTTCAGCGCTTTGCCAGCGCGGAATTTCGGCACCCGCGCCGCTTTGATCTTGATGCTCGCGCCGGTGCGCGGATTGCGTCCGCTGCGCGCCGCGCGCTTGCCTACATAAAAGGTTCCGAACCCGACCAAGGTCACCATGCCGCCCTTTTTCATCGCAGTCTTGATTGACGTGACCGTTGCATCCAATGCACGCCCTGCCGCAGCCTTCGAGATGTCGGCCGACTTGGCAATCTGATCGATCATTTCTGACTTGTTCACGTTTCCACTCCCTCCTGGACTATTGGAACCAGCAATGCGCCTATGGTATCACCACGCAGCGCTCAGTGCGTGATGACCCCGCTGACCGGCTGACCTTCGACCGCAGGCTTGATCGGTTCGGCTTCGTCTTTTTTGCTCAAAGCCTCCGGCCGGTGCTCAAGCGCGAGTTCCAGCACCTGGTCTATCCATTTGACCGGCATGATTTCGAGGCGGCTCTTGACGTTGTCCGGAATGTCGGCCAGATCCTTCAGGTTTTCCTCCGGGATCAAGACCGTCTTGATTCCGCCGCGGTGAGCGGCGAGCAGCTTTTCCTTCAGGCCGCCGATCGGCAGCACTTCGCCGCGCAGCGTGATTTCGCCCGTCATCGCCACATCCGCGCGCACCGGAATGCCGGTCAGGATGGATACCATGGCCGTGCAAATTCCAATGCCGGCGCTCGGTCCGTCCTTGGGAGTCGCGCCCTCGGGCAGATGGATGTGCAAGTCTATCTTCTGGTAGAAATCTTCGGCGATTCCCAGCTTGGCCGAACGGCTGCGCACCACGGTCAGCGCCGCCTGTATCGACTCCTGCATGACTTCTCCGAGCTTTCCGGTGGTGATGCTCTTGCCCTTTCCGGGCATCACCACGGCTTCGATCGTCAGCAGTTCGCCGCCCACCTCGGTCCAGGCGAGGCCGGTCACCTGGCCTAGCTGATTTGTCTTTTCCGCGATGCCGAAAGCGTACTTGCGCACGCCCAGGAATTTGTCGAGATTCTTCGCAGTCACGACGATCTTGCTGTCGCGGCTCTTGGTCACCAGCGTCTTCACCACCTTGCGGCAGATCTTGGAAATCTCGCGCTCCAGGCTGCGCACGCCCGCTTCCCGGCTGTAGTAGCGGATGACGTCGCGAATCGCCGATTCTGTGATCGAAATCTCTTCCAGTTTGAGGCCGTTGTTCTTCAGTTGCTTGGGCAGGAGATAGCGCATCGCTATGTGCACCTTCTCGTCCTCGGTGTAACCCGAAAGGCGGATGACTTCCATCCGATCCAGCAATGCCGCAGGGATATTGAGCGTGTTCGCGGTGGCGACGAACATCACTTCGGACAAATCGTATTCGACTTCGGCGTAATGATCGACGAAGGTGTGGTTCTGTTCCGGGTCCAGCACCTCGAGCAGCGCGGAGGACGGGTCGCCGCGGAAGTCCATGCCCAACTTGTCCACCTCGTCCAGCAGGAACAGCGGATTGCGCACGCCGACCTTGGCCATGTTTTGCAGGATCTTGCCCGGCATGGATCCGATATAGGTGCGGCGGTGGCCGCGAATCTCCGCCTCGTCGCGCACGCCGCCCAGCGACATGCGCACGAACTTGCGGTTGGTGGCTTTCGCAATCGACTGTCCGAGCGAGGTCTTGCCCACACCTGGCGCGCCCACCAGGCACAGGATGGGCGCCTTTACCTTGTCCACCCGGCTTTGCACCGCGAGATACTCGACGATGCGTTCCTTGACCTTCTCCAAGCCGTAGTGATCGGAGTCCAGGCTCTTTTCCGCGGCGCCTATGTCTTTCGAGATCTTGCTGCGTTTCTTCCACGGCAGGCCGACCAGGATGTCGATGTAGTTGCGCACCACCGTGGCTTCGGCCGACATGGGCGACATGAGGCGCAGCTTCTTCAACTCGGATTCGGCTTTGGCGCGCGCGTCCTTGGGCATGCGCGCCGCCTTGATCTTTTTCTCGAACTCGTCCAGGTCGGCGCCGTCTTCGCCTTCGCCGAGTTCCTTCTGGATGGCTTTGACCTGCTCGTTCAGGTAGTACTCGC
>CAYNVY010000118.1:0-13457 GCA_964400745.1 uncultured Enterobacteriaceae bacterium | reverse complement strand
CCGGCGAACACGATTGGCCCTTCCGGGAAAGGGGGCGGGCTCATCACCGTGGGCAGCTCGCCTGCGGTATAACTCGCGCTGTTACTCATTGGCGATGCTCCTGCCGCGGCGCGCGGCGTCCAGCAGCTCGCCCAGCCCGAGCAAGCCGAGATAGTCGGTCCAGGATTTCGGATCGTAGACATAACGCTCTAGGTATTCGCCCATGCCCTTGACCGGATCCTTGTTGACCAGCGAGGTGTAGTAGTCCATGTGTTCGAACAGCGGCTCGTAGGCGCCGCTGCACTCGTGCGGCGCGCAGCCGAACGGCACCTCGACCACGGCCTCGACCGCGAAAAAAGGGATCTTCGTCTGGTCCGGGGCGCGCCGGATCTGGTTGTTGGAAACGATGCGCTCCGTCGTCAGGATGACCCGGTTGGCGGCCATGGCGAGATCGATGTCCATGAACTGCAATCCGTCCATCTGCGCGTTGCCGTAGGCATCGCAGCGCGGCACATGGATGATCGCCACGTCCGGGTTGAGCGCAGGCACGAGCAGGAGCTTGTCGCCGGTAAAGGGGCAATCCATCTCGCGCACTTCGGGCCGCAGCCGCAGGACATCCGAGCCGAGCATGGAGCGCATCGGCAGGAAGGGCACGCCCATCGCGCCGGCGCGAAAGCGCATGCCCATCGCCATGTGGCTCCATTCGTCGAAGCGCGCCTTGCCGCTCTCGACATGGTGGCGCATCACCTTGGACACTCCCCAGACGATGCCCTGGCTGAACCAGCTGGTCATGATGTGATTGCAGGTGCCGGAGGCGAACAGCAGGTCGCCTTCGCTGGAGGTGATGCCGCGCGCGCAGGTGAGCTGCTTTTTCCGCGCGCGGATCAGCGCCCAGACCATGGCCATCGGCGTGCGCGACAGGGTGCTGCCGCCGATGCCCACCGTTTCGCCGTCCTGGACGAGCGCAGCCGCCTCCTCCAGGGATACGACCTTCTCGTGAAGACTTCGATCGCGCGCTGCGAGGTTTCGCCGCAGATCGAGATAGGGCCGGTCTGACATATGTTCTCCCATGTGCTTCGCGGACCGGCGCTACTTCGCTTGCATCGCCCCGGTTTCCTCGTTGAATTGTTCGATCAGCTTGTCCCATGCCGGAATCGATGCCTGCAGCCCGCTCCAGAATGCGGCGTGCTTGCGGCTGTCGAAATCTGCCACCGATACGCCCTGCTGCTCGACCCAGGTGTAGTAGCCGAGGTTGAAGATCCGCCGCCGGTCCACGTGCGTCAATTCGATCAGGTGGTCGTCGCCGATTCCCTGCAGGTGGCGCCCGAAAATCTCGCCCGCGTTCACCGCGTCGAAACCGTGCGGGTAGTTGCGCGCGAGAAAGGTCTCTCGCTCGCTGTCGTACAGGGCCGCGCCGTCGGTCGCGACCGTGACGATCACATCCGAGGCATCCAGCTCCAGGTGCTTCGCGATTTTGATCGCGGCGACGATATTGGCCCAGCCGGAGATGCCGATGCCGTCGAGCTCGCCGATCAGCAGCGGATCGATTTTCTGCCGCTCGGCAAGATAGCTGTGTCCGACCCCGGAATTGGACAGCAGGTTGAGGGCGTCGGAGCTGGTGTCCGACACGCCGACGACGATGTCGGTGTTCATCACGTTGTGGATGAGCGGTATGTGCTTGTCGCCTATCCCCTGGATATTGTGTTCGCCGTAGCCGTTGTAGAGCATGGTCGGGCATTCGGCGGCTTCCACCGCCGCGATCTTGGTGCCGTGATGCGCCTTGAGATAGTCGCCCGCGGCGATGGTGCCGGCCGAGCCTGTCGCCGAGACGAAGGCCGTCAGCCGCAGCCCGGCCTCCCTGCTGCGCAGATCTTCGAACACGCGAGCTAGCGCCTGCCCGGTGACCTGGTAGTGGACGAGGTAGTTGCTGAACTCGGAGAACTGGTTGAGGATCACGTTTTGCGGGTCGCGCTCGAGCTTGGCGCATTCGTCGTAGATTTCCTTGACGTTGCTCTCGGTCCCCGGCGTGCGGATGATGTCGGCCGGATCGCTCACCCAGCGATCGAGCCAGTCGAAGCGCTCCTTGCTCATGCCCGCGGGCAGCACCGCGACGCCGCGGCAGCCGAGAATGCGCGAGATCGCCACGCCGCCCCGGCAATAGTTTCCGGTCGACGGCCAGATCGCCTTGTGGCCGGCCGGGTCGAAGCGGCCGGTGACGAGGCGGGGCACCAAACAGCCATATGCCGCCAGCACCTTGTGCGCGCCTATCATCGGAAAGCGCCGGCCCAGCGCGACCACGATTTTCGCCTTCACGCCGGTCAGCGCCTCGGGCAGCACGAGATAGCCCGGCACGGCGGCCACGCCGGTGCGGGCCTTGTCGTTGAACCAGTGTACGCGCCAGAGATTGGCCGACTGCGCTTCGTCCGGGCCGACGCCGGCGAGGGCGTTGCGCTGGCGCTCCGGAATGAGGCCGGGATCGGCGAGCTGGCTCAGCGTGGGCAGGGCGACCTTCAGTTCACGCAGTCGTTTTACCGCGCTGCGGCGGAGCTTCGCATCGGCGATTTCCGGGACTACGTTGAGCTGGCTCACGGGCTTCTCACAAAAAGGGTTCTGAGGGTGGTGCATTCGGCTCGATTCGCGCTGCCGATGCCGGCGTGGAGGCTGCGCGAAACGGGATCGTTTCCTGCATCGGCGCTAAGTGGAACGCATGTTCGGGTCGCAGGCCGAGCCTGTCGCCATGTCGATGAATAGATTGATAACTAGTACTAATGTTAGAAACATAGCATAACGATTTATCGCTTGCAAGCGCCGGGCGGGGTGCGCGGCGGCCGGTTCAGGCGGGCAATACGGAAAAGCCGTCGATGCGCCGCTGAATCTCGGCTTCCTGGGCTCGGCGCAGATTTTCCGCCGCGCCCGCTTCGACTGCGACAAAGCGCACCGCCTGGCCCGGTTTGCGCCGACCGAGCAGGGGGATGTCGGCGGAAATGACGGTGGCGATCTTGGGGTAGCCACCGGTGGTCTGGGCGTCGACCAGAAGCACGATAGGCAGGCCCGATCCGGGGACCTGAATCGCGCCGGCAACGATGCCGTCGGAAACGATGTCGTAGCCGCCGGCATGCTCGAGTTGCGGCCCCTCGAGGCGAAAGCCCATGCGGTCGGCGTGATTGGACACGATGTATTCCGAGCTCAGGAGGGTCTTCAGCGCGGCCTCGGTGAAATAGTCGGCCTGCGGACCGATAACCACGCGAATCGGCTGCGCCAGGCCGAGCGCGAACGGCGGCCACAGCGCTTTTTCGTCGCGCACACCGGCGCCGGCCCGCTTGATCGGCAGCAGATCCCCCTTGCGCAGCGGCTGCCCGTTGAAGCCGCCCAGAGCGCCGCGAAAATAGGTCGAGGCGCTGCCCAGGGTGGTCGCGACGTCGAGGCCGCCCTCGATCGCGAGATAGGCGCAGCCCGAGTCGCCGAGCTTTCCGATCCGAATTTCTTCGCCCTGGGTCAGCCTTGCGCTCCGGCCGGCTGCGATGGTTCGCGCATCGGCCGAACGCACTTCGATATTGCCCAAGCAGCCGACCAGGGCGATGCGCACCGACTCCGCCAGCACCTCCAGCGCCGGGCCCTGCCTGAGCATTTCCAGCGCCGGCGTGCCGGGCGGGTTGCCGACCAAAGCGTTTGCAAAGCGGAAACTGACACGGTCCAGCGGGCCGGAAACCGGCACGCCCACGTCCTGATAGCCCGTGCGGCCGAGATCCTGAACGGTCGTCTGGATGCCGGGAACGATTACCTTGAGCGCCTGCGTCATGAGTCTGGCCCACCCGCTGACCCACCCGTCGGGCCCGCCGTTTCTACGTTCTCCCAGGGTACCTGGTAGCTGTCGCTTGCGACGGCGGCGCGGATCGATTCGAACTCGGCTACGCCGACCGCCTCGAAACTGACCGCATCGCCCGGGCTGAACAAGGCCGGGCGGGGCCACAGCGGATTGAACATGCGGATCGGCGTCGTGCCGATCAGATGCCAGCCGCCCGGGCTCTCCAGCGGGTAAATCGCGGTCAAAGTGGTGGCGATGGCGATCGATCCGGCGGGAACGCGGGTGCGCGGGTCGGCGCGGCGGGGCAGCATCAGAGGCCGCGGCAGATCGCCCATGTAGCCGAAACCGGGCGCAAACCCCATCATGTATATGTGAAAGCGGGTGCCGCTGTGAAGGCGTATCACATCGTCCACGGCCAGCCCTGCGCGCTCGGCCACCTCGGCAATGTCCGGCGCGTGGGTCGGGGCATAACAGGCCGGCACCCGCCATAGCTTCGTCTGCCGCGCCTCGCCGCCTTTCGCATGCAGCAGCTTGTCGATTGCCTGTTTCAGTCTGACGCTGTCGGTGAGCAGGGGGTCGTAGTGGACCATCAGCGAACGGAACGTCGGCACCATCTCGACGACGCCGGGCAGACCGGCCGCGCGCACCTGCGACGCCAGGCTCAGCACGCGGTCGCTCAGCGCGCGTTCGATGTGGTCGCCGAATTCGACCACGATCGCCGTGTCGCCAGAGGAAAGAAATCGAACATCCATGCCGTAAGCGCTCCTTGTCCGCCCGCTTCGCCCACTCGTTGTGCAGGCAGAACTTGGACTGCGCGCGATTATACATAAATGATCTTGTCATTCTATTATTAGAACCATATAATAAAAATGCTGCGGCAACGCTCGACGCGACGGGCGGTCGCGCCGCAGGGCAAGGGCGGGTTCGCTGCTTGAACCCCGGCGTGTTTGCTCAACTGGCGGTCGGCTACGAGGACGGAAGGCACACCATGAGTCTATCAATCAACCTGAATGCGGACATGGCCGAAGGCTTCGGCGCCTACGACATAGGCGACGACGACTCGATTCTGAAGATCATCCGCTCGGCCAACATCGCCTGCGGCATGCACGCCGGCGATCCGAACACCATGCACCGGGTCGTGACCCGCGCCAAGGAAGAGGGCGTGAGCATAGGCGCGCACCCCGGGTTCAACGACCTGTGGGGCTTCGGGCGCCGCCGCATCGACATGAACCCCGTGGACCTGGAGTATCTGGTCGCCTATCAGATCGGCGCGCTGCAGGCGATGGCGGCTTACGTCGGCGAGAAAGTCACGCACGTCAAGCCGCACGGTTCGCTGAACAATATGGCGGCCGAAAACGTCGATTACGCGATGGCCATCGGCCGCGCCATCAAGGCGGTGGACCGCGACATCGTCTACGTCGCGCTGTCGGGCTCGGAAATGGAAAAGGCGGGCCGCGCGCTCGGCCTGCCGGTGGCGTGCGAAGGTTTCTGCGACCGCCTGTACGAGGATGACGGCAATCTGACCTCGCGCAAGATCCCGGGGGCGGTGATCAAGGACGCGGCAGTCGCGACCCAGCGCGTGGTCGACATGGTTCTCAACGGCGAAGTCATTTCGCGCAACGGCAAGCGCGTGAAGACGCACTTCGACACCTTGTGCGTGCACGGCGACGAGCCCACCGCCATCGCACTCGCGCGCTCGGTGCGCAGCGGCCTGGAGGCCGCCGGAATCAAGATCGTGCCGATCACGGAGCTGACGCTCTCCTGATTTTTCCCGCCTTGTTTCCCGGCTTTAGGCCGGGATCTGTTTCGTCGGTTTTTCAAGGGGAGTCGATGTGATGCAAGAGCGTCCTGTTTTGGCAATTCTGGGCGGTACCGGGGCGCTGGGTTCGGGCCTGGCGCGGCGCTGGGCCGCCGCCGGTTACCCGGTGGTCCTCGGCTCGCGCACGCGCGACAAGGCCGACGCGGCCGCGGCTGCGATCAAGCCGGGGAACGGCGCGCCACCGGTCCGCGGCGAGGACAACGCCGCCGCTGCGGCGGCCGGCGACATCGTCATCATCGCCGTGCCGTTTTCGAACCACGAGGCGATTCTGGACGAGATCAAGCATGCCGTCGCCGGCAAGATCGTCGTCGACGCGGTCGTGCCGCTGGTTCCGCCCAAGGTGTCGCTGGTGCAATTGCCGGCGCAGGGCTCGGCGGGACAGATCGCGCAGGAGCGCATCGGCGAGAGCGCGCGCGTCGTCTCGGCCTTCCACAATGTCGGCGCCGCCAAGCTGCAGTCGGACGATGACGTCGATTGCGACGTGCTCGTCTTCGGCAACGATAGGGAGGCGCGCGACATCGTTATTGCGCTCGCCGATGCGGCCGGCACGCGTGGCATCGACGGCGGGCCGATCGCCAACTCGGTGGCGGGGGAAGCGCTGACATCGATCCTCATCGGCATCAACCGGCGCTACAAGGTGGGCGGTGCCGGAATCCGCATCACCGGCCTGGGCACGGACTCAACCGGCGCCTAAGACCGGCAATGATGGCTATGGGGATCAAGGCCGTCACCTTGACTGCTGTTCCGGGGATCCCGCTGATCGAGCCCGGGAATGATCTCGGCGCCATTCTGATCGACGCGCTGAAGCGTTGCGGGATTGCACCCCGCGACCGCGACGTGATCGTCGTCGCCCAAAAAATCGTATCGAAGGCGCAGGGCCGTTACGTCAGGTTGAGCGAAGTCGCGCCCTCGGCGCGGGCGATGGAACTGGCGCAGATCGTGTGCAAGGATCCGCGCATCGTCGAAGTCATCCTGTCGGAGTCGCGGGACGTCGTGCGTTACCGCAAGGACGTCTTGATCGTCGAGCACAGGCTGGGATTCATCATGGCCAACGCCGGCGTCGACCAGTCGAATATCGAGCAACCGGGGGGGGATGAACTGGCCCTGCTCCTGCCCGAGGACCCGGACGCGTCCTGCGCCGCGCTCAAGCAGAGCATGGATCACGCGTTCGAGGCCGACCTCGGCATCGTGATCAACGACAGCTTCGGCCGGCCCTGGCGCAACGGCGTGACCGGCGTCGCGCTCGGCGCGGCCGGGCTGCCCTCGCTGCTGGATCTGGTCGGCGCGCCCGATCTCTTTGGCAGGACTATGCGCGTCACCCAGGTCGCGTTCGCCGACGAAATCGCCGCCGCCGCATCGATGCTGATGGGGCAGACCGACGCAGGTTTGCCGCTGGTGCATGTGCGCGGCCTCGCGTGGGATGCGCCGGCGCGAAACGCCGCCGCGCTGCTGCGGCCGAAAGAGCAGGATATGTTCCGGTGAAGGACAATGTCCCGATGAAGGACCGTACGGCGCCGGTGTCGATGCCTGGCGGCGCGGGGGCGGCCGCGCGGGCGCTCGGGACGCGCCGTGTGCTGGCGCTGTGCGGCGGCGTCGGCGGCGCGAAGCTCGCTCTCGGCCTGTATTCGGTGCTCGCCGCGGACCGGCTCACGCTGGTGGTGAATACGGGCGACGATTTCGAGCACCTCGGACTGCACATTTCCCCCGACCTGGACACGGTGCTATATACGCTCGCCGGATTGAGCGATCCGGAGCGCGGCTGGGGGAGGGCCGACGAGACCTGGAATTTCATGTCTGCGCTGGGCCGGTTCGGGGGCGATACCTGGTTTGCCCTGGGCGACCGCGATCTAGCGCTGCATGTCGAACGCACGCGGCGCCTGCGTGCCGGAGAAACGCTCAGCGCCGTCACGGCGGACCTGGCCGGACGGCTCAAGATAGAGGCGGGCATCGTGCCGATGACGGACGACGCGGTGCGCACCGTGGTTCATACGCGTGAAGGTTCGCTGCCATTCCAGCAGTATTTCGTCGGGCGCCGCTGCGAGCCGGTCGTCACCGGCATCGCCTTTTCCGGCGCCGGCGAGGCGCGACCGAATCCGGCGCTGCTCGCGGCCCTGGCCGACCCGGAACTCGCGGCGATCGTCATCTGCCCTTCCAATCCGTATCTCAGCGTCGATCCGATTCTGGCCGTGCCCGGAATCAGGCAAGCGCTGCGCGGCGCCGCGGTTCCGGTGATCGCGGTCTCGCCCATCATCGGCGGACAGGCGGTCAAGGGGCCGACGGCGAAGATCATGGCCGAACTCGGCATCGGCAATACGTTAGTTGCGATTGCAGAGCACTACCGCGGGCTGATCGACGGCCTGGTAATCGATGCCGCCGATGCGCCCGACGCCGCCGGCGTGGTCGGCGCCGCCAGCCCGGAACGTGCGCGCATTGCGGTCGATGCTGTCCCGACGCTGATGCAAAGCCTGGCCGACAGGCAGCGGCTCGCTGCGGCGGTGCTGGCTTTCGCCGAACGCCTGGCTGGCGAGGTGAAGACTGCGCGACTCCGTGCCAGGGGAGGCGTATGAGCGGGCAGCGCAAACTCTGGGCAGTCGTCCCGGTCGGGCCGTTCGCCCAGGCGAAGCGCAGGTTGATGCCCTGCCTGGCGCCGCACGAGCGCGTCGCCTGCGCCCGCGCCATGCTGGCCGATGTGTTGTCCGCGCTGGGACGCTGCACCGAGCTTGCAGGCACCGTGGTGGTCACCGGCGACGCCGATGCCGCGGCCATGGCAGAGGCGGCCGGCGCTCTCGTGTTGCACGATTCGGAGAACGCCGGGGTCGGCGCGGCGGCGGAAATGGCGGCGCGGCATCTCGCGCGCGAGGGACGGGACGGCATGCTGTTGATTCCCGCCGACCTGCCCTTGATCAGGCCCGAGGATATCGCCGCAATAGTCAGGGCGCATCGCGCGGCACCCTCGGTGACTCTGGTTCCAGCCAGCGTCGACGGGGGAACGAATGCGCTCGCTTGTTCCCCGCCCGATGCCATTGGGTTCCGCTTCGGCGCCGACAGCTTTCGCCTGCACCGGGAGGCGGCACGGGAACGCGGCATCGAGGCAACGGTGCTGGAACTCGCCCGCGTCGGGCGTGACATCGACCGGCCGGACGATATCGCCGCATTTCTCGCGTGCCCGACGGCGACGCGCAGCTATGCCTGCCTGAGCGCGAACGGAATCGCGCATCGGCTGCTGCGCGCGGCGGCAACGAAGCAAGAAACCAGCGTCTATCAAGTGGCGCCATGACCGAGAAAGGATGCAATGTGCATGAGGATGCAAAGTTCATGAACAGCGATATTTCCCGGATCCTCGCGCCGGACCGGAAGCTGACCCGAGCCGACGCGCTCGAGCTGCCCGGCCTTGATCTGGAGATGCTGATGCGCGCGGCGGCGGCGCGGCGCGATGCGGCGCACGGGCCCGTGCTGACCTATTCGCGCAAGGTTTTCATCCCGTTGACGCAGCTGTGCCGGGATGCCTGCCACTATTGCACTTTTGCCCAGCCTCCGCGCAAGGGGCGTTCAGCCTATCTTAGCATCGAGGAAGTCCTCGCCATTGCGCGGGCCGGCGCGGCGGCAGGCTGCAAGGAGGCGCTGTTCACGCTGGGCGACAAACCGGAGCTGCGTTACCGCGCTGCGCGGGCGGAACTGTCCGGCCTGGGCCATGCGACGACCCTGTCCTACCTGGCCGAAGCGGCGCGCATCACGTTCGAGGAAACCGGGCTCCTGCCGCACGTGAATCCGGGGCTGCTGGACGCAGGCGACATCGCGGCGCTGCGCAAGGTCTCCGTGTCCCAGGGCATCATGCTGGAGACTGCGGCCGATCGCTTGTGCGCGCGCGGCGGCCCGCATTTCGGCTCGCCCGACAAGCTGCCCGCGGCCCGCCTAGAGACCATCCGGCTGGCCGGAGAAGCAGGCGTCCCCTTCACCAGCGGCATCCTGATCGGCATCGGCGAGACGCGCGCCGAGCGCATCGACGCGCTCCTCGCGCTGCGGGACCTGCACGAGTGCCACGGCCACATCCAGGAGATCATCGTCCAGAACTTCCGGCCGAAACCCGGCACGCGCATGGCCGAGGTGCCGGCGCCCTCGCTCGCAGAGCACCTCTGGACCGTAGCCGCAGCCCGGCTCCTGTTCGAACCGGGGATGAACATCCAGGCGCCGCCCAACCTCAGTCCGGATTCGCTGCGTGCGCTGGTCGATGCCGGTATCAACGACTGGGGCGGTGTCTCGCCCGTGACGCCGGATCATGTCAATCCGGAAGCGCCTTGGCCGCATTTGGACAACCTGGCGCGCGCGACTAAGGCCGCAGGCAAGGAACTCACCGAGCGCTTGGCCATCTACCCCGCTTTCGCACAACGGGCAGAACGCTGGGTCGATGCGGGACTGCACACCGCGCTGCTGCGCCGCGTGGATACCGACGGTTATGCGCGCACCGATGCCTGGTCGCCGGGCCTGGCGGCGCATCCGCCTGCGCTGGACCTCGCCCTGATCGGCGCGCCCGGCGTGGCGCTGCGGGGCGAAATCGCGGCCATACTCGCGAAAGCGCAGCGCGGCGACGCGCTGGGAGAAGGGGAGATCGTGCGCCTGTTCCGTGCGCGCGGCGAAGAGTTTTCCTGGGTCTGCGCCGCGGCCGACCAACTGCGCGCGGCAATCAGCGGCGATACCGTCGGCTACGTCGTCAATCGCAACATCAACTACACCAACATCTGTTCCTACCGCTGCCAGTTCTGCGCCTTCGCCAAAGGCAAGGCGAGCGAGGACCTGCGCGGCAAACCCTACGACCTGCCGCTCGAGGAGATACAGCGGCGCGTGCGCGAAGCCTGGGAGCGCGGCGCGACCGAAGTCTGCATGCAGGGCGGCATCCACCCCGCTTATACCGGAGCCACCTATATCGAAATCTGCCGGGCGGTGAAGGCCGCCGTGCCCGGCATGCACATCCATGCGTTCTCGCCGCTGGAGGTGTGGCAGGGCGCGCGCACCCTGGGCGTCTCGCTGCAGGAATTCTTTTCCGATTTGAAGCGCGCCGGCCTGGGCACGCTGCCGGGGACCGCGGCGGAAATTCTGGACGACGAAGTCCGTGCCGTCCTCTGTTCGGACAAGGTCAAGACCGCCGAGTGGTTTCAGGTGATGCGGGCCGCGCATGCGGCGGGGCTGCGCAGCACCTCCACCATCATGTTCGGCCACATCGAACGGCTGGAGCACTGGGCGCGCCACCTGCTGCGGCTGCGCGCGCTGCAGGCGGAGACCGGCGGCTTCACCGAGTTCGTGCCGCTGCCGTTCGTGCACATGGAGGCGCCGCTGTATCGCAAGGGCCGCGCGCGCCGCGGCCCGACGTTTCGCGAAACGGTGCTGATGCATGCCGTGGCGCGGCTGGCCCTGCACCCGCTCATCACCAACATCCAGACCTCCTGGGTGAAGCTGGGTGCGGAAGGCGTGAAAGCCTGCCTGCGCGCGGGCGCCAACGACCTGGGCGGAACGCTTATGGACGAGACCATCTCGCGCGCCGCGGGCGCATCCCACGGGCAGGAAATGACGCCCTCGAGGATGGAGGAATTGATACGGTCGACCGGCCGCAGGCCGCGCGAACGCACCACCCTCTACACCGACAGCACGCGCACGGCCGAAGAGCGCGCGCAGGGCTCGGCAGCCGCGCAGACCGGCGCGAGCGCCGGCGGACGGCAGGAAAGCCGGATGTATAATCCTATCTTTCTATAAATAGAGACAGTTTGATGCCGAATTTCAAAACGAGAAATGGCGACAGGCACATGCCTCTATACGTCCAGGTGGCCTCCGCCCTCAGGCGGCAGATCGCCAACGGCCAGTGGCAGCCGGGACAGCAGATTTCCACGCTGGAGGAACTCGAACGCGAGTACCAGGTCGCGCGCGTGACGGTGCGCCAAGCGGTCGCGCTGCTGCAAAAGGAAGGCCTTCTGCACCGGCAGCAGGGCCGCGGCACCTTCGTCGCCGACAAGGTCAGCAACAAGCGCTGGCTCAAGCTCGACACCACCTGGGGGTCCTTGATCGAGTCGATCAAGGACAACGTTCCGAAGCCGATCCATGTCGCGACTCCGCCGCAGTGGCCGACCCTGGCCGAGGGCGAGGGGAAGCTCGCGCCGGAGTATGCGTTCCTGCGCAGCGTTCAGTTGAAGGACCGCGAGCCCTACGCGGTGGTGAACCTGCATCTCGCGCGCCACATTTTCGAGCTCGATCCGGACGCGTTTTCGAAGCGCACGGCGCTGCCCGTACTGGCGACGCTGGAGGGCGTGCGCATCAAGCATGCGCATCAGACCATAGTCATCGGCACGGCCGATCGAGAGACGGCCGACCTGCTTGGGATCGGTCTGAGCGCGGTGACCGCGGAATGCCGTTGCATCGTCATCGACCGCGACGACGTCGCGATCTACGTCGCCGAAATCGTCTATCCCAGCGACTGCATCAAGCTGCATATCGACCTGCTCGGCAAGTCCCGGAACAAGCCGAAAGCCACTGCCGAGGCCGCGGCGACGGCAAAGGTGGAAGTCAAGACGCCCGCCAAGACGGCCAAGGTGTCCAAGGGGGGCAAGGAGCGGAACCTGCCGCAGGCCTTGGGCCGCTGATCCGTACGGGCATGGCAGGCATTGAAGGGGCAAGAAGAATGTCGGAACAAGGGGTAGGCGCCAGCGTCCTGCGCAAGGAAGACGACCGCCTGATGCGCGGGCGGGGCCAGTTCGTCGCCGACCTGCGGCTGGCCGGCATGCAGGATGTCGCCTTCGTGCGCAGCCCGCTCGCGCATGCGCACATCCGCGGCATCGACATACCGGAGGACTGTCGCGGCGCCGTCTTCACGGCACAGGACCTGGTCGGCGTCAAGCCGATCCGCGCCGTCTCCGGGCTCGCCGGGTTCAAGGTTTCGGAGCAGGCGTCGCTCGCGACCGGAAAGGTGCGCCACGTGGGCGAACTGGTCGCGATGTGCCTGGCGCCGACGCGGGCCGAAGCCGAGGACATCGCGGCGCGCGTGCGGCTCGACCTGGAGGAACTGCCCGCGGTGCACGACATGCTCGCGGGGCGCAAGGCGGGTTCGCCGCTGCTGCACGAATCCTGGGGCGACAACGTTTTTCTCGAGACCAACGTCGAGGTCAACATCGGCGCGGCGCTGGACGCGCCGATCAAGGTCACGCGCGAGATCAGCACCGCCCGCCAGTGCATGGCGCCGATGGAAGGCCGCGGCGTCGTCGCCTATTGGGACAGCCGCCTGGAACAGCTGGTCGTCTACAGCGCGGCGCAGATGCCGCACATCGTGCGCACCGGCCTCGCCGGCTGCCTCGGCCTGAACCAGGGGCAGATACGGGTCATCGCGCCGGATGTCGGCGGCGGGTTCGGCTACAAGGGCATCCTGCTGCCGGAAGAGGTCGCGTTGTGCTGGCTTACCATGCGCTGCGGGCACCCGGTGCGCTGGATAGAGGACAGGCGCGAGCATCTGACCGCCAGCGCCAACTGCCGCGAACATCACTACAGCATCACCGGCTACGCCGATCGCGACGGCAGGCTGCTGGGCATAGATTGCGAGGCGACGGTCGATTCGGGCGCCTATTCTTCCTATCAGTTCTCGGCCTGCCTGGAGGCGGCGCAGGTCGCAAGCATTCTGCCCGGGCCCTACGATTTTCCGTCGTATCGCTGCAGGACTTACTCGGTCGCGACCAACAAATGCCCCATCCTTCCCTATCGCGGCGTCGCCCGCACCGGGGTCTGCTTCGCGCTGGAACTCGTGCTCGACGCGATCGCGCACGAGGCCGGGATGGAGCCGCACGAAGTGCGCATGATGAACCTGGTGCCCCCGGAGAAGAT
>CAYNVY010000117.1:0-13479 GCA_964400745.1 uncultured Enterobacteriaceae bacterium | reverse complement strand
CCGCCGGCGATAGGCAGCCCGCGCGGCCTTTCGGCCGGGAGGTTGCGGGCGGCTTCGGCCACGCTGGTCGGCGCCTTGAACTGGAACCACGGAAGACGCATCATGACGCCACCTTTTGCGTGAGCTTGTTCGCCCGATTGCGGTTCGGCCGTTCACTTTCCTTGCCGTCCCCGCCTTCGGCCGGCGGGATGACGAAGGTCGGTTCGACATAGGGCACGTCGGGGAAGCGCTCCGGCCCGACGCGCGGATTCTTGCCTTCGCGTTTCAGGTGCAGCGCGCGCAGGATTTTTTCCGGCGTGATCGGCACCTCGTCGATGCGCACGCCGACGGCGTCGAACACTGCGTTTGCGACCGCCGGCATCACCGGCAAGAGCGGACCCTGGCCGACTTCCTTCGCGCCGAAGGGGCAGTTCGGGTCCGGATCTTCGACCAGAAACACCTCGACCTCGGGCATTTCGAGCGAGGTGAGGCTTTTGTATTCGAGCATCGAGGGAATCTTGTGCACCAGCGCATTCGAAAGTTTGGGCGGCAGGCGCCGGAACACCTGCTCTTCCATCAAGGCCTCGCCCAGCCCCATGTAGATGCCGCCTATGACCTGGCCGCGAGCGAGCACCGGATTGAGGGCGCGGCCGATGTCGTGCGCGACCCAGATCTTGGGCACGGTGATCCAGCCGGTATCCTCGTCCACTTCGACTTCGACCACGCAGGCGGAAAAGGAATAGGCCGGCGACGGGCCCACGCCCGCGGCCTTGAATTTGCCCGGCGGCTTGGGCGGCGCGTAGGAGCCCACCGTGCCCAGCGTGCCGTACTTGGTCTCGGCATAGACGACCGCCTCGGCGAAGCTCATGCTCTTGCCGGAGTCGCCCGCCGCGAACACGCGGCCGCGCGAGAGCACGATGCTCTCGGGCAGGACTTCGAGCTGCTCCGCCGCCGCCGTGACCAGCATTTCGCGCGCGCGCCCGGCCGCCTGCAGCGCCGCGTTGCCCATCATGATGGTGACCCGGCTCGAGTAGGAGCCGAGGTCGATCGGCGTGATGCCGGTATCGCCGGTGACCACGCGCACTTCCTTGGTGCTGATGCCCAGGGTTTCGGCCACGATCGCCGCGAGCACGTCGTTCGAACCCTGCCCGACCTCGGTCGCGCCGCAAAACACCGTGACCTGGCCGCTGCGGTCCAGGCTCATCTGCACGCCCGAATGCGGCATCTTGTTCCAGTAGATCGACACGCCGGCGCCGCACATGTAGGAACTGCAGGCGATGCCCACGCCCCGGCCCTGGGGCAATTGCCCGCGCTTTTGCTTCCAGCCGGAGCCCGCCACCACCTGGCGTATGCATTCGGCGAGGCCGTTGCTGCCGATCTTGAGCCAGCTCGCAGTAAGGGTATCGGCCTTGGTCACCATATTGAGTCTCAGGTCCGCCGGATCGAGCTTCAGCTTTTCGGCGATCTTGTCCATTTGGACCTCCTGGCCGAAGCGCGGCTGCGGCGTGCCGTGTCCGCGCTTGGGGCCGCAGGCCGGTTTGTTGGTAAACACCCTGCAGGCGTCGAACTTGAAACGCGGCAGCTCGTAGGTGAGCGGCGTCAGCACCCCGGTGTAGAAGGTGCTCGCCGGTCCGTGCGAGCCGTAGCCGCCGCCGTCGAGCAGGGTCTGCAGGTGCATGCCGGTGAGCTTTCCATCGTTCGTCACGCCGGTGCGGAATTTCATCAGCACCGGATGCCGGCCGCGATGCAGGTAGAACACTTCTTCGCGCGTGAGGCAGATCTTGACCGGCCGCCCGAGCATCAGCGCGGCCTTGGACACCACGAACTCGTGCCCCGCGGGATCGCACTTGCCGCCGAAGCCGCCGCCGTTGTCGCAGGCGATCACGCGGATGTGCGCGGCCGACATCTGCAGCACGCGCGCGAGCTGCCGGTGCAGATAGTGCGGGTCCTGGGTGCTCGACCAGATGGTCAGCTTGCCATCGCCCTCGGCGCGGGCGAGCGATGCGTGCTGCTCCATCGCCATGTGGTTGTCGCCTTCGTAGAAGAACAGATCCTCGAACACGTGGTCCGCCTTCGAGAGCGCCTCCTCCACGTCGCCGAATTCGAACGCCTGGTTGCGGTGGATGTTGCCCGCATCGGTGTAGTCGTGGATGCGCGCCTCCGGCTGCGCCAGCGCCTCCTCCGGCGTGGAGATGGTCGGAAGCATCTTGTATTTCACCTTGATCAGGGCCAGCGCCTCGGACGCCGTCTGTTCGTCCTTCGCCACCACCGCCGCCACCGGATCGCCGACATAGCGCACATGCTCCGGCGCCAGCGGAAACTCGTCCTGCGCCACCGGCATGATGCCGAAGGACACCGGAAAATCCCTGCCTGTGAGCACCAGGTGCACGCCGGGATGGGCCAGTGCGCGCGCGGTGTCGATGGATTCGATCAGCGCGTGCGGGACGGACGAGCGCAGCAGCTTCATGTGCAGCATGCGCGGCAGCTTCAGGTCGTCCGCGTAGCGCAATTGACCAGTGACTTTTTCGCGACCGTCGACACGGCGGCGCGCGTGGCCGATGACCTCGAGCTTCTTCTTCGTGTTCATGCTCGCGCCCCCTTCGCATTAATGGTACGCGCCGCTTCCTCGACCGAATCGACGATCTGCTGATAGCCGGTGCAGCGGCACAGGTTGCCTGAGAGCGCCTGCTTGATCCGCTCGCGGCTGGGATCGGGTTCCGTGGCTAGCAGCGCCTTCGCCGTCATCAGCACACCCGGGGTGCAGTAGCCGCACTGCGAACCGCCGTGATCCGAAAACGCCGCCTGCAGCGGGTGCAGCTCCGGCCCGGCGGCCAGGCCCTCGATGGTCTCGACCGCGCAGCCGTCGCACTCGAGCGCGAGCTTGAGGCAGGAGAGCAGGGGCTGGCCGTCGACCAGAACCGCGCACGCGCCGCATTCGCCGAGCTCGCAGCCGTGCTTGGTGCCGGTGAGATCGAGTTCCTCGCGCAGCACTTCGAGCAGGGTCTTGTAGGGCGCGAACGAGACTTCGACCGCCTCCCCGTTCACGCGCAGGGTGATGTGCGCATTGCGCTGATCCGCCTTCTTCACTACGGCATTCATTTTGAACCTCCGGATTGAGCCCTTGCGGGCGCAGATGTGATGGCGCGGGACTTGCGCGGCGACGGCGCCTCGTGGTTCGGGCCGTTCGCGGGTGCGGCGGCGATCCCCCGCAGCAGGTAATCGGCCAGCCCCGCGGCGATCGCGGCCACGCTCTGCGCGCCCTCGGGTCGGTACCAGCGCGCGGTCCAGTTGAGCGCGCCGAGGATGGCGCGCGCCACCAGCGCGGCGTCGCAGGAAGTGAATTCGCCGCGCCTGACCCCCTTCGCGATCAGCGCGCGCACCGCGTGCTCGTAGCGGTCGCGCTTGTCGATGATGCCGCGGCGCAGATCCTCGGCCAGCATGTCGATTTCCAGGTGCGCCGTGGCGCCTTCGAGTTCGTCCAGGGTGTAGTGCAGATGGGCCAGGATGACCGCGCGCAATTGCTGCGTGACGGGGACGGCGGAGGCGCGCGCCGTCTCGGCCGCCTGCAGCATCCGGTCCAGGGTGCGGTCCTGGCAGAAGAACAGCAGCTCGTCCTTGCCCGCGAAGTAGTAATAGAGATTGCCCGGCGACAGATCCGCTTCTTCGGCGATCTCGCGCATGCCGGCGGCGGCGACGCCGCTCCTGCGGAACACGCGCGCCGCGGCGCGCAGGATGTCCAGGCGCCGGGCTTCGCTCTTGCGCCGGATGCGCTCGGAGCCGGACTTGCCGGAAACCGCGCTCGAACCCGAGTTGGAACCGGCGTTGGAAACCGATTTGTGAACTGAGCTGGAAACCGAGTTGGAAACTGAGTTGGAAACTGGGTTGGAACCAGCATTCGATTTTTGAACCATGGTTCCAATTCTATGCCACAATCGGGGGAATTTCAACCGGAATCGGCGCCCGTGCTCGCCGACGCGGCGCACGGCAAGGCCGCCCTTCCCGCCGGTCGCCGGTCGCCGGTCGCGGGTCGGCGCGAGGCGTATCTCGCGCTGCGTATATGCCGCACCGCGCATATTGACGCAGGCCGCGATACCGCGCATAGTGCGGGACAGCGCAATTCGAGCAGAAGCGGTGACATTCCCTGAGTTGATTTCGGCACCCGGCACACGCCGCCTGGCGGTGGCGCTGCTGCTTCTGCTCTCGTTCGCATGTGCCCTGCCCAGTCATGCAGGCGGCAATACGCCGATCTTCCTGCTGCATTCCTACAGCCAGGAATATCCGTGGACCAAGCGCCAGCACGAAGGATTCCTGCGCGCGCTGGGCGCGGCGGTGCCGGGCACGATTGCGGCCAACGTGGAATACCTCGATACCAAGCGCGTTCCCTACACCGCCGCCTACGCCAATTTCGTCGCTGCGCACCTTGCGCAGAAATACGCGGGCCTCGAACCCAGGCTCATCTATGTCACCGACGACAACGCGCTGCTGTTCGCCCTGTCCCATCTCGCGCGGATTTTTCCCAAGGCGCCGATTTTCTTCTCCGGCATCAACGACTATGGCATGAAGGCCAGGATCGACCCGCGCCGCGTCAGCGGCGTGTTCGAGAACAAGCAGATCGCGCCGAACCTGGAACTGATGCGGCACCTCGCACCGCAGGAGCGGGACATCCTGGTGGTGGGAGACGAGTCGGAGACGTATCAGAGCATACGCCGCGAGGTCATCGCCGAACTCGTGCGGCAGCCGAATATCCAGGCGCATTTCGTCTCCAGCAGCAGAATCGACCAGCTGTCGGCAGCGCTGCGCGGGCGCAAGGAGCGCTTCGTCTTCCTCACGACCCTGGGTGCGGTGACCGACGGTGCCGGCAACGCGCTCACTCTGCCGGAAACCATCGCGGCCATCGTGCAGGCCGGACAGTTCGTTGTCATCAGCATGGAGGACGTCTATCTCTATCCCGGCGTACTCGGCGGCTACGTCACCAGCGGCTACAAGCAGGGCGCCGCCGCCGCAGAGCTGGGCGCGTACTACCTTGCCGGGACCGAAGTCGCCGCCATCAAACCGATAGAGACCAGCCCGAACGAGTACATTTTCGACGGCGCCGAACTGCAGAAGCTCGGGTTGACGCTGCCGCCAGATATTGCCGCGCGCGCGACTATCGTCAACCCCTTGCCGACTTTTTTCGAACGTCACCAGGCGTTCATCGTGCCGTCGCTCTACGCATTTGCGCTGTCGCTCTCGGCATTGCTCACCGCATTCCTGTACGCATTGTTGCGCAAGAACCGGCAGATCGCGCGCACCTCGAAGGACCTCGCGGCGCAGAGCGCGCTGATCGTCGAAGTGAAGGAGAACCTGGTCCGGGCGCAGCATATTGCGGGTATCGGGAGCTGGGAGTGGACGCCCGCCGCGGACGCCATCACCTGGTCGGATGGCTTGTATGCGATTCTCAGGCGCGATCCCGCTCTGGGGCCACCTACCTTCAAGACGCTACAGCAGTTCTACACCACGGAGAGCTGGGAGCGCCTCGGGGCGGCGGTTGCGAGGACGATCGAGAATGGCACGCCCTACGAACTCGAACTCGAGATGATCCGCGGCGATGCAACGACCCTGTGGACGTCGACGCGCGGCGAAGCGGTGCGCGGGGCGGACGGCACCGTGGTCAAACTGCGCGGGACGGTGCACGACATCGACGCGCGCAAGCGGGCGGATTGGGCGCTGCGCGAAAGCGAGGCGCAGTTGCGCAGCGTACTCGGATCGACTATCGACGGGATCCTGGCCGTCGATCGCGACCGCCAGGTGATCCAAGCGAACCAGCGGTTTGCGCAATTATGGCGCATACCGCAAACGCTCCTGGAGAGCAAAGATGACAAAGCCATGCTCGATCATGTTGTACGCGAGCTGGCCGATCCAGAAGCATTCGTGAAGAAAGTGGAAGAACTTTACCATTCGGAGGTCGAGGCCACGGACACCATAGGGTTCAAGGATGGTCGGGTGTTCGAGCGCTTTACGGCGCCACTGATCTTGAATCGCGCGGTTGTCGGCCGCGTGTGGTCGTTTCGCGACATCACCGAAAACCGTCGGGCCGAGGCGGCGCGCGCCTCGCTCGAAGCGCAACTGCGCGAGTCGCAGAAGATGGAGTCTTTGGGCACCCTGGCCGGGGGCGTCGCGCACGACTTCAACAACGCTCTGGCGGCGATCGCGGGCAATGTCGAACTGGCACGCCAGGATGTCGGCCCCGCGCACCCGGCGCTGGTCAGCCTGGAGGAAATCGACAAGGCGGGCCGCCGCGCAAAAGACCTGGTGCAGCAGATCCTTGCTTTCGGGCGGCGGCAGAAGCTGGAACGCAAGGCGACCGCGCTCGCGCTGGTGGTGGTGGAATCGGCGCGCCTGATTCGCGCCACGCTGCCTGCAAGCGTGAGCCTGATCGTGGATTGCCAGGCGGACGCGCCTGCGGTGCTGGCCGATGCGACGCAGGTGAAGCAGATTCTGCTCAATGTGTGCGCCAACGCCTTGCACGCGATCGAGGATCAGGCGCGGCCGGGGGTGATCGAAATCCGGCTAACTGCCTACGATTGCCAGCAGAGCGAGACCCACGCAGATCGCCGACCGGGCCGCTACGCCTGCCTCACGCTGCGGGACAACGGATCGGGCATGGATGCGGCAACGCGCGCACGGGCCTTCGATCCGTTCTATACCACCAAACCGGTGGGCAAAGGTACGGGCCTGGGACTGGCCGTGGTGTACGGCATCGTCCGGGCACATGAAGCAAGCATCGAGGTGGAGAGCTCCCCGGGAGTGGGAACCACGTTTCGCATCTATTTTCCCGAAACGAATCTGCCGCTAGAGGCGGTCACGGCACCTGCCGCCGACGCCGCAGCGGTACCGGGGCAGGGCAAACACATACTCTACGTGGATGACGAAGAGGCCATCATTTTCCTGATGACGCGCCTGCTGCAGCGCCAGGGCTACCGCGTGAGCGGCTACACGGATCCGCGCGAGGCGCTGGCGGCGGTGCGCGCCGATCCCGCTCAATTCGATCTGGCGGTGACCGACTACAACATGCCGGGCATGTCGGGGCTGGACGTGGCCAAGGCATTGAAGGTGATTCGCCCCGATCTGCCGGTGCTGCTGGCCTCGGGTTATATCACCGAGGAACTGCGTGCACTGGCGCCCGCAGCCGGAGTGCGCGAGCTGGTCTACAAGCCCAATACGGTGGACGATCTATGCGCGGCGGTGGCGCGATTCGCCAACGCCCAGGGTGGAAGCCGAAGTTCTCCCTGATCCCGCGCGCCTGCGTGGCGGTTCTAGCCCTGCGACGAATACCCGCCGTCGACCGTGATCGCCGCGCCGTTGACGAAATCGGAGGCGCCGCTGGCGAGAAACACCGCGATGCCGGCGAAATCCGCCGGGTCGCCCCAGCGGCCGGCAGGCGTGCGCGCGAGCACGCGCTCGTGAAGACCGGTGACTTCCTTGCGCGCCGCCCGCGTGAGTTCGGTGTCGATCCAGCCGGGCAGGACCGAATTCACCTGGATATTGTCCTTGGCCCAGGCGCAGGCGAGCGACTTGGTCAGCTGCACCACGCCGCCCTTGCTCGCGCCGTAGGGGCCGGCGAACGCCGCCCCGAAAATGGAAAGCATGGAGCCGATGTTGATGATCTTGCCACCGCCTGACTTCAGCATCGCCGGATAGGCGGCCTGGCTGCAGAGGAAGGCGCTGGAAAGGTTGGTATCGATCACCGCCTTCCACTCCTCCAGCGTGTAATCCTGCGGCTGCTTGCGGATGTTGATGCCGGCGTTGTTGATCAGGATATCCAGCCGCCCGAATTGGTCCAGCGCAGTTGCGACCATCGTCTTGCACGCCGGCTGCTGGGTCACGTCAACTACGACCGCGGCCGCCTTCGCGCCCAGCGCCTGCAGCGTCTTGACCGCAGCTGCGTTCTTGCCCGCATTGCGTCCTGCGACCAGTACCGACGCACCCGCGCGCGCGAGCCCCTCGGCCATGCCGAGGCCGATGCCGCCGTTGCCGCCGGTGACGATGGCGACCTTGCCACTTAAATCGAATTGCTTGCTCATCCCGTTCTCTCCCTGGCAATTGTCTTTCTGGATAACTCTGCGGACCGCAACAAGGCCGAGGCGCCGACTTGCAGGTCAAAACAAGGATCACGCGGCGCCAATTTGATAATGCGGAAAGCATACTACGCTCCTCACGCCTTGCGGCAAAATGAGTTTGCGCGCCACTGCAAGAAGATCTTTCGCGGTTTCGTTTGAAATATAGCAATTTTTTCTATATCATAAGGAAATGACATCGAAACAGCGCTTTCGCAACAAGTACCGGCTGCAGTTGCGCGAGAAAGACCATGAACCGATGCACGTCCATCTCGTTGGCGGCGATATCAATGCGAGGATAGATCTTGCCAGCTTGCGCGTCGTGGCGGGAAGGATGCCGGCTGATCTGAAGCGTGAAGTAATGGCTTGGCTACGCGTGAACCAGGCGGAATTGATTGAGGAGTGGAAATCATGGCAACGATGAAACGTCCCCGGCTTGCCGCCGTCAGAGCACTATCCGGCCATAGGTTGCGGCTGACCTTTATCGACGGCAGCATCTATACCGTGTCACTGGCCGACGAGTTCGACAGGTTTCCTGGTCTTGCCCCTTTGCGCAATTCCAAGGCATTCGCGAAAGCGCTCGTAATCGACGGCGAGGGCTGGACCGTGGAATGGCCCGCTCTCGATATCCAAATCGGCGCGGACACTCTCTGGCTCGACGCCCAGGCGCAGAACGCGCCTGATGAAAACACGCGCCTGTTCGCACAGTGGCGCGCCCGGCATGGGCTTTCGCTCGCCGACGCCGCCAAGGCGCTCGGCATGACATCGCGCACCATGAGCGCCTATGGCTCCGGCGACCGACCGGTGCCGCGCTACATCGCGCTGGCCTGCAAAGGATGGGAGGCGGAACGCGAGGCGAAACGATAGGACGAAAATACCCGAAGCGTTGGCAAAATTTCACTGCTGCCGGCATGCCCAAACTACAACACGCCCGATACGCCGCCGTCCAGGTTGATGCTGGTGCCGGTGACGAAGCTTGCCGCCTCCGAAGCGAGAAAAGCGATCACGTTGGCGACTTCCTCGGCGCGCCCTACGCGCCCGAGCGGAATCTCCTTGCCCCTCTCGGCATAGAACTGTTCCAACTCGATGCCTGCCTTGGCCGCCTTCGTTTCGTGCTGTCCGGCACGCACGGTACCTATGCACACGGTGTTGACCAGGATCTGCTGCGGCGCGAACTCCTTCGACAGTGCCTTGGTGAACGCCAGCCCGGCGGCGCGCGTGACCGTGGTCGGCATCGATTTGGCGCGCGGCTGCTTGGCGCCGATATTGGTGATGTTGACGATGCGCCCTCCGCCCTGGCGTTTCATGTGCGGGATCGCCAGGCGCGCGAGGCGGATCGCGGCAAACAGCTTCAGCTCGAAATCCGCCTGCCAGAGTGCGTCGGTCACCGATTCGAACTCGCCGGTGGCCGAGGTGCCGGCGTTGTTCACCAGAATGTCCAGGCGGCCGAAGGATTTGACCGCCTCCGCTACCAGCCGCTCGCAATCCGCGGCCCGGCTCACGTCGGCCTGTACCGCTGCCACCTTGCCTCCTGCCGCCCGAATCTCGCCTGCGACCTGATCCAGCAAGGCGCGTCCGCGCGCCGCAATCACCACGCTCGCGCCTTCCGCTGCGAGGCGCAACGCAGCCGCCCGTCCTATGCCCTGCGTGCCGCCGGTGACGATCGCCACCTTGTCCTTCAATCCCAGATCCATCCTTTTCCTCCTCAGGTTTTTGATCGCCCGCGCATGCTCGCGCGGTCCCGCACTTCTTTCATTCCCCGTCCTCGCCGCGATAGACCGCGCCGCAGGTGCAGGTCTCGTGCACCACCACCTGCGACAACAGCGGCAGCGCCGGTTTGAGACGCTGCCAGATCCACTGCGCCAGATGCTCGCTGGTCGGGTTTTCCAGCCCCGGCACCTCGTTCAGATAGCGGTGGTCGAGCTGCTCGTAGAGCGGCTGGAACACGGCCGAAATATCGGCGAAGTCCTGCACCCAGCCGATGCGCGCGTCCAGCGGCCCGCTGACGTGGATCTCGACCCGAAACGAGTGCCCGTGAACGCGCGCGCACTTGTGCCCCGGCGGCACCTTGGGCAGACGGTGCGCAGACTCCAGGGTGAACGCCTTCCAGATTTCCATCAAGGGATTCCTATCAGTTTGTGCGTCTGCAGCGACAGGCGCCAGCGCGGATGGGCGAGGCAGTACTCGATCGCCAGTTGCGTGTTGCGCGCCTTGTGCGGGCCGTCCATAGGCTGCAGGAAAAAATGCCTGAACGCGAGTTGCTCATAGCGCCCGGGCTCGGCGCCGGCCTGCGGAAACACCAGCTTCAGTTCGTCGCCGCCCTCGAGTTTGAGCGGCGCGCCCGCCTTGGGGCTCACCGTCAGCCACAGTTCGCCCTCGGGCGGGGCGAGCGTGCCGTTGGTTTCCACCGCAACTGCGAATCCGCGCGCGCGCAGCGCCGCGACGAGCGCGGCGTCCAGCTGCAGCAGGGGTTCCCCGCCGGTACAGACGACGAAGCGCGCCGCTGCGTCGCGCGCCGCCTGACCCGCGCCGCGCGCCGGCCACACAGCCTCGATCGCAACGGCCAGCGCTTCGGCCGTTTCGAATTTCCCGCCGAGCGCGCCGTCGGTGCCGACGAAATCGGTGTCGCAGAAGCGGCAGACTGCGCCCGCGCGGTCCGATTCGCGCCCCGACCACAGATTGCAGCCGGCAAAGCGCAGGAACACCGCCGGCCGGCCGGCGTTGGCCCCCTCGCCCTGCAGCGTGTAGAAGATTTCCTTGACCGAATAGCTCATGCCGGCGGCTGCGTGAAAAGTGGGAAGCATACACCGCCTGCCGTGCACGACGCAGGAGAGCGCCTGCCTGCCATCCCTGCGATGTGGCCTAGCGTATCCCCGCCCGCATGTCGGTGGTCATTTCGAAAATTTCGAAATGGCCCCTTCGTTGCTTTGAAAATCTCGCATCATGACCGGCGCAGATTGCAGCACTGTTACACTACCGCCGTCCGCAGCGGATTGTGACAGCATAGCGGCGCCGAATATGCCCCGAGGCAAGGCCGCGCCGACCGCGATCCTGCACCCTTCCGGGATCGCTCCATACCAGAAAAAGAGAATTTGCGTAGCCCTGCACACGCCGGGAATTTGTAGTATGCTGGTCACACTCTACCACAAGATTACATTATAAGGTATTGATTAAATGGACATCACAAAAAACCAAACCAAAGATTCCAGCGTCACCGCCCCGCCTCTGCCCGATCAAAAAATTTGCCGTGAAGTGTTGTTGGAGAAGTATGCCAAGGGTACGGAGAACAGTATCGACGACGTGCGCGAGCGCGTCGCGCACGCACTTGCCGCAGTCGAAGCCGAAGACAAACGCGCGCTGTGGGAAAAGCGTTTCCTGCACGCGATAGAGGCCGGATTCATTCCCGCCGGACGCATCATGTCGGCCGCCGGCATCCAGATGCAAGCCACGCTGATCAACTGCTTCGTGCAGCCGGTGGGCGACTCGATCTCCGAAATCGTCGACGACAAGCCCGGCATCTACACCGCGCTGCAGCAGGCGGCGGAGACCATGCGCCGCGGCGGCGGGGTCGGCTACGATTTTTCTTCCATCCGCGCCAAGGGCTCGGAAGTGAAGGGCACGCACTCGCGCGCAAGCGGCCCCGTGTCCTATATGCGCGTGTTCGACCGCTCCTGCGAGACGGTCGAATCCGCCGGTTCGCGCCGCGGCGCGCAAATGGGCGTGCTGCGCTGCGACCATCCGGACGTGGAGGAATTCATCCACGCCAAGGACAAGGGCGACCTGACCAATTTCAACATATCGGTCGGCGTCACCGACGCCTTCATGCAGGCGGTGGAAAGCGACCTTGAGACCGAACTCACGCACAAGGCGCGCCCGCACAAGGAACTGCTGGACGCCGGCGGCTATCAGCGCGAGGACGGGCTGTGGGTCTACCGCAAGATGCGGGCGCGCGACCTGTGGGATCAGATCATGCGCTCGACCTACGATCACGCCGAGCCGGGCATCCTGTTCCTCGATCGCATGAACCGCGACAACAACCTGAATTACTGCGAGACCATAGAAGCGACCAATCCCTGCGCCGAGCAGCCCCTGCCGCCCTACGGCTGCTGCTGCCTGGGCTCGATCAACCTGACCAACTTCGTCGCCAATCCGTTCACCGACCAGGCCGCGTTCGATTTCGAGCGCTTCGGCGCCACCGTCGAAACCTCGGTGCGCATGCTCGACAACGTGCTCGACGCCACCGCCTGGCCGCTGCCGCAGCAGCACGAAGAAGCGATGAACAAGCGCCGCGTCGGCCTGGGCTACACCGGCCTGGGCGACGCGCTGATCATGCTGTGCCAGCGCTACGACACAGAATCGGCGCGCGAAGTCGCCGCGAAAATTTCCGAGGCGATGCGCGATTGCGCCTACCGCGCCTCGAGCAAGCTCGCGCAAGAGCGCGGTTCCTTTCCGCTGTTCAACGCCGACATGTACCTGTCGGGCACCAGTTTCGCCACGCGCCTGCCGCAGGACATCAAGGCGCAGATCAGGAAGCACGGCCTGAGAAACAGCCACCTGCTGTCGATCGCCCCCACCGGCACCATCAGCCTCGCCTTCGCCGACAACGCCTCCAACGGCATCGAGCCGCCGTTCTCCTGGGTCTACACGCGCAAGAAGCGCATGGTCGACGGCACGCTGCAGGAGTTTCCGGTCGAGGATTACGCCTGGCGCCTGTTCCGCCATTTGCGCGCCTCGAGCGTGCTGCCCGCCGCGGCCAAAGGCAAGGAAGACAGCCTGCCCGAGTATTTCGTCACCGCGCTCGAAATCTCCGCGGCGGCGCATGAAGCCATGGTGGCGGCGGTGGCGCCTTATGTGGACACCAGCATCTCCAAGACGGTGAACGTGCCGGAGAACTACCCGTATGAAGAATTCCAGGGCCTGTACATGGCCGCCTGGAAATCGGGATTGAAAGGACTTGCCACCTACCGCCCCAACGGCGTGCTCGGCTCGGTGCTGTCGGTAGAGAGCAGCCAGACGAATCAGCCGCAGGACTTCGTCAACAGCGACGTCAACCGCCGCATCCAGATCAAGGACGTGCCCGCGCCGGTGCTCGCCTCGCTGCGCTGGCCCGGCCGGCCCAAACTCGCCGGCGGCAACCCGGCCTGGAGCTACATGATCGAATACGCGCACGGCGATTTCTGCCTGTTCGTCGGCCACGTGCAAAACGGCAAGTCGCGCCCGTTCGAAGTCTGGGTCAACGGCAGCGAGCAGCCGCGCGGCCTCGGCGCCCTGGCGAAAACGCTGTCGATGGACATGCGCGCCAACGACCCGGGCTGGCTGCGGCTCAAGCTGGATACGCTCGCCAAGACCGTGAGCGACGACGCCTTCGACATGGCCTTCCCGCCACACGGCGAAAAGAAGCGCA
>CAYNVY010000116.1:0-13532 GCA_964400745.1 uncultured Enterobacteriaceae bacterium | reverse complement strand
TCGTCACCGGCGCCATGTCGCTAGGCTCGATTTCGACCGAAGCCCACACCACGCTGGCGATCGCGATGAACCGCATCGGCGGCAAGTCGAACACCGGCGAAGGCGGCGAGGATCCGAAGCGATTCGCGCCGGCGCAGGCAGGGGAGACCCTGGCGCAGCGCCTGGGCAAGCAGAACATCGAGCACGATGTCGCGTTGCTGGAAGGCGATTCGCTGCGTTCCAGGATCAAGCAGGTCGCCTCCGGCCGTTTCGGCGTTACCGCCGAATACCTGGCCAGCGCCGACCAGATCCAAATCAAAATGGCGCAGGGCGCCAAGCCCGGCGAAGGCGGGCAGCTGCCCGGCCACAAGGTGTCGGACTACATCGCGCAGCTGCGCTTCTCCGTTCCTGGGGTGGGCCTGATATCGCCGCCGCCGCACCACGACATCTATTCGATCGAAGATCTGGCGCAGCTCATCCACGATCTGAAAAACGCCAATCCTAAGGCTTCGATCAGCGTCAAGCTCGTGTCCGAGAACGGCGTGGGCACGGTGGCCGCCGGCGTGGCCAAGGCGAAGTCCGACCATGTCACCATCTCGGGCTACGACGGCGGCACCGGCGCGGCGCCCTTGTCCTCGATCAAGCAGGCGGGCACCCCGTGGGAACTGGGTCTGGCCGAAACGCAGCAGACGCTGGTGCTGAACCGCCTGCGCGGCCGGATTACGGTGCAGGTCGACGGACAGATAAAGACCGGCCGAGACGTGGTGATCGGGGCGATGCTGGGCGCCGATGAATTCGGCTTCGCCACCGCGCCGCTGGTGGTCGAAGGCTGCATCATGATGCGCAAATGCCACCTCAATACCTGTCCGGTGGGCGTGGCCACGCAGGACCCGGTATTGCGGCGCAAATTCCAAGGCAAGCCCGAGCACGTGGTCAACTTCTTTTTCTTTGTCGCCGAAGAGGTGCGCGAGATCATGGCCCAGCTCGGCGTGCGCAGCATGAACGAACTGATCGGGCGCTCCGATCTGCTCGACATGAAAAAAGGCATAGAGCACTGGAAGGCGAAGGGTCTGGACTTCTCGCGCATTTTCCATCAGCCGCTGGTCGGCCCGGACGTTCCGCGCCGCCAGTGCGAAGAGCAGGATCATGGCCTGGCACAGGCGCTGGACCATCGCCTGATCGAGCTTGCCAAGAACGCGCTGGAACAGGGCAAGCAGGTCGCCATCGACATGCCGATACGCAATATCAACCGCACCGTCGGCACCATGCTGTCCTGGGAAGTGGCGCGGCGCTACGGCCGCGCCGGGCTGCCGGACGACACCATACAGATCAGGCTGGCAGGCAACGCGGGGCAGAGTTTCGGCGCTTTTCTGGCCAAGGGCGTGACCCTGGACCTGATCGGCGACAGCAACGACTACTGCGGCAAAGGCTTGTCCGGAGGGCGCATCGTGGTCCAGCCTTCGCGCAAGTTCGTCAGCGATCCGACGCAGAACATCATCGTCGGCAACACGGTGCTGTACGGCGCGATCGCGGGCGAGGCCTATTTCCGCGGCGTCGCCGGCGAGCGCTTCGCCGTGCGCAATTCAGGCGCGAGCACGGTGGTTGAAGGCACGGGCGATCACGGCTGCGAATACATGACCGGCGGCACCGTGGTGGTGCTGGGCATGACCGGACGCAATTTCGCCGCCGGCATGTCGGGAGGCATCGCCTATGTGCTCGACGAAGACGGGTCGTTTGCGGAGCGCTGCAATACGGCAATGGTGCAGATCGAGCCGGTGCTTGCCGAAGCGGAACAGGAGGGCAAGCTCGCCCGCGGCGTCTGGCATCTGGGCCGTTCCGACGAGTCGCTTCTGAGGCATCTGGTGGCGAATCACGCCAAATACACCGGCAGCGCCCAGGCGAAGAAGGTGCTGGATGAATGGACGCTGTACCGCGGCAAGTTCGTCAAGATCTTCCCGCACGAGTACCGGCGAGCGCTGGGCGATCTCGCGGCCAAGGGCGGGAAACTGGCGGCGTGAACGCGATCGAATCGAACCGCAGAGAATGCGAGGCACCGAGGGTGCTCTGCGGCCAAACCAATCTGGACTCGGGATCAAACTAAATGGGCAAGATAACCGGCTTCATGGAGTTTCAGCGCTTGCAGGAGGGGAGCGACCCCCCCGACGCGCGCAAGAAGCATTACCGCGAGTTCGTGCATCACCTGTCCGATCAAGAGGCGCAGGTGCAGGGCGCGCGCTGCATGGACTGCGGTACTCCGTTTTGCATGAGCGGCTGCCCGGTGAACAACATCATTCCCGACTGGAATGACCTGGTGTACAAGCAGAACTGGCACGAAGCGCTGGAGACCCTGCATTCGACCAATAATTTTCCGGAATTCACCGGCCGCGTCTGTCCGGCGCCCTGCGAAGCCGCGTGCACGCTCAACATCAACAACGACGCGGTGGGCATCAAGTCGATCGAGCACGCGATCATCGACAAGGGCTGGGAAATGGGCTGGGTGGCGCCGCTGCCGCCCGCGCGCAAGACCGGAAAGCGGGTCGCCATCGTCGGTTCCGGGCCGGCAGGCATGGCCTGCGCGCAGCAACTGGCGCGCGCCGGGCACGACGTGGTGCTGTTCGAGAAGAGCGACCGCATCGGCGGCCTGTTGCGCTACGGCATTCCCGACTTCAAGCTGGAAAAGCGGTTGATCGAGCGGCGCGTGGAGCAGATGCGCGCCGAGGGCGTGGAGTTCAGGGTCGGCCAGGCGGTGGGCGGCGGCGCGAAGAACGCGCTTGCGCCGAAGAAGCTGCTGCAGGAATTCGATGCCGTCGTGGTCTCGTGCGGGGCCGAGCATCCGCGCGACCTCCAGGTTCCCGGGCGCGATCTTAAGGGCGTGCATTTCGCCATGGAATTCCTGCCGCAGCAAAACAAGATCGTCGCCGGCGACAAAGTCGCGGGACAGATCCTGGCGACCGGAAAGCACGTGGTGGTCATCGGCGGTGGCGACACCGGTTCCGATTGCGTCGGCACCTCGAACCGCCAGGGCGCGGCCTCGGTGACGCAGTTCGAACTGCTGCCGCAGCCGCCGGAGCGGGAGGACAAGTCTCGGGTATGGCCGAATTGGCCGATCAAGCTGCGCACCTCCAGCTCGCACGAAGAAGGGTGCGCCCGCGACTGGTCCGTGGCGACCAAGCGCCTCGAGGGCGAGAACGGCAAAGTTACGCAATTGGTCGCGGTGCGCGTCCAGTGGAAGGACGGAAAAATGGTCGAGATCGCAGGCAGCGAATTCAAACTCAAGGCCGACCTGGTGCTGCTCGCGATGGGTTTCCTCGGGCCGGTGCAGCAGGGCCTGATCGAGGAACTCGGCCTCGCCAAGGATGTGCGCGGCAACGTCAAGGCCGGCACCGAGGGCGCCGGCTGCTACCGGACATCCAACGCCAAAGTGTTCGCCGCCGGCGACATGCGCCGCGGTCAGTCGCTGGTGGTCTGGGCGATACGCGAAGGACGCCAGTGCGCGCGCGCGGTCGACGAATTCTTGATGGGGACATCCGAACTGCCGCGCTAGTTCTTGCGGCGGTTTGTCGCGACCGGCGGCGCTCGCCGCCGGCAGCTGCGGGAACCGCCCCCGGTGTTCAGGCCGGGGCTTGCGTCATCGATTCCCTGCGCGCGCGCTTACTTCAAATCGCCGCAACTGGCACCAACGCCCCATGGGCTAAACTGGCCTGGCGGAATAACATCGGGATCGGCGAAATCCACCGACAAACCCAGCAGGAAAAATGTAGTGTACGCCGGCGGATCGTTGCTGGTGACCCCGGTGCGGGCTTCAAGAACCACCTCGGTCCAGTTCGAGTGGTTCTTCGGATAGGTGATGGTGGCGACGGCGACGCCTTTGCTGTCTGTGATGCCAGTGGCGTTCACTGCGGCCGGCATGCCGGGTTGCAGCGAGCCGAATCCATTGGGAATACCGCCTACGCCAGGGTCCACTTGGTTCTCAACGTCAATCGGCACCACGACCGCCGGGGGCGTGTCGAGAAAACCGTTGAAGTTGCGATCCTCGTTGGGGCAGGTAACCTGCTTGTCTTGCGTCCATACCAATGTCAATACTCCCTTCACGCTCATTGAAACCAATTTCCAAAAGCCTTTCGTATACTGACCTGGCCGCAAAGCGAAGTGCACCTGGGTGCCGGGAATCGGATTGCCCGCGGTATCGGTGACGATGGCGGCATAGGTCTTGGAATAGGTCGGGGAAGTGGGCGAGTTGGAGGTCGCCAGATTGTCCGACCCGAGTCTCACCAGCACCGACTGTCCGCTGACCGTCAGCGCGGTCGTGCCGCTTACCGCCGCGATCGGAACGCCGGCGATATCCGTCGCCGTAGCCCGGATCTTGACTCCGTTCTGGGCGCTGCTCGTATTGCCTGCGGTGTAGATGACCGAAGCGGTGCCGGAAACATCGGTGATCGCCCGCGCCGCGCTGAGCGAGCCGCCGCTCGGATCTTCGTATACGTTGAAGTCCACGCCGGCGTCCTTGACCAGGTTGTTCAGCGTGTCGCGCACCACCGCCGAAATGGTGGCGGAATTGCTGGTTTGCGATGCCACGCCGGTAGTGTACTGGATGGTACCGGGAACCGCCTGCGCCGTGACGGTGCTGGCGGTCTTGGCCACGAATACGACGCTGAGTGTGCCGGCGGGCGTGCCGCCGGGACCCGAGGCGCTGATGATCGCGGGTCCGGACGAAGCCGATGAAACCGTGATGCCGGGCGTCGCGCCGGTGGCGTCGGTCAGGGACGGGCTGCCCGCCACTGTGCCGCGGGTGGAGGCGAAGCTCACCAGTTTGCCCACGACCGGCACTCCGGCGGCTTTCCAGATGACCGATACCGGCGTGACCGTATTCAGCGGGATGTCTATGGTGGTGGCGGGCGCCACCGGTGCCGCCGGCAGATTGAAGGCAAACGCATCGGAACTGACCGACAGCGCCTGGGTCTTGGTGGCGCCGGCGCCGCTGGCGGTAATCGTGTCGGCCCCGGCCTTGGTGGCGGTGAGCTTCGCCGTTACCTGGCCGGTGCTGTTGGTGACACCGGTGGCCGGCGTCAATTCGAGCGTGTTGCCGCTGGCCGAAGTGATGGCGAGCGTAATGCCGGAAATCGGCTTCTCGGCAGAATCCTTCAGGCTGAAGGTGTAGGTGGAGCTTGCGCCGAAGGCAAGGGCGTTGGCGCCGCTGACGTTGATGGTGGTGCCGGTAACATCGATGTTGTTGGTCGCGACGACCGAGTCGGAGGTGGCGGTCACCACGATGGTCCGGTTCGAGCGGTCGCTGCCCAGATAGAGTTTGGCCGTGACCATTCCCTTTGCATCCGACACGCCGCTCGCGCTGATGTCGCTGATGAACGCGGTTTCGCCGGGGACGGTGGAGAATTTCACTACCTTGCCGCTGACGGTTTCCTTGGTGGCGCTCAACACGATGGCCGTCAGGTCGATGGTGGAGGTGGTTCCCACCGCGGAGGGCATCTGGCTGTCGCTTGCCAGCAACTGCAGCGTGGCGGCCGGTGTCACTGCCGCTGCGCCTGTGCCGCTGGGCGTGGCCGCAGGCACGACCGTGGGGATCGCCTGCCCAGAGCCGCAGCCGGCGAGAATGGCGAATGCAGTCGCGAGGAAAATCCACGCCGAGATTCTTGCAATCGCCCGGTTCGAAAAATTCTGAGTGAAATAGTTTTGCACGCAAGCCTCCCGTTCACACGATGCGCCAAATTTGATCCGTATTTGATCCAACTCGCGCCACACTACTACGCTGCTGCCGCAACGGTACAATAATTTTAATATAAACACAATAAGTTAAACAAGATATTTAATGTTAAATAGCTCATGGTCCGAGGCGCGGTTCGGGCCGCCCATACGCCCGCCCGCCGATTCCGCCACCGCTACCGCTTGAATCACGCCTTGCGCCGCATACCGAGCCTGGAGCATGCGAACCGTTCATCCGGCCGCCGCCGCCACTCGTCGCCGCCGCATTTACTTTGTCTGCGGGATGGCTATGCTGAACACTGACGGGATTTCGAGCGGTACCACGTGCTGAGACACGAGCGGAACCATCCGGGGCGAAAAGGGCAAGGGCATGCAAATGCAACAGCGGCAACAACACATCGAGAGGCACGCGGCGCGCGGCCAACGCGGCTTCAGCCTGATCGAAATCATGGTGGCCATCGGCATCGTCGCCATCCTCGCCGGAGTGGGCGTGCCTTCGCTGTCGGGCTTCTTGAAGAATATCAAACTCAACGCGATCAACGGCGCGCTGGTCGCCAGCCTGCAACAGGCGCGCGGCGAGGCGATCAAGCGCAACCAGGGGATACTGGTTTGCCCCAGCAACACCAGCGCGAACGATTGCGCCGCGAGCACCGATTGGGGCGCGAACGGCTGGCTGGTCTGCTACGACTCGGACGCTGACAACATCTGCGATCCCACCACCGATGCCCTGCCCAACCCGATACGCGTGGAAGGCAAGGTGGAGGCGGCGTTCGCGGCCGTCCTCGGTCCGGCGAACCCGATTCGATTTACGCCCAGCGGCAGCCAGGGCGCGACCGGCGCAGGGACGGTGACGGTGTCGATCACCGGCGCCTGGAGCGGCGCGACTACGCTCAGCATAACGGTCGCCGGCTCGGGGCTGATCAAGGGCAGCAGAGCGACGGGGGGCGCTTGAACATCATGCACAACATGCATATTGCGACTAAACCGGAATCGACCATGCGCAACCTGAATGCGTCCAAGTCCAGGCCGGCCGGCCAGCGCGCGCCGGGGCAAGGCGGGTTTTCCATGATCGAGGTTCTCATTTCGCTGGTGCTGATCGCGGTGGCGATGTTCGGCCACGCCGGCTTGCAGCTCAATGCGATGAAGTTCGCCAAAGGCGGCGCCACGCGCATGCAGGCGGTGTTCCTGTCGAATGAACTGGCCGAGCGCATGGAAGCCAACCGGGCCGGATCGGTCGCCGGGAACTACGTCATTCCCAGCGTCACATCCACGCCTTCCACCGCGGGCGGCGACTGCACGGCCGCCGAGTGCACCGCGGCGATGCTGGCTTCCTACGATCTTGCCGAGTGGTCCACCCGGGTTGCCGCGGCACTGCCCGGCGCGAGCTGGCAAGTTCTGCAGGCGACCGGGGGAAATCCCTCGACCTATACGATCCTCGTGAACTGGGAGGAACGGCGCGCGAATGCCAGCACGACCAGTTTTGCGACCGCAGGCGCATCCGATGTGCTGAGCCTCACCTCAACCAAGGTTATTTTCCAGTAGGGTCCCGCGATGAAAATCGAATCCAACCGCCCCGCTGCCGCGCACATCGCGAAGCCACCCATGACCCGGAAGCGCGAACGCGGTTTCACGCTGATCGAACTGATGATCGCCTCGACGCTGGCGCTGTTCATGCTGATCGGCGTGAGCCAACTGTATCTGTCCAGCCTCTCGACCGAGAAGACCAGCGCCAGCGCCGCGGAGATCACCACCAACGGCCGCTACGCGATCGACGTGCTGCGGCGCGAACTGATGCACTCGGGTTTTCGCGGCCTCACCTGGGCCCCGCCGACCTGGCCGCTGTCGACCAACGTTGGAGCCATTGCAGGCGAATGCATAGGCACCGGTTTTGCCACCAATCTGCGCCAGGGCGTATGGGGCGCGAACGACGCCAACCCGTTCGCCGCGACCTGCATTCCGACGTCGAACTATTCCACCGGCGACGTGATGGTGATCAGGCACGGCGCATTGACGCCGACGCCGACGGCGAACCTGGTCAACACGGGTCTGTATTTCCGTTCGGCCTACGAGCGCGGCGAGGTGTTCAAGGGCAGCGACAGCGCCGCGCTCGCTGCCACCTTCACCCAGGCGCCCAGCTTCAACTACGCGCTGGAAACCAAGGTGTACTACATCAGTCCGTTCACCGATTCGACCGCGACCACCGGCCTGGCGACGGAATCCCCGCGCGTGCCCGCGCTGTACCGCATTGCAACGGTTGCAACCACCGCCGGACCGGCGATGCGCGCCGAGCTGGTCGCAAGCAACATCGAAGACATGCAGATTCGATACGGCCGCTACAAGACCAACCAGCGCACGCAGTACTACTCCGGCGCCCAGGTCAGCGCCACGGCCACCAGCACCACCACTGCTGCGAGCGAATGGAACGAAATCAACTCGGTGCGCATCTGGATCCTGGTGCGATCGAGCAAGCCGGAACCGGGCTACACCAATACCTCGACCTACAACCTCGGCGACAAGACAATCACGGTCAACGACGGGTACCGGCGGGAGCTGTACAGCACCGTGGTGCAGCTGAGAAACATTTGATTCGTTCGGGAGGACGCAGACCATGAACTCCATGACAGGCAAGCTAATCCGGATGCGGCAACGCGGCATATCGCTGGTCACCACGCTGGTGATGCTGGTGGCGGTGATGGTGCTGGGTCTGTCGGCCATACTCTCGTCGAAAAGCGACTTCATGCTGTCGGGCAATCTGCAGTTTCAGTCGGCCGCCCTGAGCCAGGCGGAGGCTTCCGTAGTCGTGGCCGAGCGCTGGCTGGCTGCGGGAACCAACTACCTCAACGGCGGGTTCACCACGTACTCGACCGCCAACGGACACTTGTACCCGATCGGCTACCTGGCCGCCAACGGCATCGATCCCGTGGCCATGAACTGGGGCGACGGCAACTCGGTACAGGTCGCCGACAATCAGCGCTACCTGATCGAACTGCTGGCCAAGGACCGCACCTTGATCCCGACCAGCCTCAATCTCGGCGGGCGCGCCGCCAGCGGCTGCAACCGGGTCAATGTCTATCGCATCATCGCGCAGGGCGGCAGCGGCCGCGGCGCGAGCAAGTTTGTCCAATCCATTTACAGCAGGCTGAGCTGCTGATCGTCGGAGCGCACCATGAAATCGAAATCGAAATCAATCTGGACACTGACCGCAGCGACCCTGGCTGTCGCCGGCGTGGTCGGTTGGGTCGTCGCAGCGACGGGTTTCGACCCGGCGTTGCAGCCCACGGGAGGCGTAGGCCAGCTAGAGGCCACCAACTACAACCTGACCAGCGGCACCGAGACGATCTTCAAGACCGACTATGAAAAGGAGGACTGGACCGGGAACGTTCTCGCCTACCCGGTAGGCGCCGACGGCGTGATCAACACGCCGGCTGAGTGGTGGGGCGGCGGCGCAAAGGCGCACCTGGACGCGCAGAATTATGATACCGGCCGCATCATCGTGACCATGAAGGAAGACGGCGCCCGCATCCCGTTTCGCTACGACCAGCTTTCGACCGCGCAGAAGACCGCGGTCGGCGGCCAGTCCGTGCTCGATTTCGTTCGCGGCGACCGCTCCAACGAATCCGTCGGCCTGGGTTACCGCGCCAGAAAATCGGTGCTCGGCGACATCATCCATTCCAGACCTTTCTATCTGCCCAACGGCGCTTCGCCGGTGCTGTTCGTCGGTGCCAACGACGGCATGCTGCATGCCTTCGATGCCAATACCGTCGGCGGCAACGAATTATGGGCCTACGTGCCCTCGATGCTGATCGGCAACCTCCCGGCATTGAAAGCAACGCCTTATGTGCATACCTATTTCGTCGACGGCGGGCTCAATGTCGGCGATGCGGTGATTTCCGGCGCCAGCAAGAAAGTGCTGGTGAGCGGCCTGGGCGCCGGCGGCAAGGGCCTGTTCGCGCTGGATGTCACCGATCCGACCGCGGCCGATGAAACCGCGGCGGCGGCGAAAATCCTGTGGGAAATCACGCCGAGCAAGATCAACAACCTGGCCTCGGCCTCGTACTCCAATCTGGGTTATACGTACGGCATACCGCTGATCACCAAGGTCAACAGCGGCAGCGGGCAGTCCGCGGTCATCGCCGCCAACGGCTACAACGCCGCGGGCGCATCCACGCTGTACGTGATCAATATCGCCGACGGCACGCTGATCAAGGCCATCGCCACCTCGGGCGCGGCTGCGGGCGGCCTGTCCACTCCCGCCTGCTACGACGCCACCAACGACGGCCAGGTCGATTACTGCTACGCCGGCGATATCGACGGCAAGTTGTGGAAATTCGATCTATCGAGCACCAGCAGCGCGAGCTGGAGCGCCAGCCTCGTCTACACCACCTCCCCGGCGCAGGCGATCACCATGGCGCCCTCCATCTCCACCCATCCCAACGGCGGCGTGATGGTCAATTTCGCCACCGGCCGCATGTTCACCAGCGCCGACGAGATCGATGCCTCCGTGCACTACGTCTACGGCATCTGGGACGCGCCCGGAGCGTACTCTGCCAACGCCGCGATCCTGACGCAGACGCTGACCGAAAGAGTCTACGTCACCGGCAGCGTCAGCACCCGCGTGCGCGCGGTCACGGCCAACCCCCCGACCTGGTTTCCCGCCGGGGCGAGCAGCCACCGCGGATGGAAAGTCGCGCTGCCCGCCGGAGAGCGGGTGGTCGGCGACACCGTGTTCACCGAAAACGGCCGCTTTTATTTCAATGCCTACAACCCGACCATGACCCATACCGCGCCGACGCCGAACGGCGACAACTGGCTGATGGAGCTCGACTACCTCACCGGCGGCGTGGAAAACAGCCCCTTCCTCGACCTGAACGGCGACCAGTTGCTGTCTGACGCCGATCGCATCAAGTACCTCGCGAGCGACACCATACCCGCGGGCAAGTCCGTGGGTGATCCGATACTCACCTCCAGCGGCATCCCGGTAGGGAAATTTTTCGGCAATGGCGTCGCCGGACATCCGATCCTGGTGCAGTTGGCCACGCTCAATACCACGCTGCTCAACCAGAATCCGGACGTGACGTTTCCGGGCACGTCCACCGATCGCGGCGTGGCCGGGGGCCACTTCGACGTGGACGTTTTCTACGGCCCGCGGCCCGCCACCGTGTGCGACTACATCGGGGCCAGCGACGGTTTCGCCAGGGGCACCATCGACTTCACCTACAGCAGCAGCAAGGATTTTTCGAACCTGTCGATCACCCTCGGCGGCGGCGCCAACATCCTCACCGCCACCGATCCGCCGAACCAGAGCCGCTCGAATACGGAGACCTGGATCGCCAGCAGGATCAATGCCGCGACGCTGGCCGACTACACTGTGACGGTAAGCAACAACAAAGTCTTGTTTACGGCGAAGACCATGGGCTCCGCCTACAACAAGACGATCGCCGTCACCGCGACCGGCATGTCCAGCGGCGACAGAACCATCGCCCACATCACCGGCGGCGGTACTCCGACCGCGGGCACCTTCAGCGCCTGCCAGATGAAAAAGCACTTCCACGAATACGACGACATATTCAACGTCACCGGCGTCAACATGCTCAACGCCAGCAGCACTTCGCTCAACCTGGAGAACGCGATTCCCGACGCCGTGGCCGCGACCACCCCGTTCAAGGTGCTGGTGCACAACCAGTACCTGAACCCGGCGGTGACCCTGTCGGTGGGCGGCGGCGCGCATACCAACGTCAGGCTCTACAATAATCTGGCGAGCGAGACGGTGGCGGCCAACGTGATCGCCAACGCGCCCACCTATACCCGCGCGACGGTGCAGACGCTGGAATGGAACATGCCGCTGGACGCCTTCGCCCAGAAAGACTGGTGGGGCAACGGCGACATACGCGTCGGTCTGCACCCGACCAACGCGAGTTGCGTCATGAGTGCAACCACCGCGACCGGGGTGCTGTTCCGTTCGGTCGTGCCCCCGGCCGCCGGCGTCGACGGCCCGGGCGTGAACCAGACCTCGCCGGCGGCAGCGGGCGGCGTGCGCCACAACGGCGCCCTGACCGTGCAGTTGATCAAGGCCGATACCCCCGCCTCCGCGATCGAGTTGCAGGTCGCGGGCCGGCCGGAATTCGGCTGGCGCCTGAAGGCGGCGGAGTTCGAAAATTACGTCATCGTCGACTGGTCCACTTACTGGCATCACCCCAACAACATCTGTTACGGTTCTTCGGGGTGGACGAAGCGCGCGCCCCTCGATCTGTCCGGCTCCGACCCGTCGGTTTATCAAACGCCGGTGGCGGGCTCGGCCGATCCTGCCTCGGGCAGCTTCCGCGCCACCAGCGCCATCGCCTCGGTGGTGACGACCACCGTGGATACGGCGGTGGCGGGCAATGTCACCACGGTCGTGACCACCAGCGGGAGTTCCAGGTCCACGGTCACCAGCACCGTGAACGCCAACGGCACCACCACCATCGTGACCGTGAACGCCGCCGGCACGACGACTACGTCGACCGTACCGACCGTGCCGGCGACAGTCATCCCGGGCAGGACCACTACGGTGGTGACTACCTACGCGGACGGCACGCGGCAGACGGTCACCAAGACGCCGAATGCCGACGGCACGACGACCATCGTGACGGTCAATCCGGACGGCACGACGACCAGGGTGACGGTGGCGGACTCGGCCGGCGCGGTCAAGACCGGCGGCGACGAAAAAGGCAGCCAGGCGCGCACCGGGCGCGTATCCTGGAGCGAACTGCTGCGACAATGAAGGAGATACTGAACAAGGGGGCGACGCCCCCTTGTAGATCCCCCACTTCAGAGGAAACGCAGAATATCTGTTAGCGGAATTCGGGACTTAATCAGCGTTTCCTGAAGTAAAATTGAGGGAATGCCGCGCGGGGGCTGGCCCTGCGCGGCCTGCCGCGGTTCCGGGGGCGGCGTCCATCTGAAACTTTTTTGGAGAATCGAGTGAACACCTACTGCGCGTGCGCCACCACCTCCCGCCCGTATTGCCGCGTCCAGCGCGGGTTTACGCTGGTCGAGCTGATGATCACGCTCACCATCATCGCTATCATTTCCGCGATCGCCTACCCCAGCTATACGAATTACGTCGTGCGCGCCAGCCGCCAGGCGGCGCAGGCCGAACTGGTGGAGTTGGCCAACCTGCAGGAAAAGATCTACCTGAATTCGAACAATTACGCGGCGAGTGTCACCGCCGCCTACAACGGCAACGCGGCCACCGGCGGCCTGGGCAATGCCACCGGCCTGACCCGCGACGGCAAGTACACGATCAGCGTTGCGCCCAGCGACGCGCCGAGTCAGATCTATACGCTGACGGCCACACCCGTGACGGGCAAATCGCAGCAGAGCGACGGCATCATCACCATCAACTCCGCCGGCGCCAAGACCTGGGTTCCGCCGACGGGCGCGACCACCTGGTAGCGGAGGCGTGAGTTAGCAGGCTGTTGAAATTCGCTTCCCGCTTGGAAGGGCATGCGCGTGGACGATATGGCTTCAGAGGGAAGCGGGTTTCAACAGCTTCCAAATTGGGGGATATAAAAGGGGGCCCTAAGGAAGGGGCGGGACCCTTCCTTTCCCGCCCTGCCCTTTTTCAACACCCTGTCAGATCACGCGCTTGCGGATGGCGGTCACCGTGACTTCGGCCACGATGACCACCGTGAAAATGGCGAACAGCACCATCGCCACGCGATCCCACTGAAACAGATTCAGCGCGGTGTCCAGCGCCATGCCGATGCCGCCGGCGCCGACGAGGCCGAGCACCGCCGACTCGCGCACGTTGATGTCCCAGCGGAACAGCACCACCGACCAGAAAGCCGGTTCCA
>CAYNVY010000115.1:0-13533 GCA_964400745.1 uncultured Enterobacteriaceae bacterium | reverse complement strand
TGCCCCACATGATCGGCAGCAGGCCGGCCATGATCGCCACCACGGTCATCATTTTCGGCCGCACACGTTCCACCGCGCCCTCCATGATCGCCGCGTAGAGATCGGCAGCGGTGACGCTGCCGCCTTCGGCCGCGCGTTTCGCCTTGACCGCCTCCCACGCATGATCGAGATAGATCAGCATGACCACGCCGGTCTCGGCGGCGACACCGGCGAGCGCAATGAAGCCCACCGCCACCGCCACGCTCATGTTGTAGTCGAGCAGCCACATCAGCCACACACCGCCGACCAGCGCGAACGGCACCGACAGCATCACGATCACAGTCTCGGTGAGCCGCCGAAAATTAAGATAGAGCAGAAGGAAAATGATCACTAATGTGACCGGTACGACAACCGCTAGCTTGGCTTTTGCCCGCTCCATGTATTCGAACTGGCCGCTCCAGGTGGCGTAGTAACCGGGCGGGAATTTCACCTGCTCGCGCACCGCCTTCTGCGCGTCGTTAACATAGCCGCCGATATCGCGATCTCGGATATCCACGAAAATATAGGCGGTCAACAGCGCGTTCTCGGTGCGAATGGCGGGCGGGGCCTGCATCAAGCTCACACGCGCGAGCTGCCCCAGCGGAATCATGGCGCCCCCCATGATGGGCACCAGCACCTGGCTGGCGATGGCCTGCGGGTCCTGGCGTAGTTCGCGCGGATAGCGCACACTGACGCCGTAGCGCTCCAGGCCCTCCACCGTCGTCGTCACCATCTCGCCGCCCAGGGCGACGCCGATCACATCCTGCAACTCGCCCACGCTCAAGCCGTAGCGCGCCAGCGCCAGGCGGTCGGGTTCGATGTCGAGGTAATAGCCGCCGGTAACGCGCTCGGCGTAGGCACTGGTGGTGCCGGGCACGTTTTTCACCACGGCCTCGATCGCTTTTGCCAGTTTCTCTATCTCCGCCAGACTCTTGCCGAATACCTTGATGCCGATGGGGGTGCGGATACCGGTCGCGAGCATGTCGATGCGCGCCTTGATCGGCATGGTCCATGCGTTGGATACGCCCGGAATCTGCACCGCCTGGTCCATTTCGGCGATCAATTTATCCACCGTCATGCCCGGACGCCATTCGCTCTCGGGCTTCAGGTTGATCACCGTCTCGAACATTTCCACCGGCGCCGGATCGGTGGCGGTGGCGGCGCGCCCGGCCTTGCCGAACACCGATTCCACCTCGGGAAACCCCTTAAGGATCTTGTCCTGCGTCTGCAGCAGTTCCGCCGACTTGGTAATCGACAATGATGGCAGCGTGGCCGGCATGAACAAGAGCGAGCCTTCGTTCAGCACCGGCATGAACTCGGTTCCGAGTTTCATCGCGGGATAGACGGATACGCCCAGAGCGAGCAGCGCCACCGCAATGGTAAGCTTCTTCCAGTGCATCACCCATTCGATCACCGGGTGGTAGATCCATATGAGGAAGCGATTAACCGGATTTCTCTTCTCCGGCATGATCTTGCCGCGGATGAAAAGCAGCATCAAGACCGGTACCAAGGTTATCGACAGCAACGCCGCTCCCGCCATGGCGAAGGTCTTGGTGTAGGCAAGCGGCGTGAACATCCGGCCTTCCTGGGCTTCGAGCGTGAATACCGGCAGGAAGGACACGGTGATGATCAGCAGGCTGAAGAACAGGGCCGGACCAACTTCGCGGCAGGCATCAATCATGATCTGCATGCGCGGCGCGTCCGGCGGTGCGCGCTCCAGATGCTTGTGCGCGTTCTCGATCATGACAATGGCCGCGTCCACCATGGCGCCGATGGCGATGGCGATGCCGCCCAGGCTCATGATGTTGGAGTTGAGCCCCATCAGGTGCATCACGATCATCGCGATCAGCACGCCGATTGGCAGCATGACGATGGCCACCAGAGCGCTTCTCGCGTGCATCAGAAACACTACGCACACGAGGGCGACGATGGCGCTTTCCTCGATCAGGGTGCGTTTCAGATTGTCGATGGCGCGGTGGATCAGGTCCGAGCGGTCGTACACCGTCTGCAGCGACACGCCCTGCGGCAGGCCGGAGGAGATTTCGGCGATCTTGGCTTTCAGATTGTGGATGACGTCGAGCGCGTTCTGGCCGTAGCGCGCCACGGCAATGCCCGCGACTACCTCGCCCTCGCCGTTCAGTTCGGTGAGGCCGCGGCGCTCGTCCGGCACCAGTTCGACGCGCGCGACGTCGCGAATCAGCACCGGCGTGCCCTTGTCCGCCTTGACCACCAGGTTCTCGATGTCAGACACGCCGCGCAGATAGCCGCGGCCACGCACCACGAATTCGGTCTCCGCCATCTCGATCACCCGGCCGCCGACGTCGCGGTTGCTGGCGCGGATCACTTCCGCCAGCTTCATCAGCGGAATGCCATAAGCCTGCAGCTTTCGCGGCTCCACCGTGACCTGATAGCTCTTGACGAATCCGCCGACGCTCGCCACTTCGGCTACGCCCTGGGCCTTGGTGAGCTGGTAGCGCACGAACCAGTCCTGGATGCTGCGCAGCTCCGCCAGCGAGCGGTTGGCCGCGAGCACGGCGTACTGATAGACCCAGCCTACGCCAGTGGCGTCGGGTCCCAGCGTCGGCGTCACGCCCCGCGGCATGCGCCCGGAGGCGAAGTTAAGGTATTCCAGCACCCTTGTGCGCGCCCAGTAGATGTCGGTGCCGTCCTCGAAGATGACGTAGATGAAAGACGCGCCGAAGGTCGACAGCCCGCGCACCACCTTGGACTTGGGCACGGCCAGCATCGCCGTGCTCAAGGGATAGGTGATCTGGTCTTCGACCACCTGCGGCGCCTGCCCGGGATACTCGGTGTAGATGATGACCTGTACGTCGGAGAGATCCGGAATCGCGTCCAGCGGCGTGCGCAGTACGGAATAGACACCGGCGGCAACGACGAACAGCGTGGCGAGGAGCACGAGAAAGACGTTGCGCACCGACCATTCGATGATGCGTCCAAGCATGTCAGTGCCCCTTGTGCGCGTCGGCGGACGGCTTGGGTGCGGTGACAGGCTTCGATTCAGTGGCCACCTGTGCACGAACGATGACGTACTCGCCCGGCACGCCCGCGACCGTCTCGAAATCGACTTTCTGACCCGGTTTCAACGTGCGCAACAGCGCCGCATCCTTGACCTTGAAATCCATGGTCATCGCCGGCCACTTCAGGCTGGCGATGGGTCCGTGCGCGAGCGTTACGCTGCTCTGCCCAAGATCAACCGCTTCTATCGTTCCCACTCCGCGGTGAACGGCGGGCGCAGCGGCCTTCGCCGCGCCCTTCTCCTCCGGTTTGGCCGAGTCCGCGCTTTGGCCAAAGCCGCTGAACGCCGCTTTGAGATTGCTCTCGGCATCGATCAGGAAGTTGGCGCTGACCACCACCGGTTCGCCGGCTTTGACGCCTTCCAGCACTTCGATGTAACCGTCGCCGCGCGCGCCCAGTTTAACCGGCCGCGGTTCGAACTTTCCTTCGCCGCGTTGGACCAGCACCAGTTGCCGCGTGCCGGTATCGAGCACAGCGGAATCCGGCACGGTCAACACCTGCAACTTGCCGCGCGAAGATATGAGCTCTGCCCGCGCATACATGGACGGCTTGAGCAGTGCCTGCGCGTTGGCGAGTTCGATCCGTATTCTGGCAGTACGGCTCTCCGGGGTGACGGTGGGATAAATGAAAGTTACCTTGCCCGTGAACGTTTTTTCCGGATAGGCATCGACCCGGATGTTCGCCGTCTGTCCGATGCGCACCTGTCCAAGATCGTGTTCGAACACTTCCGCCAGCAGCCATACCTGCGACAGGTCGGCGACCTGATACAGGACTTCCCCGGCCATGAAACGTTTGCCCTGAATCGCGGATTTTTCCAGCACCACTCCGTTCGCGGGCGAGCGCAGCGTCACGTACTGGGTCGTCTTGCCTTCCTGCGTCAGCCGCTGCAATTCAGTTTCCGAGATGTCCCAGTTGCGCAGGCGCAGCAAAGCGCTGTCTGCCAGGCGCTGCATGCTCCCCTGCACCTCCGGGCTCGCGCCTGCGAGCGTCTGCACGCCCCGCTTCGCGATCAGATATTCCTGCTGCGCCGTGATCAGATCAGGGCTGTAGACGTCCATCAGCGCCTCGCCCTTTCTCACCGCCTGACCGGTGGTATTGACATGCAGTTTCTGGATCCAGCCGTCGAATTTGGACGTGACCGTGGCGAGCGAGCGCTCGTTCGCCTGCACTGTGGCTACGGCCCGGATGGTGCTCGCGAAATCGCGCAGGCCGACCGCTTCGGTCCTGACGCCGAGCTTTTGCACCTTATCCACGCTGAGCTTGACCATCGGCGTCGCCGACCCCGGCTCTTCATCCCCCTCATACACCGGGATGTAATCCATGCCCATCTGGTCCTTTTTCGGCACCGGCGATGTATCGGGCAGGCCCATCGGATTACGATAGAAGAGGATCTTGCCTGCGGCTTTACCAGTCTGCGGCTGCGGCGCATCGTCCGCGTACACCGCCACAAAATCCATGCCGTCGGACGCTTTCTTCGGCACCGGAGAAGTGTCGGCCGGTGCCATCGGATTGCGGTAGTAGAGAATCTTGCGTTCGGCCTTGGCGCCGGCCTTGCCTTCCGCCCCGCGGGACACGGACGGCATCGATTGATTCACGCCCCACCAGTAGCCGGCTGCCAGCAACGCCGCCCCCAGCGCAAGCGTCGCCACCATCAAGACAATGCGTTTCATGATTCTTCCCTTGCCATGAATTTCAGAATGCCTGCTTGCCGGTCAGGAGTTCGATCTCTGCCAGCGCCTTGTTGAAGTTGGCCTGTTCCTTGGCACGGCTGATTTCATAGCCGAACAAGGTCATCTGACTGTCGAGCAGCATCAGCAGATCGACGCGGCTCACCCGGTAGGCAGCAAGCGCCGCCTCGACCGCCAGTCGCGCCTGCGGCAGAATGCCGGTCTCGTACAGGTTCACCGATTTGCGGCTTTGCTCGGCCACCGCCACCTGTTGCCGCAGTTTGGCCAATACCTCGTTCTGCTGCGCCTGCTGCACTTCCTGCGTCTGCTCGCGCATCGCCTGCGCTTCGGCTATGCGCGGCTCGATCTTGTCCTTGCGCCACAGCGGCAGGTTCATCGCCACGGTAATGCTGAACAAATCCTCGCGCGGCATGTTGGCCACGTCTCTTTCTCGCTGGCCGTAGGAAAAGCGTACATCGAAGTCCGGAAACGCGTCTTTGCGCGCAAGATCGAGAGTCCGCGCGCTACGGTCGATCACGCTTTGCAGTCCGAGCAATTGCGGGCGTTCGCGCAGAGCCGTCTCCTGCAGCGTTTCGAGGCTGAACACCGCAGTCCCTATTTGCGGCAGTTCCGCGACAATGGGCGTGGCATTTCCGCGCCGACCGAGAAGCCGCGCCAGCTCGGCTTCGAGCACGGGACGTTCGCGCTCCATGCGCAGCAGTTCCTCGCTCATTCGTCCAAGCTGGGTCTGCGCCTTGAGTACATCGGCTTGGGCCGCCTGGCCGACCGCATAGCGACCTTCGGCGATATGCAGGAACTGCTCCAGAAGCTGGCGGTTGCTCTTGAGGAGCCGCACCGTTTCATCGGTCAGCGCAAGATCGAAGTAAGCCTGCTTGACATCGCGCACAACGCGGTTCGTGCTTTCACGCAGCCCGTAACCGATGCTTTCCGCTTCCTTCGCCGCCACCGCCTCGCGCAAGGCGCGCTTGCCCGGGTAGGGCAGCTTCTGCGAAACGCCGAGCATTTTCATCGTCATGTCTTCGCGGTTGAGCCGAAACGGCTGGATCGGCACGTTGAGCAATCCGGCTTCCACCATCGGATCCTCCAGCGCGCCGGCCGGTCGCACTCGATGACCGGCCGCCTCGGTCTCTCGTGCCGCCCCACGCAGTTCCGGGTTGTTTTTCAGCGCCTCGGCGACGAGCGAGTCGAGCGCGGGCGTGGCGATCCGCGGGCCGCCTGGATCCAACTGGACGGACAGCACCGTGGCGGCTTGCGCGAGCAGGTTCTGCGCGTATGCGGGCGTCGCCGCAATGGTCGCAACCGCGGCTGCGGCAAACAGTACGGCAGCCCGAGGCATGCGTCCCGTTGGTCCGGTCAAACTAAATATCATCGCAATCTCCATGTCGCCGAAAACAGCGCGCTCGGGCAAAAAAGACCGCCGCGCGTCGCCGGCGAAACCCTGCAGGCTCCGACCGGCTTGCCGCCTACTTCGTTTTTTCCGGCCGCAATACCGTGATTTCGCCACCGGCGCTATCGGCGTCGAATTTAATCTTGTCGCCCGACTTCAAGTTGTCGAGCATGGCCTTGTCTTTAACACGGTACACCATGGTCATCGGCGGCATATCAAATTTTGGCATGGCGCCGTGTTTGATCGTGATCTTGCCCGCCGCGACATCGACCTTGCGCACTTCTCCGTCGGTCAGTGCCGCGCCTGCGGCCGCGGCCGGCTTGGCCTCGTTTGGTGCCGGATGGCTATGGCTGTGGCTGTCGGCCGCGCCAGCCTGGAATGCGAGCCCTGCGCCAAAAAACGATACCGCGATCAAGATTGCGTTGCGAGTCATGTTCTTTCCTTTTCATTGGCAGTGAATCATCCGTCGTACTTTACTCAGAAATTGGCTGCCTGCACCGGCATCATTGTCTGTAGATCAAGCGCTGGCGCAGATCTTGGGGCATTTTCAGTCTTGCTTACCGCCTTCCAAGTAACACCTATTTGATCGACACCTTGCCGATCATGCCGGCCTCGAAATGCCCTGGCTGCAGGCAGGCAAAGTCGACCATGCCGGCCTTCGCGAATTGCCATACCAGCTCTCCGGATTGGCCCGGGGCCAGCGTCACCATGTTCGGTTCGTCGTGCTCCATTCCCGGCATCTTGCGCATCGACTCGGCGTGCTGCTTCAATTCCACCATGGACCCGATCACCATCTCGTGTTTGATCTGGCCAGCGTTCCTGAGCAAAAACCGGATCGTCTCGCCGCGCTTGACATCGATTCTCGCGGGCGTGAATTTCATGTCGTCGCTCATCAGGACCTGGATCGTGCGCGACACCTTCTTCGGATCCCCGGGCTTGCCCACCCCGTGCGCGTTCCCGTCAGCCCCCGCGTGTCCGCCCCCAGTCGCGCCGTGCATCATACCGGGCATCATTCCCCGGTGCCCGTCATCGCCGGCGTAAGCCGCAACTGCGCTCAATGCGAACGCGGCAAGCATGAGCATTTTCGCTTTCATCGGTCCGCATCCTCGAGTTAGTGGCGGCAATATCGGCCGCCGGATCAAGTCTTGGTGGCCATTCGGCCCCAGTTCAGATTGCCCGCATCATGCAGTCTCGGGACCGACAGGAAACTGACACCAACATTACATTCTTGTAATCTTATCGCGGCAGAGGCGCGCTAGAATCAGTTCAAGTTGTTGCATCTCTTATGCCCCGGATACAGCCTTGGGGCGAACACCCCATCCGACCGACACGATCAACTCATCGCTCCTTAACCTACCCTTCAAGGCAAGGCAATGAACAAGATTTCTGGAATGACTCTAGCAACCGTTTTGCTTTTGACCGGCTGTGGTGGAAGTGGCGGAGGCGACAACGCTCCTGCCGCGGCGTTGCCGAGTTCAAGCTCTGTCAGCGGCACCGCAGCTAAAGGAATCATCAAACAGGCAAAGGTCCTTGTCTGCAGAATCATTAACGGCGCGCCGCAAGCCGATGCTTCATGCGCATCGGCTACCACGGGAAGCGATGGTTCATACAGCGTTGCCTTTAGCGACAACTATTCCGGGCCGGCGATGGTCAAGGTCATGGCGGGCGCGGCGAGCACGATGATCGATGAAACGACGGGAACGGATATACCTTACAACATGACCATGCGGGCAGTGGTTCCCGCAATATCGAGAGCGACGACGGTCCATGTAACGCCGTTTAGTGAGATGGCCGCGAGTGCCGCCAGCACGACCGCCATGGATGCGACGAAAATCAGCCAATCGATCGCCGCCGTGCAATCCGCCATGGCGACCCTCGGCGTCGATATGAGCGCAATGCCGATGGTGGACCTGAAAAACAATGGCTCCGATTCCGCGGCGTTGGCCATGCAAGCCAACATGGTAAAACAATTGACCCGGGTCGCAATGGCCGCCAAGAACTCCAATCTACTGCAGGATGCCAACGGCGTTCCCTGCAACGCAGCGGGTGCCACGACCTCACAGCAATTCGCGTGCGCGGTAGCCGCGATGGCGGGCGTAATGAACAGTTACGTAACCTCCGACGCTACGAAATCAGCCAACGTACTTGCCGCATTGAACGCCCAAAACGTAACGAGTACAAATATGCCTATCCTGAAAGCGGATGGCACCATTGGCATGCAATTGGCCGACATGACGTCTTTTGCGTCCATGCAGGCAGCGATGCAAAAGGCAGGGATGACGGCGAATTCGGCTGCCAATGCCGTGAATGTAATGATGGGCGGAATGCACTAGGTCCTAACTACATTCGTCGCGGCGCGCTTACATCCGCGTTCGGTATGGGGTGAGCGTCGCCCTGATCGGTGCTGTTTCTCCAGTTTCCCGCCAGTGGCGTCTGCCTTCCCTTTGCTCCGGCACGGGTGCGCCCCTGTGCTTGCGATGCAAGGCGCAATGCCGTGCAAGCACCGATCGGCGACGATAAGTTCGCACTGGAAAAACCTCATCCCTTGGCATTCACGGGCAATCGGCAGCCGGGGCCGCCCGGTACCTTCCTTCGGCCGTCTTGACCCATTCGGCCCCGGCGCCAGTTGCCACGCGTCGCGTCAACCCCCTCGGAATATGCCAAACGCGATTACTTCGTTGTAATACGCGCGTCATGTTTTCGTTGGGGTCGCCCGCCTATAGTTCATTCACTACGGACGCAAACGTAGTCCAGGCTGAACGTGCCTCAAGGCGTTTGGCCGAAATCGCAAATTTACTTTCAAGGAGATCTAATCATGTCCATCAACACCAAAATGCGGCTTACCATTCTCGCCTCGGCGTTCGCGCTTGCCGCTGTAGCGCCTACTGCGTTCGCGGATTCCGGCACCTGGTACCAGGGCATCCACACCGATCCGGGCGGCACGCCGGATGCCCCCGCCGGGCGTCACAGCCAGGAACTGATGCAGAAGAAGGTAGCACCGATCGCCGCCGCGCCCGATAGCGGCACGTGGTTCCAAGGTGTACACACCGATCCGGGCGGCACGGCGGATGCCCCGGCAGGCCGTCACGCCCAGCAAGTCATGCAACACAACGTCGTGCCAAGCGGCGCGGCTTCGACCGCTACGCAACAATTCTGGGTCCCGGCGTACTGAGCGCTTGCATACGGACGGGAGGGACCGGTAAGTAACGGTCCCTTCTCTTCCTGCGCCGAACCGACGGTCAGAAGCGCGACGCAATGCGCATATGCGGATGACGATGCCGAGAGAGCCGCTCAGTGGCAATCCGGCACATCCTGATCCAGATATACCTCAAACGCGATTTGCTGCACCGCTTTGTACATCAGCCGGTCCAGATACCCATTGGCCGCCCATGCGGCCGTTGCTTGCTTCAGAATCGAGGCGCTCTTCTTGTCGCCTACGGGCACGACGAACGCCAGCATCGTACGCTGACCCACCGGCAGTCTCGCTGAAAACTTTTTCCACTCCTGCAGATTGATTAGCTGTTCCAGCATCCTACTGTCATGGACCGCAGCGTCGCACATGCCGATGCGCAGCGCGAGCAGAGAATCGGCGGGCGCTTTGTGGATCATCTCCGTAGCGCCGTATCTGGCGCCGAGCGTGCCGGCGTAATGGCCGCCTTCGGACACGCAGACCTTGCGCCCTTTCAGCTGTTCCCATGTCTTGATGTCGGTGTCGGAGCGCATGATGGCCATTGGGCCGGCGATATAGCCAGTAGGGATGACATTGGCAAAGCCGTGCAGCGGATCGGATGGCGCAAGCGTTACGAGAGAGATGTCGACTTTTCCGGTTTCCGCCCGCACGGTGGCGAGCGGGAGGCGCACGCGTCGGGCAACATCTTCGAGAAGCGCCGTATCGAGAGCTTCGGGGGTGCGGAACTTCATTCCACCCCTGTATTCGGGGACCACGTAGTGGATGCCGGCGAGCAGCTCGCCGCGCAGTTTGGCCCGCTCCGACCAGTCAGCGGCGAGTGCGCTGGCGCAGCCGCCGGCGAGTGCGGCCGCAAGCAGCGCGCGCGGCAGGGGCGATCGAATGGGCGCCGGGGCGCTCATGCTCAGACGTATTGATATTGCAGCACGCGCCGTTTGAGGTTCTCCAGCAGCAGCTGGTCGATCAGCGGCGCGAGGATGGCGATCGCGAGGATGCTGGTCATCACACCGACCATATCGGCGGTCTCGCCGGCGTAGGAGAGCGAGCGACCGAGGCCTTTGCCGAAGCCGACCAGCATTTCCGCCGCAATCAGCGCGCGCCAGGCGTTGCCGAAGGCGAGTTGCGCGCCGGTGACGAGTTCCGGCATGACGGCGGGCAGGTAGACACGCTTGAGCATGTCCCAGCGAGTAGCGCCCATGACGCGCGCAGCGGAGACGTGGACCTGCCGCACGCTTTCGGTGGCATTCATGACCGACAGCGCAACGGGGAAGAAGGCGGCGATGCCGACGACGACCACTATCGGCAGGCTGCCGAAGCCCATCAGGATCAGCAACAACGGCACCCAGGCGATGGACGGGATCGATTGCAGGATGATGATGGCGGACTTGAGCACCTCGCGGAAGAAGAACAGCACCGCGCCGATCAGGCCGAAGCCGACGCCGAGCAGCATGGCGGCGCCGTAGCCGGCGGCGAGCCTGGCGAGACTGCCCCACAACGCCGCGCGGAAGTGCTCCGTCTGCAGCTCCTGCAACAGGCGCACGATCACGGCGGGCACACCCGGCATCAGGAAGTCGGGGAGGAACCAGGCGGCGACCTGCCAGACGAAAAGGATCAGAACCACCGCCAGCATGAAGGCGAGGATCCTGCTGTTGCCGGAGAGACGGGTTCTGGGGTTCATGGTTGGTTCAAACGAGATGGCCGGCGGATGCCGGCCATGTTCTTGCCGATTGCCGCGGACTGCGTACCTCGGCATCCGCGCCTACAGTTTTCGCTCCTTCTGCCAGCTCAGATCCAGAATGCTCTTGACGTCGAACGGCTTGCCGTCGCGGGTCTTGAGCGAGCCTTGCTCTGCCAGGATATCGGCGATTTCCTGCATGCGGGACAGATCCCTCTGCGTCAGTGCGGCACTGAAGGTCTGGCTCTTGATGGCGGCGGCGATGACGGTTTCGCGCGGCAGATCGCCGTTCTTCAGCGTTTTGAGCGTGGGTTCGGAGATGAAGTAGCCGGCGATCAGTTTCGATGCTTCGCCCGGTTTCTTCTGCAGCAGTTCGATCGCTTCACGCTGCGCATCGAGCGATTTCCACAGCGCGTGCTTGCGCTTGTTCAGCGTGTCGCCGGAGGTGATCACGACCATGCAGGGAAAAGGCCAGACTGCTCCGATCTCGTAGATCTGCGTGACCGGGGCGACCAGCTGCGCGATGCTGGCCTGCGGTTCGAACAGGAAAGCGGCGTCAGCGCGCTTTCCGATCAGCGACTGCACCGCGACTTGCGGGCTGACGCCCATGACGTTGACGTCCTCCGGCTTGAGGCCGGCTTGCTTGAACACCACGCCCTTCAGCACCGTGTCGGCGGTGCTGCCTTCGGCTTGCGAGGCGAGGGTCTTGCCCCTGAGGTCGGCGACCGTCTTGATGCCCAATCCGTCGCGCACGACGATGGCGTGGTAGCCGTGCTGCGCGCCGCCCACTACCTTCAGGTCGGCGCCCTTGGAGGCCCAGGCGACGGCGTTGGTGAAGCCGAGCACGCCGGAGTCGAGCTGGCCGCCGACGACGGCCTTGATCAGGTCGGTGCCGGATTTGAACTCAACCAGCTCGGCGTCAAGTCCTTGCTTCTTGTACAAGCCGCCTTCGTACGCGACGATGGCTTGCGCGTCGTCCATCACGCGCAGGTAGCCGACCTTGAATTTTTCGTCTGCGGTGGCGGGGCCGGCAATGGCCAATGCCGCGAGCGCCGCGTTGAGCAATTGAGAGAGTTTCATATTCCTGCTCCTTCCAGTATTGCAGCGTTCTCTTGGTGCTGGGCTTGGATGCCGAGCAATCCCAGAATCTCGCGGCGCACGCCAGCGAAGTCCGACAGGTCGTGCGTTTTTTCGTATCGCCCCAGGTTGAATGCCTTCAGTACCTTGGCCGGCCGCTGGCTGAACACGAGGATGCGGTCTGCCAGGAACAGCGCTTCTTCAACGTCGTGCGTGACCAGGAGCACGGTCGGCCGCGCTTCGCGAATCAGCTCGCGCAGCACGTCCTGCAGCGTCATGCGCGTGAGCGCATCGAGCGCGCCGAACGGTTCGTCGAGCAGCAGCGCTTTCGGATGCGAAATGAAGGCGCGCGCCAGCGCAGCGCGCTGCCCCATGCCGCCGGAAACCTGATGCGGGTAGTAATCCTCGAAGCCTTCGAGGCCGACTTTTCCCAGCCATTCGAACGCCTGCGCGCGCGCACGCTGCTTGTCGATCTTCTGCAGCTCGAGCGCCATCGCCACGTTCTGCGCCAGCGTCAGCCACGGGTAGAGCGCGTTTTCCTGGAACATCAGCATGCGTTCCGGCTTCGGGACCCGCACCGGGCGGCCGTCGGCCAGCATGCTGCCGGCGCTCGGCGCCTCCAGGCCGGCGGCGATATGCAGCAGCGTCGACTTGCCGCAGCCGGACGGGCCGACGAGTGCAACCAGCTTGCCTTCTTCGATTTCCTGGCTGAAGTTGTAGATGACGTGCAGGCCGGAAAAACGCTTCTCTATATTGTTGAACGAAAGTTTCATTGAGAACGGAGTCGTGGGGCCCGTGTATGGATTCGGCGCGACAAATCATCTTGCGCAAAGGCGCACTCTAGTTAAGCACCTTGTTCAGGACAACGATTTTTGTAGACTATGCTTATATGGCAATCGAATAAGCGGAGCGATCCTGAGCCCGTCAGGAGCGCAATCTCCCGTGCGCCTGGAATCCAATGCCGGCGGCACCAATTCGACCGACATCGCCTGCGCTAGTTGGCGGATTCGAAATGGACGACGGTATAGAGCCCGTTCACCTTGTCCGCCATGAAGCGGATCTTGTCGCCTGCCTTCATCTGATCTAGCCAGGCAGGGTCCTTGACGCGAAAGATCATGGTCATCGCGGGCATGCCGAGGGCGGGGAGCGGTGCGTGCGACAAGGTGATCTTGCCCGCAGGTTTATCCACTTTCTTCACCAGCCCATCGGTCATCTGCGCATCGCCGGCAACCGGCGCCTGGGTCATTTGATGGCTGCCATGGTCGCCCGCGGCAAAGCTTGCGCCCGGCAAAGCGGTCGGGAGCGCAATCAAGATAGCGATCAGAACGTGCTTCATGGCTTAATCCTCAGGGGTTGGTCCGGAAGCTAAGGGTTTGCTGAATTGGGCCGACAGGTCACTTTCTGACCTGTATCCTGCCCTTCATTCCCGCTTCGAAATGACCCGGTATCAGGCAGGCGAAATCGA
>CAYNVY010000114.1:0-13570 GCA_964400745.1 uncultured Enterobacteriaceae bacterium | reverse complement strand
TATCAGACGCTTATGGCGAGTGTCCTACACAAGTTCGTATCGGGTCGGTTGGTAGAGACGCAGACACGTATAACTTCGCGCTCAAGCGGACGCGGCCAAAAGCGCCGCGCCGTTTAGCTCGGCGTTGGGCGTCCAGGCCTGGAATGCGCGACAATTGAGGCATTTCCTTCGCGAGGCATCACCATGGAACTGACCGCTGTTCTTACACCTGCCGAAGAAGGCGGGTATGTTGCGTTCAACCCCGAGACGGGCACCACCACGCAGGGTGAAACGGTGGAAGAAGCAGTCGCCAATTTGAAAGAGGCGACCGCACTCTATCTGTCCGAGTTTCCGCTTCCCGCTCCGGGGCATCCCGTAGTAACCATGTTCAGCCTTCCGGCGAATGCCTAAGCTGCCCCGCACTTCAGGGGCGGCAATCGTCAAAGCCCTTGAGCGTCTCGGTTTCGCGAAGATTCGTCAATCCGGAAGCCACGTCATCATGCGGCGCGGACCCAAAGGCTGTGTGGTGCCGATGCATAGCGAGGTCAAGGTCGGCACGCTTGCTGGCATCTTGCGCCAAGCGGATATTTCTCCCGACGAGTTCACTGAGCTTCTGTGAAGACGCCCAACCCTTTGTTGCTGCGGACGGGCCGCCAGCGTCGCGCCAGATCAACCGTCGTCATGGCACGCCGCAGAACAACACGTTCGGCCCCATTAACCAACCAGCGCGACCTAGCGCCGTAGCTACAAATAGCTTTGCATAGACCGGCAGGTGTAGCTACAATCAAAGCATGCCGACCTGGGATGAACCGAAGCGTCTACGCAACTTCAAAGCCCGCGGCCTGGACTTTCTTGGTTGCGAGGCCGTCTTCGATTCTCCGGTCGTCACATGGGAAGATGACCGTGAGGATTATGGTGAGCAGCGAATCAATTTGCTCGGTTGGCTCAACGGCATCGTCGTGCACATGACCTACACGGAGCGAGGCGATGAGCCGCACATCATCAGTCTTCGCAAGGCAGAGAAACATGAAATCAGACGCTATGCGAAAGAAATTTCCGGCTAGTCCTGCGCAATGGGAAGCTGTGATCGCCGCCGCACCAGGCAAAGATCGGCCGCTTACCGCTGCGGAAGAAGGCAGGATGGCCAATTTGGTAGTTGTAAGAAAGGGCGGCTATGCCGCTGTGCGCTCTGCCCTCGCGGAGAAACGAAAGCGGGGTCAGCGCGGTCCACAGGCAAGACCAACAAAGCAGTTGGTCAGTGTCAGGTATAGCCCGGAGGTACTTAAGTACTTTAAGTCCACCGGCACAGGCTGGCAGACGAAAATGAACGACGCGCTTCTCGAATGGGTTTCAAAGAGAACATCGCGGTGAATCGTATGCATTGCGGCGAGATGTTGCCGAACTTTAGATCCAGCGGACAGGCGAAAGCGGCCTTGAGTTTTTCATCAACCATCGCGCGCGCCTGCCGCTGATCAAAACGTTCGGCCCCGTTCAGGCAGTAGCGGATCGGGCCTTGACAAACGTATCCCACAGGATACACTGCGGTCATGCGCGTGCAGATCACAGAGGTCTATCGAGACTGGATTTACTCACTCAAGGACCGCACTGGACGCGCACGAATCCAGGTCCGCGTCGATCGCCTGGTCAATGGCAATCCGGGTCAACATCGAACGCTGACCGACGGCGTTTTCGAACTCAAGATCGATTTCGGTCCGGGCTACAGGGTCTACTACACCGATCGTGGTGGAGTGGTCATTATTCTGTTGGCCGGAGGTGACAGATCTACGCAGCAGAAGGATATCAAAGCGGCTATTTCAATGGCCAAAAACCTGTAGGAGCATCTAAACATGTCAAGCACTGCAACCAAGGCTGCACCCAAGACTAAGACCGTTCCGTACGACGTGTCGGAACAGCTCCGCACCCCAGAGGAAATGGCCGCTTATCTCGATGCCTGGTTTGCCGAAGCGCCCGACGATGCCGTGGGTATCGCCCGCGCCCTTGGAGATATTGCCCGGGCCAAAGGGATGACTCAAGTTGCACGCGACGCCGGGCTAAGCCGCGAGAGCCTGTACAAAGCCCTTGGTGAAAACGGCAACCCGAGCTTTGCCACCGTGCTGAAAGTAGCTCGCGCACTCGGCGTACGTTTACATGCGCAACCTGCCTGAAATTGCCTCGCCCGTCCACGTCATGGGGCCCAACCCTTTGTTGCTGCGTATCCGTCGCCAAATCCCCACTCTTGACGTTTGGGGTTTAACGAAGCTAGAGAATGGCGGCGGTCCCGCCGCCGCCGTCAGATATCGACGAGGTGATTCAACAGCGCGGCAGAGACGCGCCATTGACCGACGTCATTGTCGGGGGTCACGGTCACGGTCTTCTTGTTGATGCGGCTGACCGTCCCCGTTACTGGAATGTTGTAGCGATCATGGAAGGCAACGCGGTCACCGACCTTGAAGTCGGGGCGCGTAGGAGCTTTCGCGGCGGACCGCGGCGGCGGGGAATCGATGACCTCGTCACCAAGGCCGCGTTAAAATTGCAGCAGCTGGGCGTGATTTCGTATAGGCGCGGATTAATCACGGTGCTTGACCGGCCGAAGCTCGAAACTCTGAGTTGCGAGTGCTACAGCGCGGTGAAGAAGGAAACGGATTTGCTGCTTCATTACCTGCCGCAGCGCCAGGTAATTGCGAATACCGACTCCATCCCCACTGCGGAGCTTCCAACGCCGCAGGTAGCGCTTGGCACTTCCTCCGCTCCTGGCAATGTCCAATCCCATCCAGCATTTCAAGCCACGGGCTGACTCTTCGGCCGCGGGGACAGCCCGGGAGTTGCGCTTCTAGGTTCTTGGAGGAAATTCGGACCCGCTAGGCTGCACTGGGATGGGTGTGGTGTTGCACGCCGTAGCGCTGCGGCGCGAGCGAGCCGATGACCATGCCCGAGATGGCAGCGAGCAGCCCGGCGAACTGCGGCGGAAGATACGCCTCGGGGTTGACCACTTCCAGGAAAATCCAGGTGGCGAGCCCGAGCACGATGGCAGCCGCCGCGCCCTGGGTGGTGGCGCGCTTCCAGTACAGGCCGAAGGCGAGCGGCGTGAACGCCGCGACCAGGGTGACCTTGTAGGCGTTTTCCACCATGCCGTAGATGGTCGAATTCGAATTGATGGCGAAGGCGAGCACGCCCATGGCGAACAGGAACACCACGCTGCGCAGGAGGCGCAGGAACTGCCAGTCGGAGAGCTTGGGCAGAAAGCCGCGCAGCACGTTTTCGGCAAAGGTCACCGAGGGCGCGAGCAGCGTCGCGCTGGAGCAGGAGAGGATGGCGGCGAGCAGCGCGCCGAAGAACATCACCTGCACCGCGAACGGCGCGTGATCGAGAATCAGCCGCGGCAGGATCAGCTGCGAATCCTTGGTGATCAGGTCGGCCACCATCTTCGGGTCGATCATGATGGCCGAATAGGCGAGGAACATCGGCACGAAGGCGAAGAAAAAGTAGATCGTCCCGCCGAGCACCGAGCCCAGCGCCGCGGTGTTCTCGTTTTTCGCCGCGGACACGCGCTGAAACACGTCCTGCTGCGGGATCGATCCGAGGCCCATGGTGGCCCAGGCGCTGACGAACAGGATGATGTCGCGCGCCTCGAACTTGGGCCAGAACTCGAACTTGCCGGCCGCCGCTGCGTGATCGATCACCACGCCGGCGCCGCCGGCGATGCCGCTGACGATGATCGCGATGTACACCATGCCGGCGCCGATGATCAGCATCTGGAACAGGTCGGTGAAAGCGACCGAGAACATGCCGCCGGCAAGCGTGTAGAGGAGCACGATGCCCACGCCCAGCATCATCCCCTGCCAGGGTTCGAGCAATCCTTCGGTGAGCACGTTGAACACCAGGCCCAGCGCCGTAACCTGCGCCGACACCCAGCCGAGGTAGGAAATCACGATGCACAGGCTGACCACGACTTCCACCGGCCGGTTGTAGCGCGCGCGATAGTAGTCGCCTATGGTCAGGAGGCCCATGCGGTACAGCGGCCGGGCGAAGAAGAGGCCGACCAGGATCAGGCACATGCTGGAGCCGAAGGGATCGGCGACCACGCCCTTCAGGCCGTCGTTCAGGAACTTCGCCGGAATGCCGAGCACCGTCTCGGAGCCGAACCAGGTGGCGAACACGGTGGCGATGATGAAGGGCAGCGGCAGATGACGGCCGGCGACGACGTAGTCGGCGGAATTCTTCACCTTGGTCGCGGCAAACAGGCCGATGCCGACGGAAACGATCAGATAGAGGGTGACGAACCAGATCAAATCTGACATAGCGAATTCTTGTTGCTTGCTAGCCGCAGGAGCGCGTGGCCAATTATATCCCGCGCTTCGCCGCCGGCGCAGCCCGCCCCCCGCTTACAGCGTGAGGTAGATCTGCCAGGCGAGCAATGCTGCGAGCAGCAGGCAGAGGCTAAGGATGCTGCGGTGGCGCTGCTTTTGATCGATGGCGAGCCGCTCCAGCGCGCGCTCGATTCCGGCCCCATGATCGGCGTAGAGGGCGCGGTGCGCGAGCCGCGGCAGCTGCGGCAGCATGGTGGCCCAGCGCGGCGCCTCGTTCATCAGGCCGCGCACCATGCCGCGCCAGCCAAGTTGTTCGCTCATCCAGCGCTCGAGATAGGGTTTGGCCGTTTTCCACAGGTCGAGTTCGGGGTCCATCTGCCGGCCCAAACCTTCGATGTTGAGCAGCGTCTTCTGCAGCAACACCAGCTGCGGCTGGATTTCGACATTGAAGCGGCGCGAAGTCTGAAACAGGCGCAGCAGCACCCGGCCGAATGAAATGTCCTTCAGCGGCCGGTCGAACACCGGTTCGCACACGGCGCGAATCGCGGCCTCGAACTCGTCGATGCGCGTGTCCGGCGGCACCCAGCCCGCTTCCAGGTGCGCCTGCGCCACGCGCTTGTAGTCGCGCTGGAAGAAGGCGAGAAAATTCTGCGCGAGGTAATTCTTGTCGACATCGGTCAGCGTGCCCATGATGCCGAAATCGACGGCGACGAACTGGCCGCGCGGGTCGACGTCGGTGGCGACGAAAATATTGCCCGGATGCATGTCGGCGTGGAAAAAACCGTCGCGAAACACCTGGGTGAAAAAAATCTCCACGCCGGCGCGGGCGATGCGCGGGATGTCCACGCCGGCGGCGCGCATCTCATCCACATGGCTGATGGGGATGCCGCTGATGCGCTGCATCACCATCACCGAAGAAGAACAGTAGTCCCAGTAGATTTCCGGGATCATGAGCAGCGAAGTGCCGGCAAAGTTGCGCCGCAGCTGGCTTGCGTTCGAGGCTTCGCGCACCAGGTCGAGCTCGTCGTTCAGGTGCTTGGCGAACTCGGCCACCACCTGGCGCGGCTTCAGCCGCCTGCCGTCCACCCACAGCGCCTCGATCAGACCGGCGGCGCTGTCGAGCAGGGCCACGTCTTTTTCGATCGCCTCCTGCATGTTGGGGCGCAGGATCTTGACCGCGCATTCGCGCCCGCCGGGGAGCACGGCGAAATGCACCTGCGCGATGGAGGCACTCGCCACCGGCAGCGGCTCGAACTGCTCGAACACCTCGGTCACCGGCCGGCCGAAGGAGCGCTCGAGCTGGGCGTGGGCGAGTTCGGTCGAAAACGGCGGCACCTTGTCCTGCAGCCGCGCGAGTTCGTCCGCAATGTCCGGCGGCAGCAGGTCGCGCCGGGTCGAAAGCACCTGGCCGAACTTGACGAACAGCGGTCCCAGCGCCTCGAGCGCCAGGCGCAGGCGCAAGGCGCGGGGCTCGCTCAGATTGCGCCAGAACAGCACGCGCTGCCCCGCGACAAGCAGGAAGCGCGTGCGCGCGTGAGCGAGGAAGAATTCATCCAGGCCGAAACGGATGCTGACGCTGATGATTCTCGCGAGGCGCAAAAGGCGCAGCATCGATTACCCGGTGAAGACTGAGATGGGGAGTTTTTTCAAAGCGACTTCGTCAATGCGGCGACGCGCTTTTCCAGCCGTGCCAGATCGTCGCGCAACTGATCCACTTCGGACAGGAACTGGCGCACGGCGGCGGGCCGTGCCAGCATCGGGTTTTCCTCTATCCAGTATTCGGTGAGGTTTTGCGCCAGTTTGTTCACCGCCTCCTTGTTCCAGGCGGCGAAGCGCCCGCCCTGCTCCACCATGCGGTGCGCGATCGCGTCCCCGAATACGCGGGACAGGTCTTCCTCGAAGTCCCAGCGCAGGTGGCGAAACAGGTACTGCACCGCGCTGGCGAGATCGGCGCTGCCTTCGATGTTGATTTCGCGCATCAAGGCCTCTTCGCTCTGCATCAGCGCCGGCAGCGCCCCCGAACCGATGGTAACGATCAGGTTCGGCGCCGCGTCCGTCGCCGCACCGGCGAGCAGACCGGACTCGAGTATCTCCAGGCGCAGCGCAGGCAGCGGCGAAGCGCGAAACTCCACGCACTGGCCGGGGTACGGCTTGAGTTTGTCGCGCGCCCAGGCTTCCGCGGCCAGCAGATGATTGAGTGCGTAAATCCCGGGGTGCTGTAACACGGAACAGCTTCCTTGGCGTCGATGTGACTGCGCGCCGCCCTCGGGCGGGAGTCACGATATAACCTGCTTGATAACGACACGAGGGGAGTTCTCCCCTCGTTCCCCTGCAAAACCGGGATGCCGCGACGATCGCCGCGGCAACCTGCGAGCAAAACCCTGCTACTGGATCTGCTGTATTCCCGCCAGTACCCATCCGGTGGCGCCGGAGGCCGGCTTCGCCAGATTCCAGATCTCCTCGAACGCCTCGGGCTGTCCGTTCGCGGTTTCGCGAATCATGCCCGAAAAGCGCACGCTGGCCCAATGGGTGTCGCCCTCGGTCAGCGCTTCCAGCAGATCGGCGTTGAGCGTCACCACGTCGGTTTGTTGCCCGACGGCGCCGTGCTGCAGCAGATCCTGCTTGATCGAGTCGAACATCGCATCGGTGGTGAATTCGCGCAGTTCGCCCAGTTTGCCGCTGTCATGCACCGCCTGCAGCTTCACGAAATTGAGCTTGGCCTGGCGCAGAAAGCCATCGGTATCGAATCCTGCGGGGATATTCGGCTGCGACTGCCCGCCGAAACCCGACGCGGCACCGCTCGCAGGCGCCAGGGAAGGCGGCACGGCGGAGACCGGCTGGTTGCCCGCGCCGGCGAATTGCAGATTGCCCGCGGACTTGGGCCGCGTGAGCAGGCGGAAAACGAAAAACACGGCGAAGCCGACCAGAGCCATCATCAGCATGCTGCTGAGCGCGCCGCCCAGGCCACCCAATCCACCCTGACCGAGCAACCAGCCCAAGCCCAGGCCGGCGGCGAGGCCGGCGATCGGGCCGAGCCAGCGGTTGCCCGCGGGCTTGGGTGCAGCAGCGGCTGGCGCCGCTGCCGGCGCTTGCGACGGCGGGGTTTGCTGCGCGCTCTTGCTCGGAGCGACGCTGGAGCGCTGTGCGCCCACGCTGCGGCCGCCGCCCAGGCGCGCCGCCTCGGCGTCCTGAACCATCAAGCCCAGCGTCATGAATGCGGCGATAGCGATCGATAACAGATGTTTCATTTAGTTCCTCCTCATACAGCGTTGGACGAGCATTATGCTCTTATAGCCTATTTCAAGACGAGGGGATACATCCCCTCGTGCTCCCCTAATTCGGGGAGGCCATTTCGGTGAGTCTGAAATGGCCTCTTATAATACCTTCAAAACTTGTAACCCCGGTGCAAAGCGACCACGCCGGCGCTCAGGTTGAAGTATTCGACACGCTCCAGGCCGGCTCGTTCCATCAGGCCTTTCAATTGATCCTGGTCCGGGTGCATGCGTATGGATTCGGCCAGGTAGCGGTAGCTTTCGGCGTCCCCCGCGATCTTCGATCCCAGCCAGGGCAGCACCTGGAACGAATACCAGTCGTAGGCCCGGGAAAGGGGCTGCCATACGCGGGAGAATTCCAGCACCAGCAGCCTGCCGCCCGGCTTGAGCACGCGGCGCATTTCGGCCAATGCCGCATCCTTGTGCGTCATGTTGCGCAGGCCGAAGGCGACGCTGACGCAGTCGAAGCTGTCGCTCTTGAACGGCAGTTTTTCCGCGTCGCACTGCGCCAGCGGCAAGGGGCGGCCCTCGTCCAGCATGCGGTCGCGTCCGCGCGCGAGCATGGCGCCGTTGATGTCGGTGATCCAGACCTGGCCTTCCTCGCCCACGCGGCGCGCGAACGCGCGGGCCAGATCGCCGCTGCCCGAGGCGACGTCGAGCACGCGCTCGCCGCGTCTCACCCCGGAGATCGAGATGGTAAAAGCCTTCCAGGCGCGATGCATTCCGGCCGACATCAGATCGTTCATCAGGTCGTACTTGGGCGCGACAGAATCGAACACGCCGGCGACCTTCTGCGCTTTTTCGGTCTCGTCTACCTGCTGAAAACCAAAATGGGTTTTTCCGTTCATTCGATGCCCGGCCTAGTGGCAACCGCTCTTCGGAGCCGCAGGCACAGGGTTCGCGCCCGCTTCGCGGCTCGCGCCCGCGGCCTGCAGGCGCTGCAGGTACTCCTGCCACAGCTGATCCCGGTCGCTGGCGATCTGGTATAGGTAATCCCAAGTATAAAGCCCGCTGTCGTGCCCGTCGGAAAAGCGCGGCTGCACCGCATAGCTGCCGACCGGCTCGATGGCGGTGATTTCTATGTCCTTCTTGCCGACCTGCAGCGTTTCCTGCCCGGGCCCGTGGCCGCGCACTTCTGCGGAGGGCGAGTAGACGCGCAGGAATTCGTAGGACAATTCAAAATGCTTGCCGTCGTCGAACGAGATTTCCATCTGGCGCGATACCTGGTGCAGTTTGATTTCGGTCGGAGTATGTTTGTTCATATGTTTGATGCGATGCGCGGGGCGCCTATGATACCGCGGCCAGCGCGTTTGTGGCTGTAACCAGAATGTCACACGCGCACCCTACCATTGCAGCCGGGGAAATCTGGTCCGGCGCCCTGCGCCGTCAGGCCAATCTTGTGGAATCGAAAACGTCATGCCGCTCAATGTGCTCATCGTAGAAGACGAGGCCGCCATTCAGGAGTTGATCGCAGTCAACCTCGAAGCTGCCGGTCACCATACGCTGAGAGCCGCGGACGCAGAGCAGGCGCTCACTATCCTGCGTCAGACGCTGCCCGATCTGGTGCTGCTGGACTGGATGCTGCCCGGGCAATCCGGTCTGGCCATCGCGCGCCATTTGCGCGGCAACGAACGCACCCGCGCCATCCCGATCATCATGCTCACGGCCAAATCGGCCGAACAGGACAAGATTACCGGGCTGGAGGCAGGCGCAGACGACTACGTTACCAAGCCGTTCTCGCCGCGGGAACTGCTCGCGCGCATCAAGGCGGTGATGCGCCGGCGCGCTCCCCAGCTCACCGAGGACGTGGTCGAGATCAAGGGCCTGCGACTGGACCCGGCCACGCACCGGGTCAGCGGCAACGGCTCGGCGCTGGATCTGGGGCCGACCGAATTCCGGCTGCTCCACTTCTTCATGACCCACGCCGAGCGCGTGCATACCCGCACCCAATTGCTCGACCAGGTCTGGGGCGACCAGGTATTCGTCGAGGAACGCACGGTGGATGTGCATATCCGCCGGCTGCGCAAGGCGCTGGAAGCCACCCGCCACGATGCGCTGATCGAAACCGTGCGCGGCACCGGCTATCGTTTCACCGCGACGGCCTGAGCCGTCTGACGTGCCGCGCATGCCATAATCGCGGCAACTAGCCACCCCCCAGAGCGCCATCGCCGATCACGTGAAATCTGTCTGGATACAAAGCGCCACGGCGCTCGCCGGAGTATGCGTCGCCGGCCTGCTCCTGTGGCCACTCGCCGGCCGGGTCTGGGCGCTCGCCGCCGTATGCATCGGGCTCGCGCTGCTGCTGGCGCGCCATACCGCCAATCTGGCCGCCTTGACCGCGTGGCTGCGCGACCCCGCGCTCAAGTCCGTCCCGCAGGGCAGCGGCATCTGGGACGAAGTGCTGGCCGCACTTTACCGCTTCGTGCGTGCGCGGACCAATCGGGAGCAGGCGCTCACCGAGGAACTGGCGCGTTTTCGCAATGTCGGCCTGGCGCTGCCCGACGGCGTCGTGCTGCTCGACGCCCGCGGCCATATCGAGTGGTGCAATCCGATCGCGCGCGAATACTTCGGGCTGGACGAAGGGCGCGATCTGGGCCAGCCGCTGGTCAATCTGGTGCGGCACCCGGACCTGGCCGCATACATGGCAAGAGGGGAGTACGCGGAGCCGCTCACCCTGCGCCTGACGCGCGGGGAGGGGCTGGTGCTGTCGCTCGCCATCATCGATTACGGCGAGGCGCAAAAGCTCCTGCTCGCGAGCGACATCACCCTGGCGGAAAAAGTCGAAACCATGCGCCGGGATTTCGTCGCCAACGTGTCGCACGAGTTGAAGAGCCCGCTCACGGTGGTGGCCGGATTCCTGGAAACCCTCACCGACGGCGCGGTCGTATTGGACGAGCGCAGGCGGCAGGCCTACATGGAATTGATGCGCGATCATACCCGGCGCATGCAACGACTGGTGGAGGACCTGCTCACGCTGTCCGCCCTGGAAAGCAGCCGCGGCCTGAGCGATGAAACCACGATAGACATCGCAGCCCTGCTCGCCGACCTGCGCGACGAAGCCCTGGCGTTGAGCGCCGGAAACCATCGCATCGAATTTCAGGCGGAAGAGCAGACTCTGCTGCAAGGCAACGCACAGGAACTGCGCAGCGCATTCGGCAATCTGGTGATCAACGCCGTGCGCTACACACCGGCGGGCGGGGACATCCGGCTGGCCTGGACGCGGCGCGGCGCGCAGGCGGTGTTCAGCGTAAGGGACAGCGGCCCCGGCATCGAGCCGCGCCACATCCCGCGCCTGACCGAGCGCTTCTACCGCGTGGATAACAGCCGCTCGCGCGAAACCGGGGGCACCGGGCTCGGACTGGCGATCGTCAAACACATTCTTACTCGCCATCAGGCGGCACTGGAGATCGACAGCGAGCCCGGCAAGGGCAGCGTGTTTTGCGCCGTGTTCCCGGCGCAGCGCATCCGGCCTGCGGTCGAATCGGCGGCGCTCGCCGCTACGTCAGGCGCCCGAACGGCACGATAGAGCCGATGGCCGCAACGGGCGCATGCCGCCCGACGCGAAACCGTCTTCGGGTCGGGCGCTATCGGGCGGGTTCGATTGCGACGCGCTCGAAATCGCTGCCGCGTTCGATCACGTTGCTGAGGAGGAAGGACTCGGATGAGTCGCTGTAGACTTCCAGCACGCGCTTGGGCCGATACCAGCCGGGGGGCAGTAACAACGCGGCAGGCGAGGCCAGCGCGGCCAGCGCCGGACAATAGAACGCGGGGACGTATTTTTCCGACTGCGCGTTGATCCCCGTGGGCCGCACGGCCACGGCGCGCGGCACTCCCGGGATCAGGCGCGCGCCCAGGTGCAGGCCGCCGTCCTGTTCGATCCGCAGCCAGCGCACCACGCCGATGAAAAAATTCTTGGCGTCGCCGGGGCGCAGCGCGATCAACTGCGTCAGGGCGTAACGCCCGCCGCTTGCGAGCGCCGGGCGAAACAGGCGCGAACCCGACAAGCTTTCCTCGTGCAGCAGCCAATCCTCGATCGCGTAGCCGCCGGCTTCGATGTGCGCTTCTTCCTTGCGCGTGCTGGCATGGCCGAACGTGGCTATCTCGTCGGACTCCTGCCGCGTCATCCCGACCACCGGCCCGGGCTGGCGAAACGTCTTGCCCGAGATATGAAAATGCATGGAGGCGAAACTGCTGCATACCTGCGCTTTCGCGCTGGCGCTGCGGCGCGCCTGCACCCGCCCGTTCTTGCCCTCGCACCAGAGCCGGAACAGCAGCACCAGCGACTGCTCGACCCCCGGCATGGCGCATTCCTCACCCAGGCCCAGACTGGCGGGCGTCTCGCCTTTGCGCAGCCGCACCACGAGTTTTTTCAGGGCCCGCGCCAGTTCGCCGATATCCAGCCAGCGCGTAGCATTGCGCCCGTTCGCGTCGACCTCGCGATAGGCGCCCGCGGCGGCGGACGGATCGAGCATGAGCGGCGGCAGGCTCTTGTCCTCGGGCGGGCTGCTGCGCACCGGAACATGCTGTGCCCAGCGCTCCAGCCAATGCTGGATCTGCAGCAGCTGCTTTTGCGGCTGCTCGTTCGGATTCGCCTGCATGAACAGCAGCGCGCGCACGTACACCTCGGAGCAGCATACGTCCAGCTTCCTCGCCGGATCCTCGACCGAGTTTGCGACCACCCGCGCATCCTCGGCGCAGCGGTAGAGCCGATGCAGGGTCGGCCAATGCGATTCGGGAAACGCGTGATAGGTGCGGCAATGGTCGAACATGCTGGCAGCCACGCAGTCGAGCGCCCGCTGGCAAATGAGCGCGCTCTGCCCCTCCAGCCTGCCTTCGATCGCCTGCGCCAGGCAACGCTGGTAGCCGACGAGCAGTTCCTGCCACAGCTGCACCACCAGGCCGAATATGCCCCGCTCTACTTGCGTCAGGGGCAGCGGCTTGTTTGCCAGTTTCTTGATCTGCTCCGCCTGCACGAAATAGACCGGTTCGCGCAGGGCTTCGAGCAGCCTGAGCCGCTCGGCGGGCGCCAAGTCGAAACGGTTCAACTGGCGCAACTGCTCCAGCAACCGTATTTGGGACGGCGCGACATTGACCAGCGGCAGCTCGGCCAGCCATGCGGCGCAGGAGGCGCCGTCGGCGAATTCCGGATGCGCCTCGGCGGAGAGTTCGGGTAGTTCGAAGTCGTTCATGTCGGCCATTCTGCCACCGCTTCGGGCTTATTGCGCGCCCCGCCGGAGGAGAACGTCAATTTGTTCACACTACGGCCGGATTGCCCGAAATCGAACTGGACATGATATCTAGGGAAGCGCAGATTTTAAGTCCCGAATTCCGCTAACAGATATCCAGCGCTTCCTCTGAAGTGGGGGATCAACAAGGGGGCGTCGCCCCCTTGCTCCGGACCTCCCTAGAGCAGCACGCGCTCGATGCCGCCTCGATTGGCCTTGGCGACGTACTCCGCCATCCAGTCGGGCCCGAGCAGGTGTCGCGCCATCTCGACCACGATATAGTCGGCCTCGGTGCCCGCATCGTCGTCGTAGCGCGCCAGGCCCTGCAGGCAGGAGGGGCAGGAGGTGAGGATCTTGACCTCCCCGTCGAATCTGCCGCCCTCGCCCGCGGCGCGGACCGCGGCGGCGCCCTTCTTCATCTCCTCTTCCTTGCGAAAGCGCACCTGGGTGGAAATGTCCGGCCGGGTCAGCGCCAGCGTGCCCGCTTCGCCGCAGCAGCGCTCGTTCAGCTTGACCTCGCTTCCCATGAGCTGGTTGACGACGGCCAGCGGCTGGTAGGTTTTCATCGGCGTATGGCAGGGATCGTGGTACAGGTAGCGCACGCCCCCGACGCCTTCGAGCTTCAAACCCTGTTCCAGCAGATATTCGTGGATGTCGAGCAGGCGGCAACCGGGGAAGATTTTGTCGAATTCGTATTTCTGCAGCTGGTCCATGCAGGTGCCGCAGGACACGATCACGGTCTTGATGTCGAGGTAGTTGAGGGTGTTGGCGACGCGGTGGAACAGCA
>CAYNVY010000113.1:0-13750 GCA_964400745.1 uncultured Enterobacteriaceae bacterium | reverse complement strand
CGGCAGTCGACCAGGCGCTCATGGTCGCGCCCCAGCATCTCGAACCAGGCCATCAGGTGGTGGCCGAAGGTCACCGGCTGCGCCACCTGCAGATGGGTGAAGCCGGGCATCACTGTGCCCGCGTGGCGTTCGGCGAGGCCGACCAGGCTGGCCTGGAGCTCGGCGAGCTGGGCTGCGAGCGCGTCTATCGCGTCGCGCAGCCACAGGCGCACGTCGGTCGCCACCTGATCGTTGCGCGAGCGCGCGGTGTGCAGCCGCTTGCCAGCGTCCCCCGCGAGCGCGGTGAGCCGCCGCTCGATATTGAGGTGCACGTCCTCGGCCGCCAGCGACCACTTGAATTTTCCGCTGCGCACTTCCGCGAGTATGGTGCGCATGCCCGACTCGATCGCGGCGAGGTCGCGCCTGCTGATCACGGCGCAGGCGGCGAGCATGCGCGCGTGCGCGAGCGAGCCGCGGATGTCGTGCTCGGCCAGGCGCCGGTCGAAGGCGACCGATGCGGTGTAACGCTGTACGCGTTCGCTCACCGGTTCGGCGAAGCGGCCGGACCATGCGGCGGCGGGAGGTTTCTTGCGCGTGTTCTTGCTCATTGCCCTGAATGCGGTCAGAATCGAAAAAACCAGGCGCTGCCGCGCCTGCTTACTTTGACTTTCGCTTTCAATACGTTAACCGTGCCGAGTATAGATCAAAACGGGTCGCGCGACTCCCTGCCCGATTTTCGCAATCTCGGCGTGGCGGTGCGCATCCTGCTGCTGGGCAATATCGCCGGCTTCGCCGCGGCGCTGGTGCAATCGCGCGATCTTGCGCAGTGCGCGCAGCGCTTCGCGCAATTCGCTTCGCTGCTGGAGCCGGTATTGCTGTTTTCGTTGTTGTCCCTGTACGCAGCAAAAAAGTGGCTGGCGCGGCTGCCCTACGCCTGGGGCGTCGCCGCGGTCATGCTGCTGGCGGCCGCATGGACCACGCTGGTTCAAGCAATTCTCGTGGAGCCCGGAGACGCGCTCACGCCCTACCGCATGGCGCAGGCGTGGGCGCTCAGCGGCATGCTCAGCGCCTTCCTCTGCGCCTATTTCTTCTGGCGCGCGCGCGCGTTTTCCCCCGCTCTCGCCTATGCGCGCTTGCAGGCGCTGCAGGCGCGCATCCGGCCGCATTTCCTGTTCAACAGCCTCAACGCCGTGCTGTCCCTCATCCGCAGCGACCCCAAGCGGGCGGAAGAAGCGCTGGAGGACCTGGCCGAACTGTTTCGCGCCTTGATGCAGGACAATCGGCGCTTGACCACGCTTGCCGACGAGATCGCGCTGTGCCGCCAGTATCTCAATCTCGAGCAGTTGCGCCTGGGCGAAAGGCTGCAGGTCGAATGGGACTTGGCGGCCATGCCCGGGGATGCCCTGGTGCCGCAGCTCCTGCTGCAGCCGCTGGTGGAAAACGCCATTTACCACGGCATCGAACCGGGCCTGGCGCCGGGCCGGGTGCAGATCAGCATTTCCGGCGACAAAGAAAAGGTGCGCCTGCTGCTCTCCAATCCCTACCATCCGGATCACCAGCATCCCGCCGGCAACCGCATGGCGCTGGAGAACATCCGCGAGCGCCTGGCCCTGCATTTCGACGTCGAGGCGAGCCTCGCCGCCGGGGTGGCGGGCGACAAGTTCGAAATCCGCATTGTGCTGCCCTACCGGAGGCAGGAGTGAGCGAGGGGTTGCGCGCGGGGTTGCGCGTCGTGCTGGTCGACGACGAGGCGCCGGCGCGCTCGCGCCTGAAGGAATTGATCGCCGATTGCGCGGCAGCCACGCCGGCCGTGGTCGTGGGCGAAGCCGGCAACGGGCGGGAGGCGCTCGATCTGCTCGGCTCGGTGGCGGCCGATCTGGTGCTGGTCGACATCCGCATGCCGCAGATGAGCGGCATCGAATTCGCGCGCCATACGCTCGCGCTGGAAGCGCCGCCGGCGATCATTTTCGTCACCGCGTACGACGAATACGCGATTCAGGCGTTCGAACTGCGCGCGCTCGACTATTTGCTGAAGCCGGTGCGCCGCGCGCGGCTGCAGGCTGCGCTGGAGCGCGCGCGCGGCATTCGCGCCCCCGGCCGCGAAGACCTGCGCGGACTGGAGAAGACGCCGCGGCGCAATCTCGCGGTGCCAGAGCGCGGGCGCATCCGCCTCGTGCCGGTGGCCGACATCGTGTATCTCAAGGCGGAGCTGAAATACGTCACCGTCCGCACTGCGGAGCACGAGTACCTGCTGGAAGAGTCGCTCACCCACCTGGAGCAGGAATTCGCCGAGACCTTCGTGCGCGTGCACCGCAACGCGCTCGCCGCCAGATCGCGCATCCGCGGGTTCGAGAAAGCGGAACTGCAGGACGGCGAGCAGGGCTGGGCGGTGCTGCTCGAGGGCTGCCCGGAAAAGCTGCCCGTCAGCCGGCGCCAGTGGCCGGTGGTGAAGGAGCTTGCCGCGGGCTGAGCGCGCTGAGCGGCATGTTAGAATCCGGCGCGTCGTCCAAGAGAGAAATCCCTCGTGAGCATTCCTGATCGCCATCCTGAACGTATCGTAATCGCAACGCGCCAGAGCCGACTCGCCCTGTGGCAGGCCGAGCATGTGCGCGACCGGCTGCGCGAGCTGTATCCGCAATGCCGGGTCGAACTCCTCGCCTTGTCCACGCGCGGGGACGAGATCCTCGACACTTCGCTCGCGAAGATCGGCGGCAAGGGCCTGTTCGTGAAAGAGCTGGAACTCGCCATGGCCGAGGGGCGCGCCGATCTGGCCGTGCACTCGGCCAAGGACGTGCCGATGGAATTGCCGCCGGGATTCGCGTTGGGGGCGATCATGGAGCGCGAAGATCCGCGCGACGCCTTCGTCTCCAACGAATTCGACGCACTGGACGCGCTGCCCCAGGGCGCGATGGTGGGCACCTCCAGTCTGCGGCGCGAGGCGCAGTTGCGAAGCCGCTATCCGCTGCTGGCGGTGAACAGCCTGCGCGGCAATCTCGACACGCGCCTGGCCAAACTCGATCGCGGCGAACACGATGCCATCATTCTGGCCGCGGCGGGATTGAAGCGCCTGGGCCTGGGCGCGCGCATCCGCTCCGTGCTGACGGTAGAGCAAAGCCTGCCCGCAGCAGGGCAGGGCGCGCTCGCGATCGAGCACCGCGCCGAGCGCGGCGACATCGCCGCCTGCCTCGCCGCGCTCAATCACCGCCCCACCGAACTCGCAGTGCGCGCCGAGCGTGCGGTGAGCCGCGCGCTCGGCGGCAGTTGCCAGCTGCCGCTGGCGGCCTATGCCAGCGTGACCGGGGCGACGCTGGAACTGCGCGGCCTGGTGGCGAATCCGGACGGCAAGAGCATGGTGAGGGCCGAGGTGTCGGGGCCATCCGCCGCGCCGGAAGAACTCGGCATACGCCTCGCAGGCGAGCTGCGCGCGCAAGGCGCCGACCGAATCCTCGCCGCGCTGCTATGAGTCCGCCCGGCCTAGCCGGGCGCCGCATCGTGCTGACGCGGCCCGCGGGTCAGGTTGGACATTTGGCTGAGTTGGTTCGCGCCGCGGGCGGGGAGCCGCTGCTGTTCCCGGCGCTGGAGATCCTCGATGCGGCGAATCTGCAGCCGCTGTTTCTTCTCATGGACCGGCTGGAAACGTTCGATCTGGCGATTTTCATCAGCGCCAACGCGGTGAACAAGGCGCTCGCGCTGGTGCAATCGCGGCGGCGCTGGCCGCAGGAGCTGCGCGTCGCGGCGGTAGGCCGCGCGAGCGAGCGCGCATTGCAGCGTCATGGTTTCGAAGCGGTGATCGTGCCGCAGCAGGGTTTCGACAGCGAAGCCCTGCTGGCTTTGCCCGAGTTGAAGCAGGTGGCGGGCAAGCGCGTGCTGATTTTTCGCGGCGAGGGCGGACGCGAACTTCTGGCTCAGACCTTGGCACGGCGCGGGGCCGCAGTCGAATACGCCGAATGCTACCGCCGCGGCCTGCCGCGGATCGACCCCGCGCCGCTGATCGCGTCGTGGGAGCAAGGACGGCTGGATGCGTTCACCGCCACTTCGGGCGAAGCGCTGGCCAATCTGTTCGAATTGCTGGGCGCGGCCGGCCGGCAGTGCCTGCAGGCGACGCCGCTATTCGTCCCGCACGAGCGCATCGCCGCCGCTGCGCGCGCCCTGGGCGTAAGCACCGTGGTGCTGACCGGACCCGGGGATGAAGGTCTGGTCGCAGGTGCGGCCGCTTTTTTTGCTAGAGTGTGAACACTGCAGCCAACCGACCCTGTCCTTTCCCGCAACCATGAACGAGAGCAACGCCGACACCGCCAAAGCCGCCAAAGTTGCCGAGGAGCCCGCCCCGGCAGCGCAACCGGAGGAACCCAGCGGCCGCAGCGAGCGCGACTCCTCCGCGCCCCTGCGGCACCTGCCGGTGATGCTGGCGCTGCTGGGCGCGATCGTCGCGGTGGGCTGGCAGTGGTACGACACGCGCAGCCAGATCGGCGCCCTGCGCGAGGAAGTGGCGTCGCGCCTGCGCGCGAGCGACACCGCGGCCGGCGAAAGCCTGTTGCTCGCGAAGCAGGCAAAGGACGAAGTGCGCGAGGCGCAGGCCAAGCTCAGCGTAATCGAGACCAAGATCGCCGAGTCGCAGAGCCACCAACTGGCGCTGGAGGCCTTGTACCAGGAATTGTCGCGCAGCCGCGATGAATGGGCGCTGGCCGAGATCGAACAGATTCTGACCGTGGCCTCGCAGCAGCTGCTGCTTGCGGGCAATGTGCAGGCGGCCCTGCTCGGGCTGCAGACCGCAGAGGGGCGCCTCGCGCGCTCCGACCGGCCGCAGTTCATTCCGCTGCGGCGCGTGCTCAACCGCGACATAGAACGCCTGAAAGCCGCACCCAGCCTGGATATCGCCGGCATGGCGCTGCGCCTGGACAATCTGATAGCAAGCGTGGATACGCTGCCGCTGCGGTTCGATCAGCGCATGCAATCCGCCTCCAGAGCGGCCTCGGCGATGAGCGAGGGCCGCATCTGGGAGCGCGTGCTGACCGAAGTGTGGGACGAAATGAAACAGCTGGTGCGCATCCGCAACATGGATCAGCCCGACGCGGTGCTGCTGCCGCCGGCGCAGGCCTACTTCCTGCGCGAGAACCTGCAGCTGCGCCTGCTCAGCGCGCGCCAGGCGCTGCTCGCGCGCGACCCGGCGCGGTTTCGCAACGACATGGAAACGGCCAGAACCTGGATCACGCGCTACTACGACACCCACACCAAATCGACCATCGCCGCGATGGCGAGCCTGAAGCAGCTTTCGGCCGGCAGCATCAATGTGGAGCTGCCGACGATCGCCGACAGCCTCGCGGCGGTGCGCAACTTCAAGGTATCGCGGGAAAAGGTTCTGCGATGAGGGCGCGGCTCAGGCTCGCGGTAGGTCGGACTTAGAATGCGCGGACTGATGTGGGTACTGGCGGTATTTGCCCTGGCGGTCGGCCTGTCGCTGGCCGCGCATCTGAACGACGGTTACGCCATTCTCGTCTTCCCGCCGTACCGGGTCGAACTGTCGCTCAATTTCGCCATCCTGCTCGGGCTAGCCGGATTTGCGCTGGGCTATCTGCTGTTGCGCCTCGTCACGCACACCTTGCGCCTGCCGCTGCACGTGCGCGCATTTCGCGAGCGGCGCCGTGCGGAGAAAGGGCGCGCGGCCATGCTCGCCGCGCTGCAGGCCCTGTTCGAGGGACGCTACGCGCGCGCCGAAAAATCCGCGGCCGAAGCCTGCGATCTCGGCGAGGCGCCGGGGCTCTCGGCGTTGATCGCGGCGCGTTCCGCGGCCGAAATGCGCGAGTTCGAGCGCCGCGACCAGTGGCTCGCGCGCGCCGCGAGCCACGATTCGGACGCGCGCCAGGCGCGGCTCGCAGTGCAGGCGAGCCTGCTGCTGGACGATCGCCGCTACGAAGACGCGCTCGAGGTCCTGCGCGAACTGTCCGAGAGCGGCGGCAAGCGCATCGCCACCCAGCGCATGCTGATGAAAGCGCACCAGCGCCTGGGCCATTGGGACGAAGTGCGGCGCCTGGCTGCCGCGCTGGGCAAGCGCGGGGTGCTGGCGGAGGTGGCGGCGACGCAACTGCGGATTACGGCGCAGATCGAAGCCTTGCGCCAGCAGGCGGGCGATGCGGCGCGCTTGCTCGAGTGCTGGCAGCGCACCGATGACAAGCTCGATGCGCGCGTCGCGCGCACCGCGGCGCAGCTGTTCATTGCGCTGGGAGCTTACACGCGGGCGAGAGAACTCATCGCGGCGGCGCTGGAGGCGGAGTGGAACGAGCCGCTGGTGCTGCTCTACGGCGACTGCCTGGGACCGGACGTGCTGGCGCAAATCGAACGCGCGGAGAAATGGCTCAGGGTCCGGCCGCGCGACCGGGCGCTGCTGCTGACCCTGGGGCGCTTGTGCATGCAGCAGGAATTGTGGGGCAAGGCGCAAAGCTACCTCGAGGCGAGCCTGTCGGAGCAGCCCTGCCGCAGCGCGCACATCGCGCTGGCGCAGCTGCTGGAGCGCGTCGGCAAGACCGAGGACGCGAACCGGCACTATCGCGCCAGCGCCGATGCGAATTTGGCGCATTAAGAACCCGTCGCAAAATGAATTTTGCAGCGGCTGATTTAGGGGAGTATGCGGGGATGTATCCCCTCATATTGCAACAGACTCTAACGCCGTGAGTCGCAATTCCGAGAGGAGATCGCCGTGATTGCCGTCATTTTCGAAGTGGTGCTAGCGCCCGGGCGCAAGCAGGAGTATCTGGATCTCGCTGCGGCGCTGCGGCCGGAACTGGAGAAGCAGGACGGGTTTATTTCGATCGAGCGCTTCACTAGTCTGACGCAGGAGGGCAAGCTGTTGTCGCTGTCATACTGGCGCGACGAGGATGCGGTGAAGCACTGGCGCCGCTTCGAAGGCCATCGCCTGGCGCAGGCGCGCGGCCGCGACGGGGTGTTTGCCGCGTATCGCCTGCGCGTCGCCGGTGTGCTGCGCGACTACGGCATGGACGAACGCACCGAGGCGCCGGCCGACAGCCGCGAGGCGCACCAGGGCTAGCCCGAAACGCTTGTGCCGCTATGTCGCCGCGCAGCGCGGGATGCTATTTCGGTATCTTGATGCGGTCCTCGTTGAAATCGGCCTTGGCCGCGTCAACGTGGCAGGCCTGGCAGTTGGCGGGGCTTTTCACCGACGCGCGCTTCCACGTTTCAGACGGGATTTCCTTGCCGTTGTGCTTGGTCTTGAACCAGGCGCTTTCGGTGATTCGAAGCGGCGCGGACTTCGCGCTCCAGCGGTTGGAGGCGTTGTCGACCAGAAACGCGGTGATTTCCTTCGCCTCCTGCGTCGTGAGCGAGGCGTCGTCGCCGAAGTGTTTGTCCAGGCCGGACATGATCTTGCGCCAGGACTCCGCCGGCAGCAGGCCGGGCGCGTAGGCGATATGGCAGCTCGCGCATTCCTGCTTCCATTTCGCGTTGAGCTGTGCCGGCTGCAGCGGTTTGCCGCGATTTTCGCCGCCGTACTTGTCAGAGGCTGCGGCGCCAAATGGGATCGCAACAAGGACCAGTGTGATTGCAAGCATCATGATTCCAAGCATAGGGCGGAGCAGGGTCCTCATCGCTCGCCTCCTATTTGACGGAAAGCACATAGGCGATGAAATCGCCTTTTTCCTGCGCGGTGCAGGCGCGGTTGAGCACGTCCTTGCAGTTGCGCCCGAACCATTTTTCGACCTTGGCCGCGTCGGTAAAGCGTTGCGCATTGGCCGAGGGCGCCAGCGGCAGGATCTCCTTGCCGGTCTTGGCATGCTTGCCGCCCGCCTTGGGCGAGTCGCCGTGGCAGCTGGCGCAGGCCATGTCGCCGTTCTTGGCGCTGTAGAACGCCTGTCCGCGCGCGGCGGAGAAATCCTTGAAGCCGGCATTCTCCTGTTTGGCCGCAGCGCGGTAGCTGTCCTGGACCGGATTGGCCGCGGCAGCCAGAGGCAGGGCGATGGCAAGTGCGACGCTGGTAAGCAGCAATTTGTTCATGGAATTTCCTCGTCGATGGCGTAGTTGAAGTAAGAGGTGACTTGGCTTTCGCCTGACCACCGCCGCCATTGGACAGGAGTTTTCTTAAGGGATCGTTAAGCGCGGGCGATGCCGCACGGACGCACTACTTCGGACTGGCTCTGCCGGATTGACAACGGTCAAGGTGTCGAAGAGGTGTCGGAGAGTTTCTCTTTTCTTAGGTCAAAGCGTCCGATCCGCCGCCCAACGCCGCTTTTCCGGCGAGTTGCCAGCCTATCGCGGGCTCACTCGAATGTGAGCTTGGCCGCGCTGATGACTTTGCGCGTGTTGTCCACGCTATCGGCGATGAGTTTGCGAAACGCGTCGGGCGAGCCGCCGACCGGCGCTGCGGAGGTCGCCTCCAGGCGTTTGATGGTCTCCGGCTGCTTCAGCACCCTGATCACGGCGGCATTCAGGCGGCTGACCACCTCGGGCGCAAGACCCGCGGGGCCGACCAGCCCGAACCAGGCCGGATCGTTGACCAGCGGCAGGCCGGCTTCGGCGAAAGTGGGAATGTCGGGCAGGCTGGACACGCGTTTTTCCGAAGCCACCGCCAGGGCGCGCAACTTGCCCGACTGGATGAACGGCAGCGAGGAGGGCAGGTTGTCGAAGAACACCTGCACATGCCCGGCCATGGTGTCGTTCACCGCCGGGCCGGCGCCGCGATACGCGATGTGGATCATCGACACCTTGCCGTTGTACTTGAAGGTCTCGCCCATCATGTGGCCCAGGCTGCCGGGGCCGGGGGTGGCGAAGTTGATCTTGCCCGGATTCTTGCGCAGGTAATCGAGAAACTCGACCATGTTGTTCGCCGGCACGCCGGGATGCACCGACACCACGTTGGGCACGGCGGCGAGTTGGCTGATGTGGCTGAAACTCTTCACCGGATCGTATTTCAGGGCGTCGCCGCGGATCGAAGGATTGATCACGTGCGTAGACACCGTGGCGAGGCCCAGCGTGTAGCCGTCGGGCGCGGCGTCCGCAATCGCTTTCGCGCCGATCGCGCCGCCCGCGCCGCCACGGTTGTCCACCACCACGGCCTGCGCCAGTTCCTTGCCCAGGCCCTCGGCGACGATGCGGCCGACGATGTCGGTGGAGCCGCCGGGCGGGAAGGGAATGATGAGGGTGATGGGCTTGGCCGGATAGGACTGGGCGAACGCAGTCGTGGCCGTGACGGCCAGCGTCGCTGCGGCCAGTGTCGCAGCGGCCGTCACAGACAGGCGGGCAATGAGTTTCATGCGTGATTCCTTCGTATGGTGAACGACGGGATGATAGCCGGAGTATCCGCGTTTTGCCGCATACACGGAATCGAATCCGCTGCTCACCATCCGCTGATGCGCGGCCAGGTCGCGTGGCTCGCGTCGGCTTCGCCGCGCACGACCTGGTAGGCCTCGTGCTGCGCGCCGGTGGCGCAGGCGTGATTCGGCAGTATGCGCACCATGCTGCCGACGGGAAGCTCGGGCAGAACTTCGCGCGAACCGGGACGCAAGGCGAGGATGCCGTGTTCCTGGTTGGCATCGACCATGATCAGGTCCGGTATCGGCCTGCCGCGAACGTCGCACGCGAGGCCGTAGCCCTGGTCGATTTTCTGTCTGGAGGTGCCGCGGTCGCGCGACATCGCCATCCAGCCCGCGTCGACGATGATCCAGCCCTTGTCGCGCTGGTGACCGATGACGCTGCCGAGCACCGACAGCGCGATGTCGTCCACGCTGCACACGCCCAGGCCGGCCATCACCAGGTCGAAAAATACGAACACGCCGGCGCGCACTTCGGTCACGCCGTCGAGGTTTTCGGCAAAAGTCGCGGTCGGCGTAGAACCGACGCTGACCACAGTGCAGGGCAGGCCGGCGGCCCGCAATGCCGCGGCTGAGTCGACGACGGCATCGCGTTCCTGCGCCGCCATGGACTTTATCGCCGCCACCGAGCCGCAGTTGTAGGAATTGCCCGCGTGCGTCATCACGCCGCGCAGTTCGCAACCGCCGTCGTGCAGCGCACGGCCGACCTGCAGCAGCGCCGGGTCGCCGGGTGCGATGCCGGAGCGGTGGCCGTCGCAGTCGATTTCGATCAGCACGGGGATGCGATCCGCGCGCCCGCGTGCGTGCGTCGCCACGGCGTGCGCGGCGTCGACGTTGTCGAGGATCAGCGCGAGGTCCGCGCCGCGCCGGCGCAGATCGCTGATGTGCTCCAGCTTGTTCGGCGCCGCGCCCACCGCGTAGAGCATGTCGCGCACGCCGTTGGCGAGGAAGTACTCCGCTTCCCTGAGGGTGGATACCGTGATCGGCCCGTCGGCCGTGCGCAGCACGCGGCGCGTCACGTCTATCGATTTGGCCGTCTTGACGTGCGGGCGCAGCGTGACCTTGAGCGCGTCCAGGCGGGCGCGCATGCGCGCGACATTGCGCTCACGTTTGCTTTCGTCCAGCACCAGGCAGGGGGTTTCGAGTTGGCTGAGTTTCATCGGAGATATCGTTCCGGTTGGTCATGCAGTGAAAGGGCGAGGGCGGGCAGGTCGTCGAGGAAGGGCGATTCCGCCAGCGGTGGTGGAGCGCCGGGCGGAGCACGCAGGCCGGCGCGGTTGTGCCAGTAGGTGTCCAGCCCGCAGCGCTGGGTGCCGAACAGATCGAAACCGGACCCGGCGACGAACAGCACGCGCTCCGGCGGCAATCCGAGCTGCGCCAGCGCCATGCGATAGGGACGCGGGTCGGGCTTGTAGCACCCGGCGGCCTCGGCGGTGATCACCACCTCGAACGGCACGCCGGCCAGGCCCGCCGCAGCGCGGCCCAGGCGCTCCGAGCAATTGGTGACCACGCCCAGGCGCAATGTGCCGGAGAGCCGCGCCAGTGCTTGTTCTGCGCCCGGCCACAGGCGCAGTTCCAGCCAGCGCGCGGCGAGCGCCTTCGGGCAATCGTCCGCCAGGCTGCAGGCGCGCGCGGCTTCGACCACCAGTTCTTCGTAGGGTCGGTACTCACCGCAGCCGTAGGTGAGGTCCAGGTAGGCGGCGCGCCAGCGCCGGCCGGCCTCGGCCGAGTCGGCTACCTCGTTCCACAGCGTCCAGGAGTCGAGCAGCGCGGTGAGCAGGTCGAACAGCACCGCGTCGTACTTGCGTGCCGCAAGCGGGGTTGGCATAGGCATCCTAGCGCCGGTTTCGATAAATCTTCAACTTTTAAATACCCTAAAGCGAATAGTCATTTACGTTTCGGGCAGATACGCTTGCCAAATATAGCAATGACGCCATGCCGTCCCGAAGGCTTCGGCCAGCCGTCAACCTGGTCGCTGCGGCGCTGACCCGGCAGGCGGCAGGGCGATTGCTCGGCCTACGCTGCCAATTTGTCCTTTGCCCCGAACGCGCGCTGAAGTGCCTGCCGTGTACCGCCGGCAGCAAAGAAAGCGCGCACGATCAAGTCCAGCGATACCGAGGGATCGCCGGCTTCAATCTTGGCGACGCGAGACTGGCTGGAACCCATGCGCTGCGCGAGATCGATTTGCGACAGGCCGCGCTTTTGCCGGGAATGCCTGACGGCATCGGCGAGCGACAGTTTCAGTTCCACCAGCAGCGCTTCCTCGTCGCTCAATTGGAGAAATTCTTTGGTATTGCCGGTTTTCCAGCCGGCCGATTGCAATCTTTTCAATTTTGCACTACTCATTCTGCTACTCCTGTCGTCGCTAAATCGAAGCGTAATGCTTAAGGCGCTTGTTGCAGGTATCAATCACGTGCTTCGGTGTTTGCTGCGTCGTCTTGGCGAAGACTTCGAGAATGACAATGGCTTCGGCATCGACGCAATAGACGATCCGCCATATCTTGTTCGCGTCCCGTAAGCGCAACTCATGGCAGGCAACGCCTATCTCCGGCATTGGACGCGAGTGCGGGAACGGGAGATTTTCACCCCGCTGCAGTCGCCGCAACAGTACGCCTGCTTCCACTCGCGCATCCGTCGAAAAAGGCGGCGTCCTGATTTCGCCATGCAGCCATGCAAGTGGCTTGTCAGTATTGCGCATTCGACTCAGTATATGTCAATGGCGACATATAGGCAAATGGCTTGCCAGATGACAATGGATTGCCAGATGACTGCCGTCCGGCTAGGTCCAGTTCCTGGCGACGAGGAACTCGCTGTACAGCGCCGCCTCGGCGCTGCCGGGTTCCGGCTTCCAGTCGTAGCGCCATTTCACCACCGGCGGCAGCGACATCAGGATCGCCTCGGTGCGACCGCCCGACTGCAGGCCGAACAGGGTGCCGCGGTCGTACACCAGGTTGAATTCGACGTAGCGCCCGCGGCGGTAGGCCTGGAAGTCGCGCTCGCGCTCGCCGTAGGCCAGATCCCTGCGGCGCTCGATGATGGGCGCGTAGGCCGGAATAAAATGATCGCCCACGCTTTGCGTCAGCGCGAAGCAGGCGTCGAAATCCGGCTGGTTCAGGTCGTCGAAGAAAATGCCGCCTGCGCCGCGCGGCTCGTTGCGGTGCTTGAGGAAGAAGTAGCGGTCGCACCAGTCCTTGAACTGCGCGTGGCGCTCGGCGCCGAAGGGCGCGAGCGCGTCCCTGCAGGTCCGGTGGAAATGCTGCGCGTCTTCGGCAAAGCCGTAATAGGGCGTGAGGTCCATGCCGCCGCCGAACCACCACGCGGGTTCGGCGCCTTCCTTGGTGGCGACGAAAAAGCGCACGTTCATGTGCACCGTGGGGCAGTAGGGGTTACGCGGATGCAGTACCAGCGACACGCCCATCGCCTCCCAGGCGCGGCCGGCGAGTTCGGGGCGCGATGCGCTCGCCGAGGGCGGCAGCCCCGCGCCCTGCACGTGCGAAAAATTGACCCCGCCGCGCTCGAACAGATCGCCTTCCTCGATGATGCGGCTGATGCCGCCTCCGCCTTGCGGGCGGTCCCAGCGCTCTTCGCGGAAGGGTTTGCCGTCCAGGCTTTCGAGTGAGGCGACGATGCTTTGCTGCAGGGACAGCAGGTAGTCTTTGACTGCGGAAGAATTCATGAGGTACCGGTGTGCGCAAAGAAACGCGGATTCTATCAGCACGAAGCAGGGGGGCTATGCCCTCCTGGCCGGCGCAGCGCGGGGCGAGAGCTTAGGAAGCGCTGATTAAGTCCCGAATTTGGCTAACAGATATTCAGCGCTTCCTCTGAAGTGGGGGACGCCCCGAAGGAAGTCCCCTCGGGGGACAAGGGGGCGTCGCCCCCTTGTTCAGTATCTCCCCTACTGTTTTCTTGCGGGTATGGCGCAATGGCCGATATCGCGGCGCAGCTGCATGCCGTCGAAGCGTATGGCCTCGACCGCCTGATAGGCGCGCTGTTGCGCCATCTTGACGCTGTCGCCCAGCGCCGTCACGCACAGCACCCGCCCGCCGTTGACGACCACCTTGCCGCCTTCGAGCGTGGTGCCGGCGTGAAACACCATGCAGTCCTCGCTGCGCTCGGTGTGCTTCGCGAGGCCGGAAATGACGGCGCCCTTTTTCGGCGCATCCGGATAGTTGGCCGCGGCGAGCACCACGCCGAGCGCGGTGCGCCGGTCCCACTCGATCTGCGCCTGGTCGAGCGCGCCGGCGCAGGCGAGTTCGAACACTTCGAACAGGTCCGATTTCACGCGCAGCATGATCGGCTGGGTTTCCGGGTCGCCCATGCGGCAGTTGAATTCCAGCGTCTTCGCGTTGCCCTTCGCGTCTATCATCAGGCCGGCGTAGAGAAAGCCGCTGAACGGGATGCCGTCGCTCGCCATGCCCTGGATGGTGGGCAGGATGATCTCCCGCATCACCTGC
>CAYNVY010000112.1:0-13789 GCA_964400745.1 uncultured Enterobacteriaceae bacterium | reverse complement strand
TCGCCGGCGGCAACGTGCTGCTGCTGGACGAGCCGTCCAACGACCTCGACGTGGAGACGCTGCGCGCGCTGGAAGACGCCCTGCTCGAATTCGCCGGCAGCGTGCTCGTCATATCGCATGACCGCTGGTTTCTCGACCGCATCGCCACCCACATCATCGCCTTCGAGGGCGATTCGAAGGTGAGCTTCTTCAACGGCAACTACCAGGAATACGAGGCCGATAAGATAAAGCGGTTGGGAGAAGAAGCGGCGAAGCCGAAGCGCATACGCTACAAGCCGCTGAAGTAAGCAGGTGTTCAGTCGGCCTTGATATTGGCCTCGCGCACCACTCTCGCCCATTTTGTCATCTCGCTGCGCACGAACGCCGCGAACTGCTCCGGCGTGCCCGGCTGCGGCTCGGCGCCGCGCGTGAGCAGCGCCTCGCGCATGTCCGGCGCGGACAGCGCCTTCACGATTTCGGCGTTCAGGCGCGCGACGACTTCCGCCGGCGTGCCCGCCGGGGCGACAAAGCCGGCCCAGGAGTAGGCATCGTACCCGGGTAGTCCGGCTTCGCCGGCGTTGGGCACGTCGGGCACCAGCGCCGAACGCTTGGCCTGCGCCACGGCGAGCGCCTTGACTTTGCCGCCTTTGACCTGCGGCACCGCGGTCGGCCCGTCGGCGAACATGAGCTGCACCTGGCCGCCGAGCACGTCGGTCATCGCCGGGGCGCTGCCCTTGTACGGCACGTGCAGGATGTCTACGCCGGCGAGCGTCTTGAACAGCTCGCCCGCGAGGTGCGTGCCGCCGCCGTTGCCGGACGAACCGTAGGACAGCTTCCCGGGATTGGCCTTGGCGTAGGCGATGAGCTCTTTCAGCGAGGCGACCGGAACCGAGGGGTTTGCCACCACCACGATGGGAAAGGTCGCGCCCATGCTCACCGGCACGAAGTCGCGCCAGAAATCGTAGGGCAGTTTGGCGTGGATGCTGGGCAGGACGCTGTGGTGGATGGCGCAGACGAACACCGTATAACCGTCGGCCGCCGCCTTGGCCGAATATTCGGCGCCGACGATGCCGCCCGCGCCGGCGCGATTCTCCACCGTCACCGTCTGTCCGGTGCTCTGCGAGACGCGCTGCCCGACGATGCGCGCCACGGCGTCCACCGGTCCGCCCGGCGGGAAGGGGACGATGAAGCGGATCGGTTTGGACGGGAAGGACTGCGCGCAGACCGGCCCCGCCAGAGCGAACACGGCGCAACACGCAAGGCTGAGCCGCAGCAGAAAAGCCATGAATATATTTGTATACATTGGCGCACTTCCTTGAGTTAAAGGCAATCGTCTTATCAAAAATGGCAAGTCAACAAAGGTCGCACCGGTTTCGCACCGCTGCGTTTCCGCGCGCGCTAGCCGCGCCCGACGAAGGGCATTTTCGTCGCCATGACGGTCATGAACTGCACGTTCGCGTCCAGCGGCAGATTCGCCATGTAGAGCACGGCGCTACCGACGTGGGCCACGTCCATGCGCGGCTCGACCTCCATCGAACCGTTGGCCTGGGGCACGCCGTTCTTCATGCGCTCGGTCATCTCCGTCGCCGCGTTGCCGATATCGATCTGGCTGCAGGCGATGTCGTGCCTGCGGTTGTCCAGCGAAATGCACTTGGTGAGTCCGGTGACGGCGTGCTTGGTCGCGGTGTAGGGCGCGGAGAACGGTCGCGGCCAGTGCGCAGAAATCGAACCGTTGGTGATGATGCGCCCGCCCTTGGGACCCGTGCTTTTCATGATGCGGATCGCCTCCTGCGAACACAGGAACATGGCGCTCAGATTGACGTCCACCACCGCCTTCCACTGCTCGAAGGACAGGTCTTCCATCGGAATCGCGGGCGCGCCCCTGCCGGCGTTGTTGAACAGCACGTCCAGCCGGCCCCAGGACTCTTTCACTTTGGCGAACACGGCCTTCACCGACTCCGGCTCGCACACGTCCGCCGCGAGCACCAGCGTATTGGCCGCCGCTCCGGAATCTGCCGCAGCCTTTTCCAGCAGCTCCTTGCGCCGCCCGACCAGCGCGACGCGATAGCCGTCCTTGAGCAGCGCCAGCGCGGCGCTCTTGCCGACACCGGTGCCGGCGCCGGTGATAATGGCAACCCTGTTGTGAGAACCCATGCTTTTGCCCCTCCCTGTCGTTTCTGGTCTACGGTTCTTGGTCTGATGCCGCGATCTGGATGATTCAGGACTTCAACTCGAACATTTCCTCTATCCGTGCGGTGTCTTCCGCCGAAAGATTGAGGAAGCAGCAGCCGGAGCTTTCCACCTGCGTGCCGTCGGCAAGATCGATCAGCTGCGAATAGCGCACTTCCATGTCGACCCCGATCGAATCGCCGTCGGCGCTGTAGATGCGGCAGCCCTTGAGCACGGTGCCCGGTTCCAGGCTGATCTTCGGGTCGTAATGCAGGAAGCCGATGCCGCCTTTGCTGACATTCGTCATGATGCCGTCGAAGGGCATGAAGCCCTCCTCGTCGATGACGCAGCGCAGTTCCTTCTTCGGCGGCGCGTCGGCGCGCTCGTCCGCGCGGCGCCGGTGGCCGGCGACGATTTCGGGAAAGCGCAGCTTGATTCCGGGCGCGCCTTCGTTCGCGGAGGTGGTTCTCGGATCCGCCGCGGCAAACTCGACCCGCCAGCCGCCGGGCTCGGCGTGGAACGTCACCCGCGGCCGGGCGAGCAGCGCCTTGTTGGCCAGTTCATCCGGGCTAGGCTCGACGATGATGTACGCGCGCGCCGGATCGACGAAACGCAGGCGGGAGCGAAACAGGCGCTTGCGGCCGCCCTGGTCGGAGACGATGGGCTCGCCCCGCATGACCAGGGAATTGAGCACCCGCATGATTTCTTCCGGCGTGCGCAGCATCTGCCCCACTAGAGAGAACTGCGTTTTCGGATCGGGAGGCGTCATGGCGGCTTGCGGGTCGGCGGAATTTTCGAAGGGACTCTCGGCGCTACAGGCGGAGTATAAACGCAAGCGCGGTATCCGGATGCGCCGAATCCCGAGCTCAGGCGAAGAAAGCGCGCACGCCCTCGAGCAGCAGGCGCACCGCCCCGCTCACCAGCAGCGCCACGCCGACCGACAGCGCCACCGAAATCAGCGCCTCCCTGCGGCCTATGGTCCTGAGCATCACGGCGAAGGTGGAGATGCAGGGGATATAGAAGGTCAGGAACAGGAGGAAGGTGGTGATCTGCACCCAGTCGAGGCGCGTGCCGATGTCGAACGTGCCCAGCGCGTGATAGATCATCAGCAGGGACAATTCCTTGCGCAGCACGCCAAACAGTATCGGCACGCCCAGCACCACCGGCAGGCCCAGCCACCACGCGGTCACCGGCGTGAACAGCGCATTGATCGCCGCGTCGGCGCCGACGTGATGCAGCAGGGCCAGCACCACGCTGCCTCCGACCAGGAGCGGGGTGACGATGGTGAGTATGTCCCGGGTCCGCTCCCAGGTTTCGGCAAGCATCGAACGCCACCGAGGCAGCGCGTAGGGCGGAATTTCCTGCACCTGCCCGGGGCCGAACTGGCGCCGGTTGCGCGCCAGGAGGCGTCCGATCAGCGCGATGACGACGATGGTCAGGGCGAAGATGGCGAACACGCCGCTGCCGCCCAGGTACTTCCCCGCCAGCGCCAGGATGATGGCCGAACGCGCGGAACAGGGAACGAAGGTGATCAGCACCGAGGCGACGACCCGCTCCCTGCCCGCGGCGACTTTCGCCGCGGCCGAGATGGCCGGCACATTGCAGCCCAGGCCGGTGAGAAAGGGCACGGCGACCCCGCCGTGCAGTCCGATCTGGTGAAACCCGCGGTCGACGACGAAGGCGATGCGCTGCATCACGCCGGTTTCCTCCAGCGCCACGAGCAGCAGCACCAGCGGCAGCATATAGGGCACGACGATGCCCACGAGGCCGATCAGGCCGTCGGCCACCGCGCGTCCGACCACGCCGCCGGTCGAAACCGGCTGCCAGTCGGCGAACATCTCCACCAGGCGCGCCGCAGTCATGGAGTCGAGCCAGGCGCTGACCTCGAAAACGACGAACAGCACCGCGGCAAATACCGCCAGGCTGCCTATCAGCCCCCATTGCGGATGCAGGAACAGTTCGTCCAGCCAATAGCGCCAGCCGCGGCCTTCGTGCGGCGCGCCCATGCGCGTGCTCGCTTCGAACAGGGTGGCGGCGCGGTGATGCCGGTCGGCGTGCAGTTCCTCGTCCAGCGGCCGCGGCAGTCTGCTTTCGGCCGCGCTGCGCAATTGCTCCAGTTGCGGCAGCAGTTGTGGAAAATGCTGGCGCAGTTCGTCCTGGAAATACGCATCGCCCGAAGCGAACTGCATCAGCAGCAGCGCGTGCGGCACGCGGAAGGCCGCCTGGATTTGCGGCAGGTTCAGCGCCAGGCTCAGGGGCTGCAGGCTGTCCTGGATGTGCCGGCTCGCCGGCTGCGGCAGCGGACAGCTGCGCGCGCGCACCGCAGCCACCGCCGTGCTGAACAGCTCCGAAATGCCCTGGCCCATCAGCGCCACCGTGGGCACCACCGGGATGCCGAGGAGCTTCTCCAGCGCCTTGACGTTGATGTGAAGCCCCTTGTCCCAGGCCTCGTCCATCATGTTCAGGGCCATGACCATGGGCCGGCCGAGCTGCGACAGTTCCAGCGTGAGTTCCAGATGGCTCGCAAGCGCCGTCGCGTCGACCACCTGCACGATCAGGTCCGGCGGCGCAAAGGGCGCGGGCGGGCCGCCTGGTTCGTGCAGCGAAATGGGCGGCCGCTCGTCCCCCCACAGGAGATACTTCAGCGCCGCGCGGTCGTCTTCGGGGATGTGATGCAGCGACACGATGCTGGGCAGTTCGATCAGACTCGCCTCGTCCAGTCCGATCTGCACCGTGCATTCGCCATAAATGCGCTGGGTGCCGGCCATCCGTCCCTTGTGCGGCGCCGTGCTCGACACCGCGTTGAACAGCGTGCTCTTGCCGGCGTTCGGCATGCCCACGAGGGCGATGCGCAGCCGCCGCTCGCCGCGCAGCAGCGGCATGCGCAAGGGCACCGCGGTTTGCGTCAGCGCCATCTGCGCGCCGCAGCGTTCGCGCCCGGTGCGCTCACGACCTGGAGGCCGCCGCCGACAAGCGCTCGCGCACCAGGTGGATATGACTGCGCAGGGAGTAGAGTTCGTCCGTATAGGACAGCGGCACCGCGATGTGCTGCGCCTTGGCGTCGAGCCTGTTCACCTCCTCCAGCAGTTCGGCCGGCGAGGCCTTGTTGGTTCGGATCGAGTCTTCGATTTCGCGCAGCTGCCGGTACCAGCGGAAAATGCGCGAACGCACGCGAAACTCGTACAGCGGCGGCAGCACGCGCGCGAGCGGGATCAGCACGGCGATGATGGACAGCAGCACCACCCACATGCGCTCGATCAGATTGGCGAGCCAGAAGGGCAGGTAGCGCTGCAGCAGCGGCGGGCCGTTGCGGTAATAGCGCTCGGCCTCCTTGGCCAGCGGCAGTTCCGCGTTCTGCTGCGACGGAAACTGCCCGGCGCGCGCGAGCCAGCTGGCGCCGCCGTGGATACGGTGCGCGGCCTGCACGAAGAGCTGCAGCAGGGCCGGGTGCGTGTCTTCGCGTGCCACCAGGGCGGTGGTCGTGGCGATCAGGGTCAAGTCGCGCGCAGGCAGATTCCCGGCGAGGCTCATCACGCCGCGCGGCAGCACCGCCGGCGAAACAAAAGCCAGTCGGCGCGCGTAGGCTTCGGCTTGGGCGAACTCGAACATCTTGATTCCCGGAGTCTGCAGCAGCATCTGCACCATGGGCGATTCGGGCGCCGCGGCGAGCACCACCGCGTCGAGTTCGCCTGCGAGCAGCGCCATCACCGCCGGCGTCTGTTCCAGGCGGCTTTGCGTCAGCTGATCGCGTTCGATGCCGTTGGCATGCAGCAGTTTGCCTGCGAGGCCGGCGATGCCGCTGCCGCGCGCGCCCACGTTCACGCGCCAGCCGGCGAGATCGGTGAGCTGGGTCAAGATCGCTTCGCGGTTCAGGCGTTTCGCCGCGTCGCTGCGGTAGAACAGCCATACCGGTTCCAGATAGAGGCTGCCCAGCGACACCAGGGGCGTGCCGCTGCTTTCTTCGTCGGCGGCACGCGCAGCGTCGCTCGATCCGCCGCGCACCAGGGCCAGGTCGACTTGCTTCGCCGGATCGCGCAGCAGCCGGCGGTTTTCGGACGAGCCCTGCGTCTGCAGCAGCACCACCTCGATGCCGTAGCGCTTGAGTTCGGCCGCGTAGCGCTTGCCGAACGCGGCGTAGTCGCTTTGTTCGGGGCCCGTGGCGAGCACCACCTTGCGTGGCGGCGCCGGATCGAGCAGAACGTAGGCGCCCGCTACGAGCACCAGGGCGAGCAGCAGAAATGGGCCTGCCGTGGCAAGCAGGTCGCGGATTGAAAGCAGGGCAGTGCGCACGATGCGGGGCATGCGATCAAGCATAGCCGAAAATCGCGTCCGGCTGGCAGCCTGTATGGCGGCGTGAACGCCGACATGAATGCAGAAAGCGCCGCCGGCTGCGCAGGCAAACCCGGGGTGGCGTTTTACTCTGTGCCGAAGTCATGGACCCGAAGTCATGGACTTATGCCCCCGGAGCCGGTAGACTGCGCGCCTTTTCGCCCACCTGTGACCATGGCCGCCCCCGCCGAGTCCGTGTCCCCCCAAGCCGCCGAAGCCGCCCGGGTGCCTGCCGAGCGCATCGCGCGCGAAATGGCCAGGCGCCGCACCTTCGGCATCATCGCCCACCCGGACGCCGGCAAGACCACGCTGACCGAGAAGCTGCTGCTGTTTTCCGGCGCGATCCAGCTCGCCGGTACGGTGAAGGCGCGCAAGAGCCGGCGGCACGCGACTTCGGACTGGATGGAGATCGAGAAGCAGCGCGGCATTTCGGTGGCGAGCTCGGTCATGCAGTTCGATTACCGCGGCAGCGTGGTCAACCTGCTCGATACCCCGGGACACCAGGATTTTTCCGAAGACACCTACCGCGTGCTCACCGCGGTGGATTCGGCGCTGATGGTGATCGACGCTGCGAAGGGCGTGGAAGAGCAGACGATCAAGCTCCTGAACGTGTGCCGCATGCGCAACACGCCCATCCTCACCTTCATGAACAAGATGGACCGCGAAACGCGGGAGCCGCTGGATCTGCTCGACGAGGTGGAATCGGTGCTCAAGATCCAGTGCGCTCCGGTCACCTGGCCCATCGGCATGGGCAAGTCCTTTCGCGGCGTGTACCACCTGTTGCGCGACGAGATTCTGCTGTTTACCGCCGGCGAAGACCGCGCCGATCAGGAATTCGAGGCGATCGCGGGCATCGACAACCCGCGGCTGGCGGAGATGTTTCCGCGCGAAATCGAGCAGCTGAAGAACGAAGTCGCGCTGGTGCGCGGCGCGGTGCATCCGTTCGATCTGAACGCATTCCTCGACGGCACGCAGACCCCGGTGTTCTTCGGCTCGGCGATCAACAACTTCGGCGTGCGCGAAATTCTGAACGCGCTGATCGACTGGGCGCCGGCGCCGCGTGCGCGCGACGCGACCCTGCGCACGGTGGCGCCGGGCGAAGCGCAATTCTCCGGTTTCGTGTTCAAGATCCAGGCCAACATGGACCCGGCGCACCGCGACCGCATCGCCTTCCTGCGCGTGTGCTCGGGGCGGTTCGAGCGCGGCATGAAAGTGCGGCACCTGCGCATCGATCGCGAAATTCGAGTGAGCAACGTGGTCACCTTCATGGCGTCCAGCCGCGAGCAGGTGGAGGAGGCCTATGCCGGCGACATCATCGGCCTGCCGAACCACGGCCAGATGCAGATCGGCGACACCTTTTCCGAGGGCGAGGCCCTGCAATTCACCGGCATTCCGTATTTCGCGCCGGATTTTTTCCGCTCGGTGCGCATTCGCAATCCGATCAAGGTGAAGCAACTGTACAAGGGCTTGCAGCAGTTGGGCGAAGAAGGCGCGGTGCAGGTGTACAAACCCGTACTGGGAGGCGACTTGATCCTGGGCGCGGTGGGCGTGCTGCAGTTCGAGGTGGTCGCGAGCCGCCTGGCGAACGAATACGGCGTCGACGCGGTGTTCGAGGGTACGCCGGTCACCTGCGCGCGCTGGGTGACGGGGGAGGACAAGCGCATGCTGGCCGATTTCGAGAAGAGCTTGGGGCACAACATCGCGCGCGACGCCGCCGACAACCTGGCCTACCTGTCGCCCAACAGTGTCAACCTGCAACTCACGCAGGAGCGCTGGCCCGGGCTGAAGTTCCATGCCACGCGCGAACACGCCGTGGCGCCCGAATAATTCCGCGTTCCCAAAACGACAAACCCCGCGGCTGGCGGGGTTTGTGGCACTTCTCACTCGAAGTGCCGGTGCCGTACACACGGCTCGTGCGGGGCAGAACCCCGTTTGATGAGTAGGTTTAGAATTCGTGCGCCAGTGGATTTGCCTCCTTTGCTACTACGATTTATTTATAGATGTGCCATAAGTCGAAGTCAAGGTAGATTGCTCAAGGCGCGTTGACGGCGGGGGCCGGCACGCGTGCAAGGACTGGAATCGCTGTCAAATCAAGGAGGAAGCATGAAAGCCGCATGGGTCGCCGTTGTCGCGCTGTTTGTCGCAGGCAGTTCCTGGGCACAAGGCGGTTATCCGAGCCGGCCCGTCACCATGGTGGTCGGATTCGCACCCGGGGGCGGCACCGATACCGTGGCGCGCATTCTCGCGAAGAATCTGAGCGAAAGCCTGGGCCAGCAGGTCGTGGTGGAGAACAAGGCGGGGGCGGGCGGCAACATCGCCACGGAATACGCGGCCCGTGCCGCGCCTGACGGCCACACCATATTGCTCGGCAGCGTCGGCCCGCTGGCGGTGGCGCCGCACATGGTTGCGGGTCTGGCCTACGACCCCTTGCGCGACTTCGCGCCCATCACCATGGCGGTGGTATTCGCCAACGTGATCGTGGTGCCGGTCTCGGTGCCGGCGCAAAACCTGGCGGAGTTCGTGAAACTGGCGCAGGCGAAGCCCGCGACCGTCACCTACGGCACTTCCGGCATCGGCGGCGCCGGCCATCTCGCCGGCGAGATGTTCAATATGCGCGCCAACATCGACATCGTCCACGTGCCCTACAAAGGCGGCGGTCCGTCCATGCAGGGCCTGCTCGGCGGCCAGGTGATGTCCAGTTTCGCCACGCCCGTGTCCGTGGTCGAGCACATGAAGGCGGGAAAGTTGCGCGCCCTGGCCACGACCGGGCCCAAGCGCGCGATGCTGCTGCCCGAGGTGCCGACGGTGGCCGAGTCGGGCTACCCGGGCTTCGAGGCGATGAACTGGTATGCCTTCGTGGCGCCGGCGAAGACGCCGAAGGCGATCGTCGACCGGCTGAATCGCGAACTGGTGAAGGCGCTCGAAGCGCCCGAGGTGGTGGCCATGCTGGGCAAGCAGGGCCTGGAACCCAGCCCCGGGACGCCGGCAGAACTGGCGCGCACCATCGAGCGCGAATACGAGTCCTGGGGCAAAGTGGTGAAGCGGGCGGGGATCAAGGCGCAATAACGCGAGGTTTCTACAGAGGTGGCTAAGGTGGCTAAGGCCGCTCGGGCCGCTTTGCCTGCGCCGCCACCACGTTCCGCATCGGCTCGCCCCGCGCGCGCAATCCGAGGTTTTGCAGAAAGATCGCCGTGGTGCGCGCTTCGTTGCCGGTGGAAGCGTTCGCGTTGTGCGGCGAGAGCACCACGTTCGGCAGGTCCCACAGCGGTGACTCCGCGCTTAGCGGCTCCTTCTCCACCACGTCCAGATAGGCGCCGCCGAGGCGGCCGCTCTGGAGTGCGGCGATCAGGGCCGGTTCGTCGACGATTTCGCCGCGCGCGACGTTGATGACGCGCGCGCCTGCGGGCAGCAGCGCCAGCCTGGCAGCGCTGATCATCCTGCGCGTCTCGTCCGTCAGCGGGCAGGTGAGCGCAAGCCACTGCGCGCGCGGCAGCAGCTGGTCCAGCGCAGCCGGCGTGTGCATTTCGTCGACCGGGTCGCCCGCCTCGATGCGGCTGCGGCGCACGCCGATCACGCGCATGCCCAGCGTCTGCGCGATGCGCGCCAGGGTCTTGCCGATCTCGCCCACGCCCAGCAGCAGCAGCGTCTGGCCGCGCAGATCGTCGGGGGCGGCCGCGCCGCGCACCGGCTCCCAGGCGTGCCGGCGCTGAGCGGCCATCCAGCCGGGAAAACCGCGCGCCAGCATCAGCAGGCCGGCCGCGGCGCTGACGCCGACCGGCTCCGCGTTGGCGCCGGTGGAGGTGGTGAGGCATATGCCGCGCTCCAGCATCTGGCCGAACACCGGATTGTCGATGCCCGCATTGAACACGTGCAGCCAGCGCAGCTGCTCCGCCTTGTGGCAGGCCGAGAAGAACTGGCGCGAGAATTTCGGCACCATGTCTTCGGTGAAATAGGCGATCTCGATGCGTTTACACACATCCGGATCCAAGCGTGCTTCGCTGTCGGCGGGAAGCACGACGGGTTCCAGCCTCACGCCCGACTCCGCCGCGCGCGCGATCAAGGCGGCGCCAGAGGTTTGGTGGAAGCGGTGCGAAAGGAGAATTGCGCTCATGCCAACTCCGGACAAGGCGTTCCTCGGTTCAGAACAAGTGCACCGAGGTGGGCCAGAACAGGGCAATCACGGAAAACGCCACGCCGAGGACGCCCAGCCCGCCCGCAATCCACACCAGCGCCGCGAGCCCGGTGATGATGGAAGCCGAAGCGAGCACGATCGCGATCTGCACCGCGCCCGAGGCGATCTCGTAGTTGTGGTAGGCGGCCAGCGCACGGTCGCGCTTTTGCTCGGTGGCCTTGGCGCGCGCGGCGAGTTCCTTGCGGCCTTCGCTGGTCTCGGGCTCCGAGTCGTAGCGCTCGGCGTTTTTGCGCCAGCCCGCCACCTGCTTTTCGACCAGTTCCTTCATCTTCGGATCGCTGGTCCTGGCGAGCTCCAGGGTGCCGTTCTCGGCCGCGGTCTTCATCATGGTCAGGCGCACCGTCTTCGCCTGAAAGAAGGTCCACAGGTTGGACGCCTCGATGTTGAGGCTGATCGCTTCGGTCTGCGCGCCTTTGCCCAGCGTTTCCGAAAACGCCAGAACCAGGGCGAGAATCGAGATGAGCAAACCAATCCGCTTGCTGCCTTCGTCGTGATGCGCGGGGCCGTGACCGTGTCCTGCCGACATGTGAAACTCCATGGTGCTTGTTCGAAGGCGCCTATTGTCCTGCTTTTGCGCGGCATGACAATAGGCGATTGGATACCGTGGCGATTGCATCCCGTGGCTTTGCATGCCGGCGGCGCGCGCAGTGCTCGGGCGCGCGCTTTCTCCTGCTGCGTCCCGCCTGCGTCAACTTCCGTATAAAATTTGGGCTTGAATCGCACCCCGGGGATCGGGGAGGACGGCGAAACCGAAGGAGCGTGCCATGCGGGATACCGGGAAAGCGGGCTTCAGCCGTTTGCGCAGGCGCTTGCTGCAGGCCGGGGCCGGCGGACTCGCGCTCGCAGGGGCGCCGGGGTTCGCCTGGGGACAATCCGCGGGCGTGCTCAGCCTGCCCAGGATCGCCCTGGTCGTGGGCAACAACAAGTACCAGGAATCACCGCTCAAGAATCCCGCGAACGACGCCGCCGCCATCGCGCAGACACTGCGCGACACCGGATTCGAGGTCACGACCCGGCTGGACGTCGGACGCGCCGCGCTGGCCGCGGCGGTGCAGGAGTACGTGCAGGCCCTGGCCAGGCGCAAATGCGTCGGGCTGTTCTATTTCGCGGGTCACGGGCTGCAGCTTGCCTGGCGCAACTACCTGCTGCCGGTGGATGCCGACATCGACTCGGTGGCCGATGTCGCGAGCCAATCGGTGGACCTGGGCGATCTGCTCTCCGGCATCGGCCGGGCGTCCAATCCGCTCAACGTGGTCATCCTCGACGCCTGCCGCAACAATCCTTTCGGCAACCTCAAGGGTCTGGATCAGAAGGGGCTGTCGCAGATGGACGCCCCGGTCAGCACTTTGCTCGCGTACGCGACCGCGCCCGGGAACGTGGCGAGCGACGGCGACGGCGCGAACGGTCTTTACACCGAGAATCTGGTGCGCGAGCTCAAAGTGCCGGAGGCAAAGATCGAAGACGTGTTCAAGCGCGTGCGCCTGGGCGTGCGGCGCAAGTCGAACGGCGCGCAAGTGCCCTGGGAGAGCACTTCGCTCGAAGAGGATTTCTACTTCCTGCCGCCGAAGGAGCTGAAACGGCTGTCGGACGCCGAGGCGGCGAAGCGCTTCGAGGAGGAGTTGGCGCTGTGGGAAAAGATCAAAGGCTCGACGCAGGTCGCGCCGCTGGAGGACTACCTCAAGCGCTATCCCAGCGGAAATTTCTCCGAACTGGCGCTGTTGCAGTTCGACCGCGTGCTCGCGCGCCAGGGCGAGAAGAAGATTCAGCTGGTGTCCGACGCGGCCAATCCCTATTCCAAGGGCTCGGCGGTCGCCAACACGCAGCGCCGGGTCGGTGACAGCTACACGGTGCGCATCATCGATCTCTTTACCAAGCTGGCATCGGCCAGAACCGAGACCATCGTCGAGATCAGCGATACCGAGGTCAAATACGACAGCGGCCGCGTGACCGACCTGCTCGGCAATCCCTCGCGCTTTCCGGATGGCCGGATGTTTACCGGCAACCAGTTCCTGCCGCTGGAATTTTCAGTGGGCAAGCGCTGGTCTTCACGCTTCAGGCTGAGCCGCGCGGGTGGTTTCAGCGGCGTCGAGTCGCAGATGGATTTCAGGATTTCGGCGCGGGAGACGATCGCCGTGCCGGCGGGCAGTTTCGATACCTTCCGCATCGAAGCCCAGGGCATCAGTTACTTTCGGCAGAACCCCACCTATATTGCCGTGACCAACTGGGTCGCGCCGGACAAGGTCAGGTATCCGATCGCGCGCGAGGAGCGCAGAACCACGGGTGGGCGCACCGACTCGTACCAGCGGACCGAATTGGTAGCGTTCAGCCAGTCTTAGGCCTGTTTCAAAACCAGGGGATAACCCTGCGACAAGAATGGTTTAACGCACCTGCGGGGCTATGGCGCCGTGCAATGACTTGATGTAATGTTCGCGCTCCGAGCTTTCTGAGTTGGCCCACAATGAAAGGGAGAAGAATCGAATGGCACGCCTTACGATCAACGGCAAAGCGCTTGATGTCGAAGTCGATCCGGAGACGCCCTTGCTGTGGGCGATACGCGAGCAGATCGGTCTCACCGGCACGAAATACGGCTGTGGGGTAGGGGCATGCGGGTCATGTACCGTACTCGTCGACGGTGAGGAAACACGCTCCTGCGTCACCCCGGTCAGCGCGGTGCAAGGCAAGACGATCACTACCATCGAGGGTCTCGCCGACAAGAACGTGCTCACCAAGGTGCAAAAGGCCTGGCTCGAGCACGACGTGCCGCAATGCGGCTACTGCCAGCCCGGCATGATCATGGCGGTCACGGCGCTGCTGAAGAAGAAGCCCAAACCGACCGACGCCGACATCGACGGCGCGATCACCAACATCTGCCGCTGCGGCACCTACCAGCAGGTGCGCGAGGCCATCCATGCTGCAGCCAAAGCCTGAGGGGGACGCCATGACAGCTAATGTGAAAATCAGCCGCCGAGCTTTTCTCGTCGGATCTGCCGCGGTAGGCGGCGGACTCGCACTCGGCCTGAAACTTCCCTTCGGCGGCCCTGAGGGCGCGCAGGCCGCGGATGGCCTGCCCGAGGTCAACGCCTGGGTGGTGATCCGCCCCGACGACACCGTGGTGATCCG
>CAYNVY010000111.1:0-13952 GCA_964400745.1 uncultured Enterobacteriaceae bacterium | reverse complement strand
CGCGGCGGCAAGAGCGCCGGCGCGATCCGCGTGTCGCTCGGCCTGGTCAGCAATTTCGCCGATGTCGAGCGCTTCGTTCAATTCGCCGGCGGATTTCGCGATCAGACGACGCTTACCATCGGCGCTGTCAGCTTCGACATCGAGTCCTGCCGCGTGATTCGCGACGGCAGCTAGCGAGGAACTTTCAATATGCTTAAGGCACTGCGTATCGTTACGTTGAGCGAGAATACCGTCTCCGCAAACGGATTCCATGCAGAGTGGGGACTCTCTTTGTACGCCGAATCGGAAGAGAGCAATTTCCTGCTCGATACTGGCAACGGTACGTCCGCTATCCAGAACGCCGAACGACTGGGAATCGACCTCGGAAAGATTGACAAGCTTGTGCTGAGCCACTCTCATGCCGATCACACCGGTGGTCTCCGCGACTTTCTTCGGCGTCGGGATAAGGAAATCGAAATCATTGCCCACCCGGATGTATTCAACCTCACCTACGTGAGCAAGAATGGCAAGAACAGCTTTCGGGGTATTCCATTCCGCAGGGAAGAGTTGGAGAGCCTGGGGGCGAAATTTACCCTGACAGCGGAGCCGATGAAACTTTCTGCGAGCATCCTGACCACCGGCGAGGTACCGATGCTGACGGACTTCGAGAAGGTGGTCGATAACGTCTTGCGCAAGGAGGGAACGGCGATGGTGCCGGACGAGGTCAAGGACGACCTGTCGATTGTCTTCAAGACGAACTACGGGCTTGTCGTGATGCTGGGCTGCTCTCACCGCGGCGTGGTCAATCACCTTCTGCATGCGCAGAAAATTACCGGCGTAAAGGAAATTCACACAGTCATCGGCGGATGCCATCTGTTTAACGCCAAACCGGAACAGATCAAGAACACCGTCGACGCACTCAAGGAACTCGATATTCAGCAGCTTGGCGTATCGCACTGCACCGGAATGAAAGCCTCGTACGCGATGATGGAGGAATTCGGCGATCGCTTCTATTTCAACAACGCCGGGTCGGTCAAGAACGTTCCGGCGGAAGCAGGGCAATAGGGCAGCTGTGGGCGGGCTTTGCTTCGCTTCATTGCAAGCGGCTGCTGGGCGACGCCGCCGCCAGCCCCATCGTCGCTGATCTCGGCGACCGAGATCAGGTATCGGCCAGCATAGGCGTCAAGTACCGCTTCTGATCTGCCTGGCTTATCGCGCTGTGTGACGCAAGTTACCGACTTTTGCGTATCGCCGCGCCTAAACTGTCGTGTCAATGAGCCCCGTGCATCCGGCACCCCTTCTTTGGCGCGAACCAAACTGAGGTCATGATGAAATTGCTTCTTGCGTTGCTTCTTGGTATTTCCGCGGTCGCGGTCTCAGCGGAAGAGTTTGCGCCCGATGCGCAGGTCAAGGCCATTACCGATGAAGTCATCGCCATCGTCAAGCAGCACAAGGACCTCGGCGCCGTCAATCAGAAGAAGGTCAACGCGCTGGTCGACGCCAAGGTGCTGCCCTATTTCGATTTCGGTCGCATGACCGCGATCGCCGTCGGGCGCAACTGGCCCAAGGCGAGCCCGGAGCAGCAGAAGTTGCTGACCGGCGAATTCCGCACCCTGCTGGTGCGCACGTATTCGAGCGCGCTGTCCAGCTACAAGAATCAGGTGATCGAGGTCAAACCATTGCGCGCCGCCGCGGGCGACACCGATGTCACGGTCAGGACCCAGATCAAGCAGCCGGGTTCCGAACCGATCGGCATTGACTACAGCCTGGAGAAGACACCCGGCGGCTGGAAGATATACGACGTCGCGGTCGGCGGCGTAAGCCTGGTCGCGACTTATCGTGAGAGCTTTACGGTCGAGATTCGAAACGGCGGCGTGGACGGATTGATCAAGTCGCTAGCGAGCAAGAACCGTTCGCTTGACGCCCATCTCGGTGCCAGGCCGACGTAAGCGGATCGGTGCGATGACACTGCTCGTATGGGGCGCAGGCAGAAGGGATGCCGCTGACGCCGAAACACCGCGCACAGGCAAGCAACCGGGGGCGTTTGTGTCGCGGACCTGCAGTTCAAGCGTCAAAGTCTTCTCGCCGATTCAGCTTGGGCCCTACGCGCTGAAGAACCGCATGGCGATGGCGCCGATGACGCGCAATCGTGCGGGTGCCGGCAATGTTCCGCAACAGCTGAACACGGAGTATTACACGCAGCGCGCGAGTGCCGGATTGATCATTACAGAAGGAGCGCAGGTTGCGGCCGAAGCAGTGGGCTCTACCGCGACGCCCGGTATCCACAGTCCTGAACAGGTCACGGGGTGGAGCAAGGTCACCGAGGCGGTGCATGCCAAGGGCGGCAGGATTTTCCTGCAGCTCGCCCATTGCGGGCGAATATCGCATTCGTCGCTGTTGCCCGGCGGCGTGCTGCCTGTCGCGCCTTCCGCCATCAGGCCGTCGGCTCAGGTGCTATGCGGTCGAGGCATGAAGCCCTGCGAGACGCCGCGTGCGCTGAGCTTGCAGGAAATCCCCGGGATCATCGCGCGCTATCGGACGGCCGCTCAAAACGCGCTGGCGGCCGGTTTCGATGGCGTGGAAATCGATGGCGGAAGCGGCCATTTGCTCGACCAGTTCCTGCGCGACGGCTCGAACCGGCGCAGCGACTCCTACGGCGGCGCGATTGCCAATCGCGCGCGCCTGCTGCTGGAAGTCGTGGAGGCGGTGTGCGCTGTTTGGGGTGCGGCCCGCGTCGGTGTGCACTTGTCGCCGCTGCAGCCCCTCAATGATATGCGCGACTCCCATCCGGAGGCGGTCTTCAGCTATGTCGTGGAACAAATCAAGCGCTTCGGGCTCGCCTATTTGCATGTGACCGAAACCGACAAGGATTCCTCCGATGCGGCCGGCCCCGGATTCCAATTGCAGAAGCTGCGCGAAATCTGGCGAGGCACATACATCGCCAGCGGCGGCTACGATCTGGCGCGAGGCAATGCAGCCCTGGGCGCGGGTTTTGCCGACATGATCGCCTACGGGCTGCCTTTCCTGGCGAATCCGGATTTACCCGAGCGCTATGCCAAATGGGCGTCTCTGAACAAAGCGGACCCGGCCACTTTCCACGGCGGTGGTGCGGAGGGCTACACCAATTACCCTTACCTAGATCTGGAGCCATTCAAACAATTGTGGCGCCGCAGCGCATAAGGGTCGATACGCAGGCGCCCACCTCTATAACCGGCGCGTCGACCAGGCGAGGTTGCGCGCGCTTCGAAGTTAGGCGCATATCAGATTCGCCTCGAACTGTAGGCAAAGTGTCCTTGGCGAAACACTCTGAGGCACGCCCTGACGACAACCGGATCATACAGCTTGCCCCGTCCGCGCCTGATTTGCCTCAGTGCGGCGTCGATTCCCAATGAGGCGCGGTACGGCCGATGCGATGCGACTGCCTCCACCACGTCCGCGACGGTGAGGATGCGCGACTCCAATAGGATTGCACTGCCCTTGAGTCCGCGCGGATAGCCCGAGCCGTCCAGATGTTCGTGATGCTGCCAGATGATATCCGCGATGGGCCAGGGAAATTGCACGTCCTTCAGCAGGTCGCGGCCGGCCTGAGCGTGCGTGCGGATCAGCAGCAGTTCAAGCTGGCTGAGCCTTCCGGGTTTCGACAAAATTTCGCCGGGCAGGGTGATCTTTCCCAGATCGTGAATGTCCGCGGCGAGGCGCAGGCCTTCGATTGTGTCTTCGGGCAGCTTCATTTCACGTCCGATCGCCACCGCCAATTCGCTCACCCGCAGTTGGTGGCCTGCCGTATAGGGGTCTCGCATTTCCACCGTGCCGGCGATGATCTTGATCGATTCCTCGAGCCCGCGCCGCAGCATCTGCGCATGGTGACGCTGTTCCACCGCCATTTGGTCGCGCTCGGCGCGCATGCGCAGGCTGCCGATGCCGAACGCGAGGTTGTCGGCCAGTTCCTGCAGCAGCTGCAATTCACCGCCATTGAACGCTTCGGGGTCCGCGGCGCCGATGGTGAGCGCGCCGAAAGTGCCGCCGACAGTTCTGAGGGGTAGTGCCATGATGGACTGCAAACCATGCTTGCGCGCGGTGCGGCGCCACGGTATCAAGTCCGGATCGGTGAGTATGCGTTGCACGGACTGCACCTCGCCCGAACCGATGGCGGCCAACGTCGGGTCGAACCCGCGCCGTGCAGCGGCGCGGGAAATGCCTGCCGGAATCGCGCAGCCGCGGTCGAATCCGAACTGCGCAGCCGCTCGCACTGTGCCTCCGGTCGCTTTCTCGGCAAATCCGACCCAAGCCATTCGGTAGCCGCTCATTTCCACCAGGATCCTGCACACAGCGGCCAGCAATTCCGGCTCGCTGGTCGCGCGCACCAGCTGCTCGTCGCAAGCGGTCAGAGTGCGCAGGGCTCGGTTCGAGCGCGCGAGTTCGACCTCCGCCCGTTTGCGCTGGGTGATATCCATCGACAGTACGAAAATTCCCTCCGGTGCCGGTTCGACGCTGAGTTGATACCAGCCCGCGGTCCCGTCGGGAAATACGTACTCTGATTCGAGGTGACGGGGCGTGCGCTCGCGCATTACTCTTTTGCACGCCGCGTATATCGGTGAATGTCTCAGGCCCGGATGCACTTCTATCATGGTTCGACCGGTGAAATTCTGCAGCGGCTGGTGGCTGTAGCGGGCGGCGGCGCCGTTGACGTACCGATAGGTCCAGTCAAAACCGATGAGCATGCAGCCTTCGATCATGCCATCCAGAGTCTTGCGTAGAAGGTCTTCCGAAGTCATCGGCGCGTGTTTCGGCCGTCTCCGCTTGATGCGGCTAGTGGGCGAAGTCGACACGCGTTTCGAAAGCTTGCCGTCGGGGATTAGCTTCATGTCGTCATCCACCTATGATCCTACGGCGCTAGCGCTCGATAGCATAGCCCGCCGCAATCCACGCATCCATTCCGCCCTGCAGCGGCCGAACGCGGGAATAACCCTGTTGCATGAGACGCTTTGCCAGAAGCGCGGCCGAGGCTTCGTTGGGGCAGGCGCAATAGACGATCACTTCCCCGTTGGCGGAGAGTACCGGCGGGGTCTTAGCAAAGCGCTCGGCGTCAATTGAAACGGCGCCCGGGATGCGCCCGTCCTGGCCCTGCAGCAGCGGCGAGCGGACATCGAGTATCACCGGCGACTCGCCCCGAGCCAGCAGTTCGCGCAGTTCCGCGACGGAAATGCGCGCCATGCGCAATTGGCGGTAGAACCGCCGGCGCTGCCACCACTTCAGCGCGACGACCAGCGCGAAGGCGGCGATGACGGCCAGCAGGCCCCATTTGCCGAGTTGCTCCAGAACCTCGATCACCTCGTTCACCGCGTTCCGGAACGCGAGACCCAGGCCCACCGCCAATCCGGCCCACAAGAGGGCGCCCAAGCCGTCGAACAGCAGAAACACCCAAAGCCGGGTTCGGACCGAACCGGCAAGCGCGGTCGCCACCGCGGCGAAGCCGGGGATGAACTTGGCGACCAGCAGTGAGGGCGCGCCCCAGCGGAAGTAGATCGATTCGGTTTGCCTCACGCAGGAGTCCGGAGAAAGCGAGATGCGGCACAGCGTGCGCAGCACCGGCCGGCCGAGGCGCGAACCGGCGTAATACCATGCGACGTCCGCGAGCAGCGATGCGGCGACCGCTGCGAGCAGCAGTTCGGGCACGCCGTAATCGGCGTGCGCGACGAGCGCGCCTGCGACGATCAGCGTTGGATAGGCCGGCAGCGGAACTCCGGCCTGTTCTGCCAGCACGTGCAGAAAGACAAAGGCCAAGCCGTACTGTTCGAGGAGGGAGACGAGCTGTTGCATGCGATCCGGGTGTGGTGCCGCGCGCGTTTCTAAAGCGCGAAGAAGAGCGAAAAAGCCGTTGCGCATATACTACCCCCAGTATATGATTCGGTCAACGGATATACAGTCGCCCGGCCGCGGTCCAGCTCGGATTGAAAGGAATTTTCGGATGAACCATCTGCATTTGGAACCGGACAAGAAGGCATTGATCCTGCGCCTGAAGCGCATCGAGGGCCAGATGCGCGGCCTGCAACGGCTAGTTGAAGAGGACGCTCCCTGCGAATCGGTGGCGCAGCAGCTTTCTGCGGCAAGGCGCGCGCTGGACAAGGCGTTTCATTCGATGGTGGGATGCCTGATCGAATCCAGACTCAGCGCGAAAGGACGCGCGCCCGCCGATATCAAGCAGGCGTTGGAAATTCTCTCGCGCTACAGCTGAGCGACATTGCTCTGCAGCAGGATTGCGTCGGCGAGCCACTCAACCACAGGCAAAAACACATGTCCCTCAGCTTCGAGCAGGTCGTCAAACATTTCGCACCTTCATGGTTCGCCGCGGTGATGGGTACCGGCGTCTTGGCCCTCGGCGCGGCGTTTCTCGGACACGAGTTCGCGCCTCTGGCAGCGGCGAGCACGGCACTTCACTGGTTCAATATAGTGCTTTTCCTGGTGCTGCTGGTTCCGTGGACTTTGCGCTGGTTCAGGGCTCCGACGCAAGCCAAGGGTGCGCTGTCGCATCCGGTAGTGGCCAGTTTTGTCCCGACAGTGGCCATCGCGCTCCTGGTGCTTTCGGTGCAGATGTTGCAGATTGCCAAGGCGCCGCAAATTGCGTTGCCGCTGTGGTGGCTAGGCGTCGCGCTCGCCTTCGGATTCAGCTTCCTCATCCTGTTCCGGCAGTTCCTCGGGGAGCATGTGATGCTGGATCACGTGACGCCCGGGATGTTCATACCGCCGGTCGGTCTGGTCGTCATTCCGGTGGCAGGCGCACCGCTCGCGCTTCACGCCGGTGGTGCTGCTCAGGGATGGATACTGCTTTTCAGCTTTGTCGCGCTGGGAAGCGGAGCCCTGCTGTGGATTTCGCTGCAGGCGATCACCGTATTCCGCTTTGTTTTGCACAAACCGGTTGCGGGGCCCATGGTGCCGACCTTCTGGGTCAACCTCGGACCGCTGGGAGTGATACCCATCAGTCTCATCGCGCTGGCGCAGGCGTCGCCGTTCATTTCGAACAAGGAACCGTTTTTCGTGGCTGCGCTGCTGGTTTGGGGATTCGGCGCCTGGTGGTTGTGCATGGCATCGCTGCTGACGTGGTCTTATTGGAAGCGCGGCCAATTGCCGTTCGCATTGTCCTGGTGGGCGTTTACCTTTCCCACTGGCGCATTTGCCATCGCATCGTTCAGACTGTCCCAGGTCATGCCGCTCCCCGGAACCTACGGCGTCGGCCTCGTCGCCTACGGCTTGCTGGTGATGTTCTGGAGCCTGACTCTGGTACGTAGCGTGCGCGGCACACTTGATGGCAGTCTGTTCCAGCCGCATTGATTGAAATAGGCGCAAGAGACGAAGGAGCGAAACGATGCAGATCGAACAGGCGGTGGCACAGCACTACGCGCACGGCTCTCTGGAAGAAGCGATACTGAAAGCGCTCGCGGCCGCAGGCAAGGACATCAACGGGTTGACGCCTAAGGACCTGGCGCCGGTGGACGAGTTTCACGTCGGAGGCCGGCCGGCGACGCTGGCGTTCGCGCAACAGTTCGCGCCGAAACCGGGGATGCGCCTGCTGGACATCGGCTGCGGATTGGGCGGGGCGGCGCGCTATTTCGCCGCCGAACACGGCTGTCAGGTGAGCGGAATCGATCTGTCCGAGGAGTATGCCGCGGTGGCCAACGCGCTGGCGGCGCGGGTGGGATTGAGCGCTCGCGTGTCCTGCCGGCAGGGGAGCGCGCTGGCGCTGCCGTTCGCGGCAGGAAGTTTCGACGGCGCCTACATGTTCCACGTAGGCATGAACATCGAAGACAAGGCGAAGTTGTTCAGCGAAGTGCGGCGCGTCCTGGCGCCGGGAGGGGTATTCGGCATCTACGACGTGATGCGCCTCGCGGCGGGGGATCTGCACTATCCGGTGCCCTGGACCAGCAGCGCCGAAGTCAGTTTCGTCGCCGACGTCGAGAGCTACCGGCGCCTGCTGGCCGATGCGGGCTTCGAGGTGGTGAAGGAGCGCAGCCGGCGCGACTTCGCGCTCGAAGTTTTCGCGCAGATGAAGGCGAGGGGCGCGGCGGGCGCGCCGTCGCCGCTGGGCCTGCACATCGTCATGGGCGCGAGCGCGGGCCAGAAAGTGAAGAACATGATGGGCGACATCACGGCCGGCCTGATTGCGCCGACCGAATTGATTTGCCGCTTGGCGAACTAGCCGCGCAGCTCAGCCGGGGAGGCTTCTCGGCAGCGTCAGAACCGCTTCCAGCCCGCCTTGCGCGCGGTTTTGCAACACGATGTCGCCGCCGTGGGCGCGCGCGATGTTGCGCGCGATGCCCAGGCCGAGGCCGGTGCCGCCGGTTTCGCGGTTGCGCGAGGCTTCGCCCCTGAAAAACGGTTCGAATGCCTGCGTCAACTCGCTCTCGGCGATGCCGGGGCCTTCGTCCAGCACGCGAACGGTGAGGCAATCCGCGGCATCCTCCACCCTGATCGTTGCGCGCCGGCCATAGCGAATCGCATTGTCCACGAGGTTGGTGAGGCAGCGCCGCAGGGCTAGCGGGCGTCCCGGATACGGCTGGCCGGTTCGGCCTTCGATGTCGACCTTGCTCCCGGTATCCTGATAGTCGGTCTGCAGGCTTTCGAGCAGCGCCATGGCGTCGATGCGCTGCACCGCTTCGCCGGTGCTCGCGTCGCGCATGAAATCCAGCGTCTGCGTGACCATGGACTCCATCTCCTGCAGGTCCTTGGCGAACTTCGCCTTCAGGTCCTCGTCTTCCAGCATTTCGGTGCGCAGGCGCAGGCGCGTGATCGGCGTCTTGAGGTCGTGCGACATCGCGGTGAATACGCGGGTGCGGTCAGAGATGAAGCGCGACAGGCGCTGCTGCATGGTGTTGAACGCCCGCGCCGCGCGCTGCGCTTCGCTGGGCCCGGTCTCCGGCAGCGGCGGGCGGTTGATATCCTCGCCCAGTTTTTCCGCGGCATCGGCAAGCGCGGACAGCGGGCCGGTGACCCAGCGCACCGCGATGAGCGAAAGCACGACCACCGTCACCAGCAGGACGAGCAGCGTTGCCGCCAGTCGCAACGGCATGCCTATGGCCTGGGGCGAGACGTGGGAATCGAAAGTGACCCAGGTTCCGTCCTGTAGCGCGACCTGTACCGTAAAAAAGGCGCCGCCTTGAGGGAAACCTCCGCCCGCGCCGCGTCCCCAGCCGCCGCCCCGGCCTTGCATCATCGGCATATCTGGCGGAGGGCCGCCGCGCGGCATCCTGCGCAGGCTTTCGGGAGCGGATTCAGAGCGAACAACGACCACCTTGGCATCCTCGCCCAGTGCGTAGCGCAATACGGTGAGGAACATGGTTTGCGGAAAGTCAGACTCAGCCTGTGTCTTGCCTTTTTCGACCGGAGGCCGATCCAGCGACACCGCGAGCGGCGGTGCATTGAACACGGCGACGACGCGCTTGCGCTCAGGCGCGGGCAGGGAATCGAGCAGTTTGACGATGTCGGCGATCTGCTGCGCGAGGCGCATGCCTCCGGCGCGGTAGAGCAGCTGATCGCGTTCGGTCAGGTTGATGTAGGCGGTGGCGAGCTGCGCGAGCAGCATGCCGCCGAGCAGAACCAGGACCAGCCGGCCGAACAGGCTGCGCGGCGCGAGACGCACTAGCGCTCCACCTCGACCGGGACCGCAAGCACATAGCCTTCGCCGCGCACCGTCTTGATCAGCTGCGGGTCGGCCGGGTCGTCGCCCAGGCGGTGGCGCAGGCGGCTCACTTGTATATCGATGCTGCGGTCCAGCGGGTCGGCCTCGCGGCCCTTGGCGAGCAGCATCAGCTGGTCGCGCGTGAGCACGTGGTTGGGGTGGGATAGGAAGATCCGCAGCAGCTGGTATTCGTTGCCGGAGAGCGAGGTAATCACTCCCGCCGGCGAGACCAGGTGCCGCGCAACCGTGTCCAGGCGCCAGCCGGCGAAGGCGATGCCGCGCGCATCGTCGGCGCGCAGATTGCGCGGCAGACTGCGCGTGCGCCGCAGCACGCTCTTGATGCGCGCGAGTAGCTCTCTCGGACTGAAAGGTTTGGCGACGTAGTCGTCCGCGCCCATCTCCAGGCCCACGATGCGGTCGGTTTCGTCGCCTCGCGCCGTGAGCATGATCACCGGCGTGTCGGACTCCGAGCGCAGCTTGCGGCACAGCGTCAGGCCGTCCTCGCCCGGGAGCATCAGGTCGAGCACGATCAGATCCACCTTGCCGCGCGCGAGCGCCGCCCACATCGCCTTGCCCTCGGCGACCAGACTCACCTGATACGCGTTCTTGCGCAGGTACTCGCCGAGCAGGCTGCGAATCTCGGCATCGTCGTCTACGATCAGGATGTGGTCGGGAGCGTCCATGTCGGCATTTATATCCGCGGCCTTGCGCGCTGTGGCGGGGATTTGTAACGTAGTGTATCAAGTCCGGTTTTTCGATGCGGGAGCGTACAAAACAGGTACGGACGGCTTACATTCGCATGGTGCAATGGGAACCGATGCGGCGAGCAAGGGATTGAAGGCTGCAGAGCGTACATCATCATCAAATGGAGATCTGACATGAAACGAGCAACTAAACTGGCGTTCGGTGCGGTCGTGGCGCTGAGCCTTGGATTGGCAGCGTCCACGGTCAATGCACATCCCTACGGCAACGGGCCCGGGGGCGGGATGGGGCCGGGCCCCGGATACGGACAGGGGTATGGCCCCGGTCCCGGCATTGGACAGGGCATGGGCCGCGGGGCCATGATGGGGCACGGACCGATGGGGTATGGGCCCATGGGTCAAGGGCAAATGGGTTCGGGACAAATGGGTCAGGGGCCGGGCTACGGTCCCATGGGGCGAGGCATGGGTCCGCAGGGTGGCGGCAATCCCGGTGCGATGGCCGATGCGCGCAACGCCTACTTCAAAGCCGAACTGAATATCACCCCGGCTCAGGAATCCGCATGGAAAGCGTACGCCGAGCAGAGGAAGCAGCAAGTCGTGGCCATGCAGGCCTTGCAGGCCGGCGCGCAAACCAGCGCGCAAGCCACGGCGCCCGAACGCATGGAACTGCGCAACCAGCTGATGAAGCAGCGTCAGCAACAGGTGGAAAAGGTCACCGCTGCGTTCAAGGAGCTCTATGCGGGGCTGAGTCCGGAACAAAAAGCGCTGGCGGACCAGCGCGTCGGGCTGGGCATGATGGGCGGCAGAGGAATGGCGTATAACAGACCGGGCAGGTAAACTGCGTTACGCGTCCGCAGGGCGGGGTAACCCGCCCTTTTTTATCCATGTCTTCAATTTGCATTGCGATTAATGATGAGCTCATCCCGGCGGATTCTGAAAGTGCTGTTCTTGCTCCTGCTGGGACTGGGGTTTCTGGCCGGGGTCGCGTTCCTGCTCGTTCGCAACGGACCGTTCGCACCGGTCAAAGTGACGCAGGCGCAACTGGTGCAGGGAACGCTCGCGCCGAAAATTTTCGGCATCGGTACGGTCGAGGCGCGCCGCAGCTATCTGGTCGGGCCGACGGCAGCGGGCCGGGTATCCAGGGTGCTGGTCGATCAGGGCGACCGGGTGCAGGCCGGCCAGTTGCTGGCCGAGATGGATCCGATCGATCTCGACGAGCGCGTGGCCAGCGCCGCGAGCGCGCAGGAGCGCGCCGCCAGCACGGCGCAGGCGGCTGCAGCCCTGGTGCGCGAGGCCGCGAGCCGCAGCGAACTGGCGGCGGCCGGCGCCAGGCGCTTCGGCGAATTGCGGCAAAAGGCCTTCGTCAGCCAGGAGGCGCTGGACGCGAAACAGCATGAGGCGAGAGCGGCGCGCGCCGCCCTGGACTCGGCCGAATCGCAGCTCGCGGCGGCGAGAAAGGATCAGGCGCGATTCGGCGCCGATCGCGCCGGCGTGGGCAAGCAGCGCGCTCAGTACCGGCTTTTGAGCCCGGTCGACGGATTGATCTCTTCGCGCGATGCCGAACCGGGTTCGACCGTGGTCGCGGGCCAGTCGGTGTTGCGACTGATCGACCCGGCCAGCCTGTGGATCAGGGCGCGCATCGACCAGGGGCGGGTCGGCGGCATCGCCCTGGGCCAGCCGGTAAGCATCGCCCTGCGTTCGCTCCCCGGGCAGAGCCTGCAGGGCAAGGTGGCGCGCATCGAAGTCGGCAGCGACAGCGTCACCGAGGAGCGCATCGTGAACGTCGCCTTCGAGCGGGCGCCGGCCGGCCTCTCCAACGGCGAACTGGCTGAAGTGACCATCGCGCTGCCGAGCATAGAGCAGGCCCTGTTTCTGCCTGCAGCCGCAGTCAGGCGCGTCGACGGGCGGGCAGGGGTCTGGCGCATCGCCGGAGGCAAAGTGAGTTTCGTCCCCGTGCGCACCGGCGTGCAGACATTGGAGGGGCAGATCCAGGTGCTCGAGGGCCTGGCCGCGGGTGACGCGGTGGTGCTGCACGCCCTGCAGGAACTGCGCGCTGAGGAAAGAGTTCGGATCGTCGAGAACCTGAAATGATCAGCCTCGCCGGTCGCGATATCCTGCATTCGTGGGGCAAGTATGTGTTTACCGGCGTGGGATTGGGGCTGCTGATCGGGGTCACGCTGTCGATGGCCGGGATCTACCGCGGCATGGTGGACGACGCCAAGGCGCTGCTGTCCAACAGCGGCGCCGATCTCTGGGTGGTGCAGCGCGATACCCTCGGACCCTACGCCGAGCCCTCCAGCGTGCACGACGACGTGTGGCGTACGCTGCGCGGCATGCCCGGCGTGGCCGAGACCGGCAACGTGACCTACCTGACCATGCAGGCGCTGCACAGCCGGCGCGACGTGCGGGTGATGGTGGTCGGATTCGAGCCGGGGCGTCCGGGCGGGCCGGTTTCCCTGATCGCCGGCCGGCCGATTACGCGCGCGCACTACGAGGCCATCGCCGATGTCAACAGCGGCTTCGAACTGGGCGAGCGCATCCGCATACGCCGCCACGAATACACCGTGGTCGGCCTGACGCGGCGCATGGTGTCCTCCAGCGGCGATCCAATGGTATTCATCGCGCTCAAGGACGCGCAGGAAGCGCAATTCCTCAAGGACAACGACGCGCTGCTCAACGAGCGCGCGCGCACCGCAGCCAATCCGGCCCTGAACCGGCCCGGTGTCCCCGGGCTGCTCGAAGCGATCACCGATAGCCAGGCGGCCAATCGCAACGTCAACGCGGTGCTGGTGCGCATCGCGCCCGGCTGGGACGACGAAGAAGTGGCGGAGGGAATCCGCCGCTGGAAGCGGCTGCAGGCTTATACGCGCGCCCAGATGGAAGAAATTCTGGTGGCCAAGCTGATCGCCACTTCGGCCAGGCAGATCGGCATGTTCCTGGTCATACTGGCCGTCGTCAGCGCCGCCATCGTGTCCTTCATCATCTACACCATGACGCTGGGCAAGATCCGCGAGATCGCGGTGCTCAAGCTGATCGGCACGCGCGATCGCACCATCGCCGGCATGATCCTGCAGGAATCGCTGGGCCTGGGCCTGATCGGATTCGTCATCGGCAAGATCGCGGCGACGCTGTGGGCGCCGCATTTCCCGAAGTACGTGCTGCTCGAAGCCGGGGACGCGCTGCGCGGTTTCGCCGCGGTGATGCTCATCTGCGCGCTCGCCAGCGTCGTCGCCATCCGCGCCGCGCTGCGGGTCGATCCGGCCACTGCGATAGGCGGCTGAGCATGGCTGCGCCGGCGATCCGCATCGAGGGGCTGAGCAAACGCTACGGCAGCGGCGACACGGCGGTCGATGCGCTGCGCGGCGTGGACATGAGCATCGATCCGGGCGAGGTCGTGGGGCTGATCGGTCCTTCGGGCTCGGGCAAGAGCACTCTGCTCAAGTGCCTGGGGGCGGTGATCACGCCGACCACCGGGCGCATGGCGCTGGCCGGCGAAACGATCTACGACAGCGATGCCGGCGGCTGGCAGAGCAAGGATCTGCACGCCCTGCGCCGCGACCGCATCGGTTTCGTGTTTCAGGCGCCCTACCTGATCCCGT
>CAYNVY010000110.1:0-14414 GCA_964400745.1 uncultured Enterobacteriaceae bacterium | reverse complement strand
GAGGAACCCTTCCTTTCCCTCCCTGATCCCCTCGTATCGAAAAAGGAAAATAACCATGCTGCTCGGCTGCATTGCCGATGATTTCACCGGCGCCACGGATCTTGCGAACAACCTGGTGCGCAGCGGCATGCGCACCGTGCAGACCATAGGCGTTCCCCCGGGTCCCCTGGGCGAGGATGTCGATGCCGTGGTGGTGGCGCTGAAATCGCGTACCATCGCCGCGGAGGAGGCGGTGGCCCAGTCGCTTGCCGCGCTCGAGTGGCTCAAGCGCGCCGGCTGCCGCCAGTTCTTTTTCAAGTACTGCTCGACCTTCGACTCCACGGCCAAGGGCAATATCGGTCCGGTGGCGGAGGCGCTGATGCAGGCGCTGGGCGCGAAACTCGCCATCGCCTGTCCCGCCTTCCCGACCAATGCGCGCACCATCTACATGGGCAATCTGTTCGTGGGAGACATGCCGCTCGCCGAATCGGGCATGCGCAACCACCCGCTGACGCCGATGCAGGACTCGAATCTGGTGCGCGTGCTGCAGGCGCAGTCGCGCGGCAAGGTCGGCCTGGTCGCATGGACCGCGGTGGCAGCAGGCGAGCAGGCGATACGCGCGCGCTTCGCGGCCCTCGAAGCCGAGGGCGCGAGCCTCGCCGTGGTCGATGCGATTACCGATGCCGACCTGCACGCGATCGGCGCGGCCTGCGCCGGGCATGCGCTGGTCACCGCCGGATCCGGCGTGGCGATCGGACTGCCGGAAAATTTTCGCCGCGCCGGTCTCTTGCCGCCGCGCACCGACGCGGCGCATTTGCCGCAGGTTCCCGGGCACGCCGCGGTGATCTCCGGGTCCTGCTCGCAGGCGACCAACGCGCAGGTGGCGCACTGGATCGCGTCCGGGCGCGCGGCCATCCGCATCGATCCGCTGGCGATCGCCGGCGGCCAGGACGCAGCGGCCGAGGCGCTGCGCCAGGCCGTGCCGCAACTCGCGGCCGGGCCGGTGCTGTTCTATGCCACCGCGGCGCCCGCAGAAGTGAAGGCGGTACAGGCCAAGCTTGGCGTGGCCGAGGCCGGGGCCCTGGTCGAACAGGCGCTGGCGCGTTTCGCGCAGGGCCTGATCGCGGCCGGCGTGACGGGCCTTGTGGTCGCGGGCGGCGAGACGGCGGGCGCGGTGGTGCAGGCGCTCAAGGTTTCCGCGCTCAAGATCGGACCGCAGATCGATCCGGGCGTGCCCTGGACCGCGACCGCGGGAGCGCAGCCCATTCTGCTCGCGCTCAAGTCGGGCAATTTCGGCACGACCGACTTTTTCGCGAAATCATTGGCGCAGTTGGACGGGTGAATATGCCTGCTTGCTTGAATCCGGCCTGCCGTTGCGGCGACGTTGCGCACTTGCGTGGGCGCGAATTTCGTCGCACTTGCGCGGACGGCGTCCCGTCCGCGCGGATCCTCGATTGCGCACGGACGAAGAAGCTGTCCGCGCACAATCTAGGATCTCTGAAAAGAGTCGCCTCAAGCGCTTTTGCTTTTATCCAGAACCGTGCTTTTGGTACGGATGCGCTTTTCATCCGTACCAAAAGCGCGGTTGGCGCGCAGAGCGCGCAATGGTTGATCTTGGTATGCGGCGGCATTATGACGCCGCAGCTCGATCTGCGATGAACGAAACCTCATTGCGCGAACAAATCTGCGACCTGGGCCGCTCGATCTTCGAGCGCGGCCTCACGCACGGCAGCACCGGAAATATCAGCGCCCGCTGCGGCGACGGCTGGCTGCTCACGCCGACCGGGTCCAATCTGGGACGGCTGGATCCGGCGCGCCTGTCGAAGCTAGCCTGGAACGGCACGCTCGTTTCCGGGGATCAGCCGTCGAAAGAAAACTTTCTGCACCTGGCGATGTATCAGGAGCGCGAGCGCAACCAGGCGGTGATCCACCTGCACGCGACGCATTCGGTCGCGGTGTCGGTGCTGGAGGAGATCGATCCGGCCGACGCGCTGCCGCCGCTGACCGCCTATTACGTGATGCGCATCGGCAGCCTGCCGCTGGTGCCCTATTACGCGCCGGGGGACATGCAACTCGCCGAGGCCGTGCGCGGCTTTGCGGGCCGGCATCATGCCCTGCTGCTCGCCAATCACGGTCCGGTGGTTGCCGGGACCAGTCTTGCCGCCGCGGCCGATGCGGCGGAGGAACTCGAAGCCACGGCGCGCCTCTACCTGCTGCTGCAAGGGCGGCGCGTGCGCGCGCTAACGCCCGCGCAAGTCGCCGACATCCGCCGCCGCTATCCGGCCGGCTGAACCCATTCTTGATCGCTGAAAGGAACGAGCGCCATGCCTAAATTCGCCGCCAACCTGTCGATGATGTACCAGGAGCACAATTTTCTCGAACGCTTCGGCGCCGCTGCCAAGGATGGATTTCGCGGCGTCGAGTTTCTGTTTCCCTACGACCATCCCGCCGCGGAAATTCGCGCGCGGCTGGATCAGCACGGTTTGACCCAGGCGCTGTTCAACGCACCGCCGGGCGACTGGGCGGCGGGGGAGCGCGGCCTTGCATCGCTCCCCGGGCGCGAAGACGAATTCCGGCACGGCGTCGCCACCGCGCTCGAGTATGCACGCGTGCTCGGCAACGATCGCGTGCACGTCATGGCCGGACTGATCCGCGAGGGGGACGATCGCGCCCTGCACCGCGCGACCTACGTGCGCAACCTGGAGTACGCGGCGAGGGAGTCGGCGTCGGCCGACGTCACCGTGGTGATCGAGCCGATCAACACGCGCGACATTCCGGGATTCTTCCTCAACCGGCAGGACGAGGCGCATACCGTTTGCGCCGAAATCGGCGCGCCCAATCTCAAGGTGCAGATGGATTTTTATCACTGCCAGATAGTCGAAGGCGACCTGGCGATGAAGCTGCGCAAGTACATCGGCGGCGTAGGGCATGTGCAGATCGCGGGCGTGCCCGAGCGCAACGAACCGGACACGGGCGAGATCAACTACCCGTATCTGTTCCGTCTGCTGGACGAATTGGGCTATTCGGGCTGGGTCGGCTGCGAGTACCGGCCCAAAGGCAAGACCAGCGACGGCCTCGGATGGCTGAAACCCTGGTTGTGAAGGCGCGCTTTAGCGCCTGAGAAGGCACTGGCGGCACCGCACGCGGCGTGCGCCGAGTTCAGCTCTCTTCGAAGCGATACAGCTTCGCCGCATTGCCTGCAAACAGCGGCTCGCGCACGGCCTCGTTCGGCAGCCAGCTCTCCAGCAGATCGAGCAGGTCGGCGTCGTTGGGCATGTAATCGCGCAAGCCCGGATGCGGCCAGTTGGTGCCCCAGACGCAGCGGTCGGGCCGGTCGCTGATCAGCGCCTGAGCGAGCGGGCGCATGTCCTCGAAATCGGGCGGACCCGAGTCCGATATCCGGTACCAGCTGGAAATCTTGGTCCAGCAATCGTCGCGCTCGGTGAGCAGGCGGCGGATCACCCTGAAGCCGGCCGAATCCACGCCTTCGCCGCCGCGCACGCGCCCGAGGTGGTCGAACACCATCGGCACCGGGCAGCGGCGCAGGCGCGGTTCGAGTTCGACCCAGTCGCTGGCTTTGGCGATGTTGATCTCGATGTGCCAGCCGTAGGGCGCGACGCGGCGCGCGATCGCTTCGAGGTCGCGCGTGGTCGCGCCGGTGGCGAACTGGTCCATCAGGCGCGCGGCGCGAAAACCGCCCGCGTCCAGGCGCTTCAACTCGGCCTCGCTCACCTCCGGGCTGATCGCGGCGACGCCGACGAAGCGTCCGCGGTGCTCGGCCAGAAAATCCAGGGTGATCGAATTGTCGAAGCCGTAGGGACTGCCGTGCACCTGCACCCCGCGGTCCACCCCCAGCGCCGCGTGCAAGGCCATCCAGGCTTCGCGCGTGCACGGCGGCGGCGAGTATTTTCGACCGGGCGCGAGCGCATAGCGCTCGAAGCGGTCGAAGATGTGCGCGTGGCAATCGACCGTGCCGCGCGGCAGCGCGCGCTTGGGCGCGCGCAGCTTCGCGTCCGGCGCCAGAACGTTGGCTTCGCTCATTGGATGACGATGTTTGCGTCGCGTGCGATCTTGACCCATTTCTCGTAGTCGGTCTGCACGAAAGCGGCGAAATCGCCGCGGCTCATGTTCATCACTTCGACGCCCATCGAGCGGTAGCGCGCGCGCACGGCTTCGTTGGCGAGCGCCTTGGTCAGAGCCGCGTGGAGCTTGTCCAGCACCGCGGGCGGCGTGCCGGCGGGCGCGAACAGTCCGGTGAAGGTGCCCGCTTCGTAGCCGGTGAGTCCCTGTTCGTCCAGCGTCGGCACGTCCGGCAGCAGCGGCGAGCGGGCTTTGGAGGTGACGCCCAGGGGCTTGATGCGCCCGTTGCGGATGTGCTCTATCGATGCGGTCATCTGGTCCATCATGCTCTCCACCTGGCTGCCGAGCAGATCGTTGATCGCCGGGCCGCTGCCCTTGTAGGGGATGTGCACCAGTTTCAGGTTTGCCTGGTGCATCATCAGTTCGAGCGCGAGATGGTTGGAGGAGCCGTTGCCGGCGGAGGCGATGCTCACCTGCCCGGGTTTGGCCCGGGCGAGGGCCAGGTACTCCTTGAAGTTGGACACGGGTGTTTTCGGCGCGGCCGAGAGCACCATGGCGACGTACTGTATCGGACCGATAGGCACCAGGTCCTTCAGCGGATCGTAGGTCAGGTTCTTGAACACGGCGGCGCCCGATGTCACGGTGCCGCTCGAGCCGAGCAGCAGGGTGTAGCCGTCGGCCGGCGACTTGGCTACCGCTGCCGTGCCTATGGTGCCGCCCGCACCGGCGCGGTTGTCGACGATCACCTGCTGCCCCAGCGCCTCGGCCAGCGCGGGCTGAATCGCGCGCGCGGTGATGTCGACGTTGCCCCCGGGCGGCCATGGGACGACGATCTTCACCGGTCGATTGGGGAAATCCTGCGCCGCGGCGGCGAAGCTGAGCGCGATCGCCGACAGCGCGGCCATCAACAGTGAGTAGCGTTTGAACATGCAACTTCCTCCGGTTATTTGCCCTTGAACTGGGGCTTGCGTTTTTCGTTGAATGCCTTGATACCCTCGTAACGGTCCTCGGTTTCCACCAGATGGTTGTAGGCCTCGACTTCGAAGCGGTAGGCGGTCTTGAGTTCCATCTGCATGCCGTAGCGCACCGATTTCTTCACCTGCCGGATCGACATCGGCGCGTTGCCGGCGATCGCAGCCGCGGTGGCCAGCACCTTGTCCATGAGTTCGCCCGGCTCGCATACCTCGTTGAGTATGCCCCATTCGTACGCCTGCTGGGCGCTGAAGGGGCGCGCGGTCATGATGATTTCCTTGGCGCGGCGCTCGCCCACGGCGCGCGGCAGGTTCTGCGTGCCGCCGCCCCCGGGCATGATGCCCAGCGAGACTTCGGTCAGCGCGAAGCGCGCGGTTTTCACGGCGTAGGCGAAGTCGCAGGAGAGCACCGCTTCGAACCCGCCGGCGTAGGCGTGGCCGTTGACCGCGGCGATGATGGGCACGGGCAGGTCGGCGAGCGCCCAGTAGTGGCGCTCGAACAGTTCGTGCTGGCGCTGCCATTGCTCGCGCGTCATGCCGTTGCGTTCCTTCAGATCGGCGCCGGCGCAGAAGATGCGGTCGCCTGCGCCGGTGAGCACGACGCAGCGCACGTCGCCCGCGTCTTCGGTCAGCCGCGTCCACAGGTCGATGAAGTCGCGGCCCATCTGGGTATTGAGCGCATTCGCGATCTCGGGCCGGTTCAGGGTCACCAGCAGCACGTGCGGCGCGGCGGTTTCGGTTTTCAGTGTGGCGTAGTCGGGGAGTTGCATGGCGTGATCTTTCCTTTTTTGTAGGAGGTCATTTCAGATTTGCCGGGACTTCTTCACGAGTTCGTGCAGGGTCGCAAACGGTGCTGCGGGCGTCCTCGCCTCTTCGAAATTCTTTATTCTAAATTCTCTATGTCCGCAGTTTAGCGCAATCGGCAAACGCGGATTTCCGGATTGAAGCAATCAGAACGGGCGCGGTTTGGCGATGCCGAAGCCCTGCGCGAAATCGACTTCGACGGCGCGCAGTTTCACCAGGCAGTCGTCGCTTTCCACCATTTCGGCGATGGTGCGGATGCCGATCACCTTGCATACCCGCTGGATCGCGCGCACCTTGGCCAGCGCCTCGGGCAGGCGCTCGATCTGCAAAATGATGCCGCCGTCGATCTTCAGGAAGTCCAGCGGTATGGCCTTGATGTGGTCGAATCCGACGCCGAGGCGGCCGAAACCATCCAGGCTGAAGCGGCAGCCCAGCGGTTTGAGTTCGTAGGCGAGGCGCGAGGCGTGCGACAGGCAGGCGAGGGCGTCGCTGTCGGCGATCTCGAAACACAGGGCCTCGCCCGATATCCCGCCCCCCTTCAGCGCGCCTGCGACGAACTCCGGAAACGACGGGTCCTCGATGCTCGCGCGCGCCAGGTTGATGCACAGCACCGGGTAGTCGGTAGTGCCAGCCGCCACGCGCGCGGCGACGGCTTTGGCGACGACGAAGCGGTCGATGTCCGGCATCATGCCCAAGCGCTCCGCGATCGGAAGGAAGGTGCCCGGGGGCACCAGATTCTGCTCTTCGTCGCGCATGCGGATCAGCAGTTCGCGCATGAGCTTCGGGTTGGAATCGGCGCGCAGCGCCGCGATGTCCTGGGCGTAGAGGTCGAAGCCGTCGTTCTGTATCGCCTGGCGTATGCGCTCGCGCGGATTGCCCCAGCCGCTCAGTTCTTCGGTGATCGAGCTCAGATACATGGCGTTGCCGCTTCCGTCGGCGACGATGAATTCGCCATAGGCATGCAAGGCTTCGCCTCCGATCTCGCCTGGTGCGTCATCGGTCTCGAGCGCATCGGCCGCGGCCGCTTCGTGCAATTCCTTGATCAGCAGCAGTATCCCGCTCACCTGGCCGTTGGCGTCGTCTTGCGGCAGGAACTCGACCTGGGTGCGCCGCTGGCCGCCGCCACGCGGCGGCAAGTGCAACTCGACGCGTCCGCCGCGTCCGTCGAGCGCGTCCAGCAACTTCGGCCGCAGCGCTTCTGCGTCCGGCGGCGACAGGACTTCGTCAAGCGCGCACCCGTCGATTTTGGCCGAAGGCACACCGCTCCAGACAGCGAAGCGCCTGGTATGAAACCGGCAACGCCGGTCGCGATCGATGAAGCAGGCGATTGCATGCAGGTGCAGCGCCAGCAGGCCGAGCAGTTTGTCAGAGGCGAGCCTGCCCTCGGCGTCCAGCCGGTGCGCCTCGACCTCCTTGACGAGGCGCGTGCGGTCCTGCTGGTGCAGCGCGAGCTCGCGTTCCAGCTGTTCGCGCGCGCCGCGATGCTGCTCGATTTCGGCGCCCAGGCGTTGCCTGAAATGCGCGACCTCCGCCGTGCGCCGCGCCATGCGCCAACTGCTTTTCCAGGTGGCGCTGATCAGCGACAGTACCGATGCGAAAAGGATGCCGGTGAGGAAGGTGACCCATTGCCAGTCGAACTCGGTGAAGAACATCGTGACCACCAGCGCCACGATCAGGATCAGGGTGAACAGCGAGGGCAGCAGCACGCGCATCAGCGCGCCGAATCTCGGCCGTTTGCGTATCCCGGACAGGGCTTGTTTCATGCGGGTGCGTTCATGCAATGCATAAATGGGCGGCTCCGGGCTCATTTGCCCGGCTCTGGTGCAGATCCTGGTGCGATTCGACGTCGGCATTGTAGCCTGCACCGGGGCGCGGGTGATGCCGGCGATCTGCCGGCTCGGGAGGAGAAGTGCCTGGAAACGCCCGTCCTTATTGGTTCATGGCATTTTCAGACCCAGACGCAGCGCGATCGCGGCGGCGTTTGCGGCGAACTCTGCGGCGACCCCTGCCGCGTCCTCGCCGCCCTTTGCGTCGAATTCGAGCGTGTCGCCCATTTCCTCGGGCGCCAGCGCCTCCCGGGTTTGGAGTTGTTGCTCCAGCACGGCGATGCCGGCTTCGGACGCGTCGCTGGCGGCGCGCTCGCGCTCGGCCACGCGCGCGCGCAGCGTCGCTTCGCTTGCGCCGCAGGCCGCGATGAGAAATGGCGCGCCCGCGTCGCGGGCCAGCCGGGCAAAGCGCTCGCGCTGCGCGCGCGTCAGAAAAGCGGCGTCTACGATCAACGGATGGCGCGCGGCGAGAATCGCGCGCGCGAGTTCGGCCAGGTGCGCGTAGGTGCGCTCGCTCGCGCCAGGCGCGTACAAGCCCGCATCCAGCCCCGAAGCCGAGCGTTCCAGCGAGCCGAGCCCGTGCAGCCGCTTGCGCTCCACGTCCGAGCGCAGGCACACCGCGCCCAGCGCCTCGCCCAAGCGGCGGGCGACGGTGGTCTTTCCCGATCCCGCGAGCCCGTGCATGATCACGAGCGCCGCCTGCCCGGGCGCTGCGAGCCGCCCGGCCAGAACGAGGTGCCTGCGATATTCGCGTTCGAGCCCGCGCTTTGCGTCGGCTGCAAGGCCCGCCTGATGCGCGCGCAGGCACGACACCTTGGCGCGCACCAGCGCCCGATACACCAGGTAGTAGCGCAGCACGCGCATGCCGCCGTAGTCACCGCCGAACTCCAGGTAGGCGTTGAGGAAACGCCAGGCGAGCCGCGGCAGGCGGTGATCGACGAGATCCATCAGCAGGAACGCGATTTCATTCATGACGTCGGTCCAGCGCAGATCTGCGCTGAACTCGATGCCGTCGAACGGTGTGGGCGCGCCTTCCATCAGGGCGATGTTGCCCAGGTGCAGGTCGCCGTGGCATTCGCGCACCCAGCCCGCGCGCCTGCGCGCATCGAACGCCCCGGCGAGCGACGCGTGCGCGACCATGGTCCAGTCGCGCAGCCGCGTGAGCAGCGCGCGTTCCGCCTTCCTGTGCGTCAGGGCCAGCATCTGCTCGAAGTTCTGCAGCGCCTGGGCGAGGATGTGTCCGGGCGAGCCGAATTCGCTGCCGGCGCCGGCGCGCTCTATGCGTGCGTGAAATGCGGCGATGCCGCGGGCGAGGGCGTCGATGTGCCGCGGCGCGAGTTCGCCTGCGCGCGCCATGCGATCGAGCAGCGCGTCCTGCGAAAAGCGCCGCATCTTGAGCGCGTACTCGATCGCAGGTCCGCCTGCGCCGAGCAGCGGCGCCCGGTGGCTGCCGCCTATGGGCACCAGATCCAGGTAGAGCCCGGGCGCGGTGCGGCGGTTGAGGCGCAACTCTTCCTCGCAATAGCGCTTGCGCGCCTGCAGCGTGCTGAAATCGAGGAAGCCGAGATTCACCGGCTTTTTGATTTTGTAGGCATAGTCGCCGGCGAGGAGCACGCAGGAAATGTGGGTTTGCAGCAGCTCCACCTCGCGCGCGGGGTGAGGATAGCGTTCCGGCGCGCGCAGCGCGGCGATCAACTGGTCCAGGCGATGATCGCCGGTCGCGGTCGCAGGCGCAGTGGAGGTCTCAGTCGTTGTCGCAGCGGCTGCCTGCGGCCGGCGCGTGCTGTGGCGGGTGTGCAAGGCTATGCCTCGATTGGCGGCGGAAATTTCCTGCTTCGAGGCTACCCCCGCGGCGAGGGCGGCGATTGAGAATAGTCAAGCCTCCGCCACCCGGGTGGCTTCCCGCGCCAAGACCACATGCAGAACATGGCTATGCGCGGCCGCCGGATGTGGCATATTGCGCCCTGCGAAACGGCATCGACCCGATGCCGCGTTCGAAACCCACCCCCCTCGCCGTTGTCGCGCGCAGGATGTTTTTCAAACCCCGCGCGCGCCGTCGTCGTTATCGTCGCGAGTGTCGGGAAGAACCATAGGCGAGATGCATGACCTACGAAACGCAGCAGAAAGCTTCCGATGCGGTGCAGGCGCAGGCTATTCCGAGCTATCTGCAGGATACGTACTGGTGGGCCTACGTCCATCCGAACGCAGTCAGCTTCTTCGAGCGGCAGTGGCTGGTCAATCTGATTCTGTGGGGCAACTTCGCGCGTCTGCGCGACGCCGCCCTGGCCGAGCTCGGGCGCGAGGTGCACGGGCGCACGCTGCAGGTGGCCTGCGTCTACGGCAATTTCACCGAACATTTGGCGGCGCGCGTGGCGCCGGGCGGATCGCTCGATATCGTCGACGTGCTGCCGATCCAGCTGCGCAATCTGAAGCGGAAGCTGCCGCCCTCGGCGCCGGTGCAACTGCATCAGTACGATTCGACCGCGCTCGGTTTCGCCGACGCGAGCTACGACCAGGCTATCGTCTTCTTCCTGCTGCACGAGCAGCCCGCGGCTGCGCGAAAACTTACCCTGCGCGAAGCGCTGCGCGTGGTCAAGCCGGGGGGCAAACTAGTGCTGGTCGATTATCACCTGCCGGTACGCCTGCACCCGCTGCGCTACCTGCTCCGCCCGGTGCTGCGCGCGCTGGAACCTTTCGCGCTGGATCTGTGGCAGCACGAATTGACGCAATGGCTGCCGCAGAGCGTGCGGCCGGAACAGATACGAAAGGAAACCTACTACGGCGGCCTGTATCAGAAGCTGGTCATCAGCGTCTAGTGTCCCGAAGAGTGTCACGACAGCCCGGATTCGCGCAGCGGCGGGCGTCCATTCGCGACAAGCTTGACCTCGATCAATAGCGCGGGCGCGCCCAAGGGTACCGTAGAGGGCGTTTATAGTATGATTCATCGGCGGCGCATACTGGTCTGGCGGCTTGCTGCGCGCCGGGTCTGAAGGCAGCGCGAGTCCGGGCGACACACAGTCGGGGCCCGCGGCTCGGGCGCCAAGAGAGACGACGAACCAGGACCGAGGTAGACCAGTACCACGGAGGCCGCAGAGGGCGCGGCCGATGCCGCGCTCAGCAAGCCGGCGACGAGTGGCGCAGCATCCCCTGGGTTAAGCGACAGGGGTTAAACGACTGGAGCGCAACCACTGGGGCGCAACGACTGGGTCGCGACACCATAAGAAGATACGGAGAGGAAACGGTATGGCCACACGAATGGCAAGTGACGAAGTGACCGATGGCATCGCCGCCATCGAGATGCATCGGCAGGGCACCGAAAAGGAGTCCGGCCTGGCGGCATCGGTCAGCGAGGCACTGCGCAAACTGCACGAACTGCTGGCGCAGGAGAAGGAAGCACTGCAGCTGAACGGCCCCGATTCCATATCCGCGCTCAACGTCGAGGTGGTGGCGAATGAAATCAAGCGGGTGCAGTCCATGGGCGGCAGCAAGGGCCCGCGCGCCATGCCCAACAATGCCCGGCCGCGGGACCGGCAGCAGCCCCGGCCGGAAAAAGCGCACAACGCTCCGCGCAATCGCGGCCGCCGGACGATGGGCCGCACAGGCGGCCGGGGTGGGAGCGGTGGAGGTGGTGGCGGGGGCGGGGGTGGCGGGAGTGGCGGAGGGGGCGGTTCAGTCGGTCGTTAGCCCACACACACTGATTCTTGGAGCAAGTATGTCCGATACGGTCGCCCTGTGGCACGCCGAGCACAGGCATTTCGCGCGGTTGCTCGAGCTGCTCGAGCGTCAGGTGGTTGCGTTTCACGCCGACGACGAGCCCAACTACGAGCTCATGCTCGATATCGTCAGTTATCTGCGCTATTTCCCGGATCGGTTTCATCACCCGCGCGAGGACGTGGCGTTTGCGCGCCTGGTCGTGCGCGACGCAGCGCTCAAGCCGCTGATCGACCGGCTGCTGCAGGAGCACCGCGTAATCCAGGCGGCGGGCGCGGAACTGCTCGCCTATCTGCAGCAGGTCGTCGAAGACGTCGTGGTGGAGCGGGCAAAAGTCGAGGCCGCGGCGGCGACCTATCTGGTCTACTACCGACGGCATCTGGCGCTGGAAGACCGCGACATCGTGCCGCGCGCGCAAGAATTGTTGACGGAGCAGGACTGGGAGGCGGTCGTGGCCGCCATTCCCGCCGGGACCGACCCGCTGTTCGGCGAGAATTGCGAACCGCGCTATCGCGAGCTGCGCCGCCAGATCGCGATAGCCTCGGCCTAGAGTTAGGTCGCCCCTTACGCAGCAGTCCTACAGAAGACCAATCGATACAGCGCGGCGAGCAGGGCAAGCCGGCGCCGCGCTTCCAGCACTTCACTTTTCGAGAGCGCCGAGATGAATCCTTCACACGCATTGCCTTCTTACCTGGAACCGGCGGGCGTCGGTTCCTGGGGTGTTTTTCTGCAGCAGGTCGATCGGGCGACCTCTTCGCTGGGCGAACTGGCCTACCTGGTGGAGACGCTCAAGCGTCCCAAGCGCATCCTCATCGTCGATGTGCCGATCAAGCTGGACAACGGGTCGGTCGCGCACTTCGAAGGGTATCGGGTGCAGCACAACACCTCGCGCGGTCCGGGCAAGGGCGGCGTGCGCTTTCACCAGGATGTCTGTTTATCCGAAGTGATGGCGCTCTCGGGCTGGATGAGCGTCAAGAATGCCGTCATCGGCGTGCCCTTCGGCGGCGCCAAGGGCGGGGTGCGGGTGGACCCGCGCAAACTGTCCGAACGCGAACTGGAGCACCTCACGCGGCGCTACACCAGCGAGATCGGCATCATCATCGGCCCGGACAAGGACATTCCCGCGCCCGACGTCAACACCAACGAAAAAATCATGGCCTGGATGATGGACACCTACTCCGTCATGCACGGCGCTACGTCGACCGCGGTGGTGACCGGCAAACCCCTGGCGCTGGGCGGAAGCCGCGGGCGCCGGGACGCGACCGGGCGCGGCGTATTCGTTTGCGGCCGCGCGGCGGCGGCGAGGATAGGCCTGCCACTGGAAGGCGCGCGCGTGTGCATCCAGGGCTTCGGCAACGTCGGCAACGCGGCCGCGCGCTGCTTTCACGAAGTGAAGTCCAAGATCATCGCGATCCAGACGGTGGAAGGCACGCTGCACAATCCGGCCGGAATCGACGTGATCAAACTGACGGCGCATCAGGACGCGCGCCGGCCGCTCGCGGAGTTTTCCGGCGCGAGCGTGATCCCGAACGAAGTCTTGTGGGAGCTTGAGTCGGAGTTCCTGATTCCCGCCGCGCTGGAGCAGCAGATCACCGAAGACAATGCAGGCAGGATACGCACGCGCGTGCTGCTCGAAGGCGCCAACGGTCCGACCACGCCCGAAGCCGACGACATCCTGACCCGCAACGGCGTACTGGTGGTGCCCGACGTGATCGCCAACGCGGGCGGCGTCACGGTCAGCTACTTCGAGTGGGTGCAGGATCTGTCGAGCTACTTCTGGACCGAAGAAGAGGTCAACGGGCGCCTGGACAAGATCATGAACGACGCCTTCGGCGCGCTGTGGGATGCGGCGGCCGAAGCCAAGGTGACGCTGCGTACCGCCGCATTCACCCTGGCATGCCGGCGCATGCTGGAGGCGAGGCACCTGCGCGGGCTGTATCCCTGAGCAGGCGCTGGCGGCGCACGGATCTTCTCCTTCGTCCGTAAAGTCGCGCTACACGGGATTTCTCCTTCGACCGTATAGTCGCGCTACACGGGTCTTCTCCCTCGCCCCGTTTTCCGGGAGAGGGCTGGGGTCGGTAAAGTCGCGGTCTACGGGTTTTCTCCTCCTACCGTAAAGCCGCGGTCTACGGGTTTTTTCCCTCGCCCCGTTTTCCGGGAGAGGGCTGGGGTCCGTAAAGTCGCGGTCTACGGGTTTTCTCCCTCGCCCCGCTTGCGGGGAGAGGGCCGGGGTGAGGGGCGAATTTGGAAAAGCTGGCGCAAAAACTTCGAAAATCCTCAACCGACACCGAGTCGCGGATATGGCTGCATCTGAAGAATCGCAGCCTCGGGGGATTCAAATTTCGGCGACAGCATCCGATTCCGCCTTACATCGTCGATTTCGTCTGCCTCGAACAACGGCTCATCGTCGAACTCGATGGCGGACAGCATGCAGCGCAAGTTTCAAGCGACGCTGAGCGGACGGCTTATCTGGAGTCGAAAGGATTTCGAGTGATTCGGTTCTGGAATAACGACGCTCTGAAGCAGACGGATGTCGTGCTCGATGAAATCTTGCGTCAGTTGACCGCCCCTCACCCCAACCCTCTCCCCGCAAGCGGGGCGAGGGGGTAGAGCGTGCCAAAGCGAAGGTGTGACCTCTTTAACTCGGGCATGCCCCCTTGTCCCCCGAGGGGACTTCCTTCGGGGCGTATATCCCCCGATTCAGGACCGGCTCATGACTGCCAGAGCGGCGGCTCGTCCATTAGCGCGATCTGTTCGCGCAACTCCAGAATCCGGTCCTGCCAGTAGCGCTGCGTGTTGAACCATGGAAACGCGGCGGGGAAGGCGGGGTCGTCCCAGCGCCGGGCGATCCAGGCGGAGTAGTGGATCAGGCGCAGCGTGCGCAAGGCCTCCACCAGGTGCAGTTCGCGCGCGTCGAACTCGTGAAAATCCTCGTAGCCGGCGAGCACGTCGGCGAGCTGGCGCACCATCGCGGCGCGATCCCCCGAGAGCAGCATCCACAGGTCCTGCACCGCCGGGCCCATGCGCGCGTCGTCGAAGTCGA
>CAYNVY010000109.1:0-14418 GCA_964400745.1 uncultured Enterobacteriaceae bacterium | reverse complement strand
GGTATTTCGCCCATCTGTCCGCCCCGGGCTATGAAGTGATGGGCGCGACGCTGCCGGGCGTGCCCGGCGTGGTGTTGGGCCGCAACGCGCGCATCGCCTGGGGCTTCACCAACACCGGCCCGGACGTGCAAGACCTGTACGTAGAGCGCGTCGACGCCGCGGGCCGGGCGCTCACGCCTGAAGGGTGGCAGAAGCTCGCCACGCGCAGCGAAGTGATCAAGGTCAAGGGCCAGGCCGACGTGGCGCTGACGGTGCGCGAATCGCGCCACGGGCCGCTGATTTCCGACGCGCTCAAGCCGGCGGCGGACGCGCTGCCCCAGGGCTATGCGCTGGCGCTCGCCTGGACGGCGCTGCGCGCGGACGACCTGTCGGTGCAGGTCGCAGGCCGCTTCGCTCGCGCCGGCAACTGGAACGATTTTCTCGCGGCTGCGCGCGAGTTCCATTCACCGCAGCAGAACATGGTGTATGCCGACGTCGAAGGCAATATCGGCTTCGTCGCGCCCGGCCGCATCCCGGTGCGCAAGCCGGAAAACAATCTCAAGGGCCAGGCGCCGGCGCCCGGATGGGACGCGAAATACGACTGGGACGGCTTCATCGCGTTCGAAGATCTGCCGCAAAGCTACAACCCCGCCTCGGGCGAGTTGATGACCGCGAATCACAAGATCGTGCCCGACAGCTACCCGCACTACCTCACCAGCGAATGGGTCCTGCCCTACCGAGCCGAGCGCATCACGCAACTTCTGGGCGCCACGCCAAAGCATACGCCGCAGAGCTTTGCCAAGATTCAGGCCGATACCGTGTCGCTGCAGGTGCGCGAAATTCTGCCGCTGCTGCTCAAGACCAGGACCGCGGCGGCGGAAGCGCAGCAGATCCTGAAGGAACTCGGCAAGTGGAATGCGGACATGTCCGTCGAAAGCGCGGAACCGCTGATCGTCAGCGCCTGGCTGCGCGAACTGGGCCGCCTGATCTACGCCGACGAACTGGGCGACATGTTCGACGGCGCCTGGGAACATCGCGCCAGTTTCATGCGCGACGTGCTCGCGAACAAGGCGGGGCAGGGTCGCTGGTGCGACGACGTGGCCACGCCGGCGAAAGAAAGCTGCGCCGACCTATTGCCTCGCGCGCTGGATCTTGCGCTGGCGGATCTGAAGCGCCGCTACGGTGCCGAGCGCAAGCATTGGCGTTGGGGCGATGCGCATTTCGCACTGTCCGAACATCGTCCATTCGGCCGCCAGGCACAGCTCGCCAGGCTGTTCGACGTGCGCGTACCCTCGCCCGGTGACACCTACACCGTCGATGTCGGGCGCAACACGCTCAGCAACGAGACCGCGCCTTTCGCCAGCCGCCATTCGGCGTCGCTGCGCGCCATCTACGATCTGGCCGATCCGGACAAATCGATGTACATCCACTCCACCGGCCAGTCCGGCAACCTGCTGTCGCCGCTGTACAAGAACTTCGCCGAACGCTGGGCGCGGACCGAATACATCCCGATGTCGATGCGGCGCGCCGACGCGGCCGCCGAATCGATGGGGACGCTCAAGCTGCAGCCACGCTGATCACACCGCCGGCGCGACAGGCCTGCCGCGCACGTAAAGATTGTTCGCGATCAGCGCCGCCACCACCAGCCCTGCGCCGGCGAGTTCGATCATCTCGAAGCGGTGACCCTGCAGGATGCGGATGGCGAAGGTCACCACCGGCACCAGATTGCCGAGCAGCATGGCGTTGAGCGCTCCCAGGTAGCCGATGGCCATGTTCCATAACACCACCGCCAGCACCACCGTCAGCAGCGCCAGATAGGCGAGTTCCCAGCCGATGGAAACCAGCGTCGACATGGCCGGAATGCCGACGTAACCGACCGCGGTCGCCGCCGCTGTGACGGCGAAGATTCCCAGCGTGCCCGGAACGGCGGTGAGCGCCGTGAATCGCAGCGCGGACCAGCCGGGAAAGCTGACTGCGCCTATGGTGTAGACGATCCAACTCATGGCGCCGAGAAAGATCAGCGAGTCTCCGGCAAGCGTGCCGCCGGAAAAGGTCTGGCCCAGATCGCCCTTGGTGATGACCATGAATACGCCGACGATGGCGGCCGTTATGCATCCCAGCGTGAAATCGGCCGGCCGGGTGCCCTTCCACACCCAGTGCACGAACGCGGCGATCGGCGTCTGCAGCGCCATGATGATCGCCGCGTGCTCGGCGCGCGACCAGGCCAGTCCCACGAACACGAAGATCGAAAAGCCGGCGTAACCCATGACGCCGAAGAAGGCGGCGCGCAGAAACCTGCCGCGATAGCCCAGCGCCGCGGCACCTTCGCGCCAGAAAAGCAAGGCGAGCAGCACCAGCGTGGCCGCGCCGTAGCGGATGCTGGACATCCAGAACGCATCCAGCGCCTGCAGCGCGGCCTTGCCCACGGGAAAGGTCGCGCCCCAGATGAGCACCGTCATGAGCATTATCAGCACGCCCTTGAGCTGGTTTGTGTGCACCGCGTCTCCCGGGAATACCCGCCCTGGCGCGCACGCAAAGGCCGGCTAGTCGGCAATGCGCGATCTTACACGAGGCACATGCATGCAAGCGCCGCGGACGGAGGCTGCACGCGGCTTGCAATAGTCCGCAACCGGCGCGGCGATTTCCAGTAAGATTATGCACCGCACTCCTGTTCAGGATGAGCGGGCAAGGCAACAATCCATGCAAAACAGTCTATGCAAAACCACAGCAAACCCCGCATCCTCATCATCGACGACGATATCGGCTTTCGCGACCTGCTGCGCATCCATCTGACTTCCATGGGCTATCAGGTGAAGGTCGCGGAGGACGGCGTCACCGGCGGGCGGTCCTTGCTCGCGAACGCGCCCGACCTGATCATTTCCGATGTCAATATGCCGTTTCTCGACGGCTTCGAATTGCTCGCGTTGATGCGCGCGGAAGAGGCCACTGCCTCGATCCCGGTCATCTTGCTCTCCGGACGCAACGACGGCGACACCATGGCCAAGGCGGTGGAATTGGGCGCCGCGGATTTCCTGAGCAAACCCGTGACCCGCGACCAGTTGCTGGAGTCGGTCGAAGCCTGCCTCGCGCGCGCGAAGGGCCGGGTCGTTCCTCCGGACTACGGCTCGAACCCGCCCGTCTGAACGTTCGCGGCTAAATCCCGTTTCGCTACGGGTTCCGCGCCGGCAGCGCGCCGACTTTTTCCACCTCGACCAGACAGTCATAGAACGTCGCCGCGCCGCCCATGTCGGCGAGCGCCTGCGAGGTGACGTCGTTCGCGTTGCGGCCGTCCGCGGAGAGCTTGCGCCACCATACGGACAGCGCCGCCACCACGCCGGGACGCGAGCGTTCCGAAACGCGGGCCTTGGTCACGAAGGAGCCGCGCCCGTTGTAGATGCGCACGCTGTCGCCCTCGACGATGGCGCGCGCCGCCGCGTCGGCCGGATGGATGTCCAGCGTGGGCTCGCCCGCCTCCTTCAACGCAAACGGCAGATTGGCGAACGAGGAGTTGAGAAAATTGCGCGCCGGCGGCGAAATGAAGGCCAGGGGATATTTCTGCGCCAGCTGCGGCGCGCTCTGCGCCGATTCGCGCGGCGGCACATAGGCGGGCAGCGGGTCCAGGCCCATGTCCACCGCCGTCTGGCTCCAGAACTCGCACTTGCCCGACGGCGTGGGGAAATTGCCTTCGGCGAAGGGCGCGAACTGCTCCGGCAGATTGAGCCGCTGCCAGCCCTGCTCCTTCAGCGCGTCCCACTCGATGCCGGCCATGCGCGGATTGGTCGACACCAGCGCCTGGCGGCAGATGTCCTCGTCCGTATCCTTGAAGCACGCTTCGGTGAATCCCATGCGCGCGGCGAGCAGCCGGAACACCTCGCTGTTGGGCTTTGCCTCGCCCACCGGCGCGATCGCCGGCGTATTGGCGAGCACGTACAGGTGGCCGTAGGACTTGTGCACGTCGTAGTGCTCGAGCTGCGTGGTGGCCGGCAGCAGGATGTCGGCGTAGTCGGCGGTGTCGGTCTGGAAGATTTCGTGCACGACGGTGAACAGGTCCTCGCGCGCGAATCCGGCGACCACCTTCTGCGAGTCCGGGCACACCGCCACCGGGTTGTTGTTGTAGACGTACACCGCCCGCACCGGCGGGTCGGCTCGCGTGAGCGCGTCACCCAGCGCGGATTGATTGAAGGAGCGCGGCCGGTTCGGCATCAGATCGGGCCGCTCGAGCCGCGCGTGATCGAACGCGTAGTAATCGCCGGTGGTCAGCAAAAGCCCGCCCGAGGCATCGCGCCAGTGCCCGGTGAGCGCGGGCAGGCAGGCGATGTTGCGCACCGCCATGCCGCCCCCGGAATGACGCTGCATGCCGTAGTTGAGCCGGATCGCCGTCGGGCGCGTGGCCGCGTACTCGCGCGCGAGTTGCACGACCACTTCGCGATCCAGGCCGCAGATCGCCGCGGCGGTTTGCGGCGGGAAATCCTTCACCCGTTCCTGCAACTGCGCGAAACCCAGCGTATGGCGCGCCACGTAGTCGGCATCGTAGAGTTTCTCGGCGATGATCACGTGCATCATCCCCAAAGCGAGCGCGGCGTCGGTGCCCGGCAGGAGCGCGATGTGCTGGTCGCATTTCGCCGCTGTCAGGCTGCGCAAGGGATCGATCGCGATCACCTTCGCGCCGCGGCGTTTGGCCGCCTGCACGCGCGACCAGAAGTGCAGGTTGGAAACGATGGAATTAGAGCCCCAGATGATGATGAGCTTCGCCTCCTCGAAGCGTTCGGGGTCCATGCCCACCGCCGCGCCCAGCGTGATCTTTATGCCGACCTTGCCGGCCGAGGAGCACAGCGTGCGCTCGAGCAAAGACGCGCCGAGCTTGTGGAAGAAGCGCCGGTCCATCGAGGCGTATTGCACCATGCCCATGGTGCCGGCGTAACTGCAGGGCAGGATGGACTGCGGATCGACCGCCGCGAGCTGCTTGAACTTCGCCGCGATGGTGTCCAGGGCTTCGTCCCAGGAGATGCGCTCGAACCTGCCCTCGCCTTTGGCGCCGACGCGCCTCATCGGATGGAGCACGCGGTCCTTGGAGTAGGTGCGATCGAGATAGCGCGCCACCTTGGTGCACAGCGTGCCCTGGGTGAATGGCATGTCCTTCGCGCCCTCGACCTTGACCGCGACGCCGTTTTCCACGCTGATGTGCATGCCGCAGGTGTCTGGGCAGTCGTGCGGGCAGGCGGCTTTGACTGTGCTGCGTTTGATGCCGGGATCGGAAGGATTCGCGCCCATGACGGCCTCGGTGAAGGAAAGGGGCGAGAATTGTAGCGCGATTGGCGCGTTGCGCGCCGGTCTTGCGCGGCAAGCAGCGTGTTCTCGCATCCGCGCGGCGCCGAATCCGTAACGGCGCTTGATTCAATTCCGGCACTGTGCCATAGTCATAACGTTCGTACATTGGTACCTTAATAACAATCTACGCAACCGAAGGCACGATGGGCGCATTCTCAGAGACGATCCTGGCCGAGAGCCGGGCATGCACCTCGTGCATGGCCTGCGAACTCGCGTGCGGCTTCCGCTGGTCGAAAAAGATGGATCCCTCGCACTCGACCATCCGCGTGCACCGCGACGACGCCACCGGCCTCGTCGACATCCGGATACTCGACGGCTGCGATACCTGCAACGGCGTCGAAATTCCCTATTGCGTTTCGGTCTGCGCACCGCGCGTGTTGAGTTTGGGGCGCAAGCGCGGCGAAAACGCCAAGGCGACGCAAGGAGCAAGCGCGTGAGCAGGACCGCCAAACACTACGGCTGGGCGGGGCGGCTGCTGCGCGTGGATCTGGACGCCATGCGCTGCAGCGTGTCGCCGATAGACGCGTACCGCGAGTTCATCGGCGGCCGCGGCATGTCCGACTGGTTCGTGTTCGAGGAATCCAATGCGCGCACCGGGCCGCTGGAACCCGACAGCGTCGTCGCCATCGGCGCCGGGCCGCTGGTGGGCACGCTGGCGCCGGCGGCCTCGCGCACCAATATTTCCGCCAAGAACATCGCGACCGGCGGCATCGCGACCTCCAGCGTCGGCGGACATTTCGGCATGGAGATGAAATTCGCCGGCTTCGACCAGATCGTGGTGCGCGGCTGCGCGCCGCACCCGGTATATCTTGCCCTGCACAACGGCGAAGCGGAACTGAGGGACGCGCGCGCGCTTTGGGGGCGCAACACCTGGGATACGGAAGATGCGATCCGCAGGGAATTGGGCGACGAGCGCGTCCGCGTCGCTTGCATAGGGCCTGCGGGAGAGAAGCTGTGCGCGCAGGCCTGCGTCATCGTCGACCGCGGCCGCGCCGCCGGATGGGGCGCGGGCGCCATTCTCGGCGCGAAGAAGCTGAAGGCGATCGCGGTGCGGGGCTCGCTGCCTATCCTGCTCGCCGACCCGCAGGGCTTCTGGAAATACAACCAGTCGCTGCTGCAACTCATCGAGCGCTCGCGCGCAAGCGGCATGCTGCGCCGCAACGGCACGCACGGCTCCTACGGCGTCGGCGGGGTCGACGGCAGGACGCCCCAGGGCGTGCGCAACCAGCAGGACGAGTACTGGCCCGCCGACAAGGGGCAGAACCTGCGCGAACCGGTGTACCGCGAGAAATGGGAGATCGGGCGCACCGCCTGCACGTCGTGCCCGACCTCCTGCACCCACATGTACCACCATCCCGGCAACCGCTTCGGCCCGCTGACGCTGGAAGGCCTGCACACCAATACGGTGCGCGCGCTCGGTTCCAACCTCGACATCACCGACGCCGATGCCGTGATGAAGGGACAGGCGCTGATCAACCAGCTCGGCCTCAATGTCGACGCCGTGGGCTCTGCCATGGCCTGGGCGTTCGAAGCATGGGAGCGCGGACTGCTGACGGCAGCCGACACCGACGGACTCGAACTCACTTGGGGCAACGCGGATGCCATGGTCGAGTTGCTGCAGCGCATCGCCACGCGGCGCGGCATCGGCGACCTGCTCGCCGACGGCGTCCTGGAAGCGGCGCGCAAGTTCGGCAAAGGCAGCGAATCCTTCGCCATGCACGCCAAGGGCCAGGGCCTGAACGAGCAGTCCGTACGCTCGCACAAAGGCTGGGCGCTGGGCATCTACACCTCGACCCGGGGCGCCGGGCACCTCAATGGTGCATCGCTGGCGGAGCGCATAGGCATGGACCCGAAACGAGCGAGGGCGCTCTTCGGTACCGAAGCCGTGGTCAGGCCTGATGCCTATGAAGGTAAGGGCGCGGTTACCGCCTGGTTCGAGGGATTGAAGGCTATCGTGGACTCGGTCGGCCTGTGCTACTACGTCACCTTCTGGATCGACCTGGAGCTGATCGGCCTGGAGCACATCGCCGTGCTGTTGGAGAAGGTGACGGGGGAGAAAACCGGCGCGGACGCGCTCGCGCGCACCGGCAGGCGCATCCAGAACATCGAGAAAGGCTTCAACACCCTGCACGCGGGTTTCACCCGCAAGGACGACATCCCGCCGCCGCGGTTCTTCGAGTCGCCCATCAGCGGCGGTGCGTTCGCCGGCGCGAAACTGGATGCCGCGGGTTATGACCGCATGCTGGACGACTATTACACCGCCCACGGCTGGGACCGCGAAACCGGTTGGCAGACGGCAGCCTGCCTGGACGAGTTGGCCCTTACCAGCGTGAAACAGAAGCTTGCCGCCGCAGGCAGACTGGGCTGACGTTCCCGCACGGACGTACCACACATCGATCGGAGGTTCGACATGAGCTTGAAGGAAATGATGGCGAAACGCGTGGCGCGCTACGCCGACCGGCGCGACGACTGGACGGTATTCGAACTGGAGACGGAACTCGACCCGAAGTACGCGCGCAGCCAGCGGCGCTACGTCGGCGCTTCCGGCTCGCTCGATCACGCCGAGCCGAACGCGGTGGAGCCGGCGGCGTTCACCATGTCGGTGCAGACCATGCCCGTCGGGCACAGAATTCCGGCGCATTGCCACGAAACCGAAGAAACCTTCTTCATCCTCGAAGGCGAGTGCATCGTCAACGTGTTCCACGAGGACGAGACGGTACAGCTCAAGCTGGGCAAGTGGGACCTCGTCTCGGTGCCGCCATTCGTCTATCATGACATCCACAACGCGGGCACGATCCCGTGCCCGGTACAAACCTTGCTTTCCAAACCCAAGCCGGACCGGCCGCATTATCAGGACCCCCGGCTGCTCGAGATACAAGCGCGCACCCATACCAACTAGATAGAAGGAGATAAGCCATGCAGATGAAACTGAGGATACTCGGAGCGGCGCTTGCCGCCGGCACATTCGCCTTTTCGGGTCTCGCGCTGTCGCAGACGGTCATCAAGGTCGGACACGACCAGCCCGACCGCAGCACGCACCACCAGGCGGCGCTGAAGTGGAAAGAAATGGTCGAAACCCGCACCGGCGGCAAGGTGCAGGTGCGCCTGTTTCCGGCCATGACCCTGGGCAGCGGCACGCAGATGGTGGAGCAGACCCAGGCGGGTGCGCTCGAAGTATCCATACTGCCCACCGGCTGGGTGGCGCCGCTCGCGCCCAGCGTGCAGGTGCTCGACCTGCCTTTCCTCTTTCCCAGCCGCGAAGTGCTGTACAAGGTCATCGACGGCCCGGCAGGCGCGGAAATACTTAAACCGCTGAACAAGGTCAACATCGAAGGCGTGACCTTCTGGGAAAGCGGCTTCAAGCAGTTGACCGGCGGTTTCCCCATCCGCGAGCCGAAGGACTACGTCGGCCACAAGATACGCACCATGCCGGCACCGGTGATCCAGGAGCAGTTCAAGGCCTTCGGCGCGGCGCCGGTGACCGTGGACTTCAAGGAACTGTACAGCGCACTGCAGCAGAAAATGGTCGACGGCCAGGAAAACCCGATTGCGACCATCGCGCTGATGCGCTTCTTCGAGGTGCAGAAATACCTGACGCTGTCGGACCACGGCTTCATCGCCTACGTGTTCATGTTCAACAAGCCTTTCCTCGACAAACAGCCGGCCGACATACGCAAGATCCTGATCGACGCGGCCAAGGAAGCCGGCAAGTACCAGCGCGAGATCATCGTCAAGGCCGAAGCCGAACAGCTCGAAATGTTCAAGAAAGCCGGCGTGGAGGTGACCACTTTGACACCGGACCAGCGCGCGAAGTTCGAGCAGGCCTCGAAGCCGGTGTACACCTGGTTCACCGGAAAATACGGTTCCGAGTCGATCGACATGATCCGCAAGGAAGTCGCTGCGGTCACGAAGAAGTAGGCAGGGCCTCATGACGCAGGAGGCAGGCGGGGCAGGCACACCGCCCCGCGGATTGCTGGCGCGGCTGGATCACGCGCTGGGCCTCGCCGAATGGGGTTTCATCGGCAGCGCGCTCGCGTTTACGAGCGTGCTGCTGTTCGCCAACGTGGTGCTGCGCTACGTTTTCCTCAGCCCGCTCAACTGGGCGGAGGAGACCTCGCTCTACCTCATGGTCTGGATCGTGTTCGTCGGCGGCAGCATCGCCATCCGCACCCGCGGACACATGGCGATCGACCTCCTGCCGCTGGCGCTCTCGCCGGTGAATCGCCGACGCCTGGCGCTGGCGGTATCGCTCGCCACCCTCGCGTTCTTCGCGGTGTTTTTCTGGTACAGCCTGGAACACACGCTGCGCGTGCGCTCGATCAACCAGCTCACGCCGGTGATGCAAGCGCCCATGTGGCTAACCTACCTCGCGATGCCGGTGGGCAGCCTGTTGATGGCCTTGCGCACGATACAGTCCATCCTGCGCGCGCTGAGAGAACAGGACTTTTCCGACGCGTCGATTCCGATCGATCTCCAGGACTGATGCGCCATGTCTGAAACCGCCCAGGTCACGCTGCTCGTCTTCTCCCTCATGGGTTTCGGCCTGTTTTTTACCATACCCATGTTCATCGTCCTCACCGGCACCGCGTTCATCGCCTTCGCGACCATGACGCCGATTCCCCTGTCCATCCTGCCGCAGCGCGTGTTCGCCGGCCTGGAAAGCTTTCCGCTGATGGCGATTCCGTATTTCATCTTCGCCGCCAATATCATGGGCAAGGGCGGGCTTTCGGCGCGGCTGATCCAGTTCGTACAGTCCCTGGTCGGCCACCTGCCCGGCGGCCTGGGCATCACGGTGGTCGCGACCTGCGCCGCGTTCGGGGCGATCACCGGATCGAGCGCGTCCACCATCGTCGCGGTGGGCGGCATTCTCTATCCGGCCATGATCCGCGCCGGCTACCCGCAGCACTTCGCGCTCGGCGTGATCACAAGCTCGGCCTTGCTCGGCATGATCATCCCGCCGAGCAACGCGATGATCGTCTATGGCGCGGTCGCCGGAGCCTCGATCGGCGCGCTGTTCGTGTCCGGCATAGGCGCCGGCGCCGTGTTTGCACTGGTCTACTCGACTTATTGCTATGCCTGGGCGAAGTGGCAGAACGTGCCGACCTCGCCGCGCTCGACCCTGGCCGAGATCTGGCAGGCGATGCGCGACGTGGTCTGGGGCCTGGGCATGCCGGCGATCATCCTCGGCGGCATCTACGGCGGTGTGTTCACCGCCACCGAGGCCGCAGCGGTATCCGTCATTTACTCCGCCTTCGTCTGCATGGTGATCTACCGCCAGCTCGATCTGAAGGGCTTGTGGGAAGTATGTCTGGATTCGGCGCTCGCCAGTGCGCGCATCCTCATCATGGTCGCCGCCGCCAGCCTGTTTTCCTGGCTACTGACGGTCACCGGCATCACCACCGCCATCGCCGAACCGTTCGCCGCGCTGAAGCAGTCGCCGGGCATGATCCTGCTCGTCGCCAACATTCTGTTCCTCGTTGCCGGGATGTTTATCGACGTGTTCTCGAACATACTGATCCTGGTGCCCATCCTGCTCGGCACCGTCACCGGCGCCGGCATCGGGCCGGTGCACTTCGGCATCATCACGTCGGTGAACGTGGACATCGGCAACATCACGCCGCCGTTCGGGTTGAATCTCTTCGTGGCGAGCGGCACCTTCGACAAACCCTACCTAACGATCGTGAGGTCGGTACTGCCGTGGCTGGGACTCGCGCTCTTCAGCCTCGGCATCATCACCTACTTCCCCGAAGTGAGCCTGTGGCTGGTGCAGCAGACCTATCCGAACGTGCGCTGAGTTATGCCGGCGCGAAGGTGATTTGCTGCAAGTGGTCTGACCGCATACGCGCTGAGCGCCCTGGATTGCAGGGCGCTCAGCGTTTGAACAGCGCGCCGAAGAAATTCCTGACGCGGTCCCAGAGGACCGAGAAGAAAAGCGAGCCCGCGTCGAGTTCCGCAGCCGGCGCCGCGCCTGCCGCGGCGTCGCCCCGATTCAGCCGCGTCTGCAGGTTTTGCGCGAAGGCGCCGGTCATGCGTTTGGCGATGTCCTGCACCAGGCTCGACCGGCTGAACTGGGCCAGCGGGCCGGTGAGCGTGAAGCCCACCTCTACATCGACGCGGGTCGCCGCGCCCCCCTGTTCTTCGACGAGGACATAGCGGATCTCGCCGCGCGTGGTCGAACTCGAACGCGTGTCGTGCGCGTAGCCGCGTATGGTCCCTGTATGGATCGATGCATCGCGAACCACGTCTGCCGCGCCCTCGAATTCGGCGACGATGGGCCCGACCTTGATGCGGATTTTCGGTTCGAAGTGATTCTCGGTCGGCGGCGCGAGCAGCGAGGTGCCCGGCAGGCAGGTCGCGACCTCGCCCAGGCAGCCGAAGAAATCCCAGACCTTGTCGCGCCCGTGATCGACGCTGAACGATTGGTGCAGCGTCGTCTGCGGTTTGCCCAGGTCCGCCGCCCCGGGGGGCGTGCTCTCCGCCGCAGGGCGCGGCCGCGCCAGGGCCTGCGCGGGCTTGGCTACCGCTTTCGCGACCGCAGTGTCGCTTGCGGACACGGGCTTCGCATGGCCCGAACCAACCGGCCCGAGCACCGCGCGCGCATCGGGCGTAGCGGCGAGGCCTGCCGCTTTGCGCTCGGCGATCACGCCCTGAATCGCGCGCACGATGCCGACATAGCCGGTGCAGCGGCACAGGTTGCCGCTCATCGCGACGCGGATATCATCCTCGCTCGCCTCGGGCAGGCGCAGCACGGTGTCGCGCGCCGAAGCCAGCATCCCGGGCGTGCAATAACCGCATTGCAGCGCATGCTCGCGCGAAAACGCGGCGCGCAGCGCGCGCATGGTCGGGTCTTCCTCCATGCCCTCTATGGTGGTGATGCTGGCGCCGTCGCAGGCGATGGCCAGGGTGATGCAGGAGCGCGCCGGCATGCCGTCGATCAGGATGGTGCAGGCGCCGCACACGCCGTGCTCGCATCCGAGATGGGTGCCGGTGAGATTGAACGTGTCCCGCAGGAAATCGGCGAGGTGCGTCCTCGGCTCTACCTCCGCCGAGACGGCTTTGCCGTTGAGCGTGAGATTGATGTGCTTCATGCGAGCTTTGCCCGTTCGATGGCGCGCCGCAAGGCGACGACGTGGATCTGGATGTCTATCGGATCGGTCATTCCCGAGGCGTTGAGCACGCGCTTCGCGGCGTCCGGATCGAAGGTTCCGGGGCTGCGCCCGGCGGCGCTGCCGCCGAACAGCGATGCCGCGTCGGGGACGACGACGGGCATGGATTCGGTGGCGCCTATCACCGCCCTGAAGATCGAGCGCTCCGGGTCGTGCAGGACCGCGGCGATCGCCTGGGCCAGTTCGCCGGTCTTGCGGCAGACCTTGCAAAAACCCCAGCGCGCAGCGCGCGACAGGCGCGGGATGCGCACCGCTTCCAGGATCTCGCCCGGAGCCAGAGCCACTTCGAACACGCCGGTCACGAAATCTTCGATCGCAAGCCTTCTCGTTCCGCCCGGGCCGCGGAGCATGACTTCGGCGCCCATGGCCGCCAGGCTGGCGACCCAGTCGGCGGCCGGGTCGGCATGCGAGAGGCTGCCGCCCAGCGTGCCGCGGTTGCGCACCGCCCGGTAGGCGATGCCGCTCGCGACCTTCGGCAGCGCGCCGCCGGTGACATCGGGCACGCGCAGATCCTCGATATCCGCGTGGGTGACGCAGGCGCCGACGATGAGGGCGTCGGCGGACTCTTCCACCCGTTTCAGCTCCGCGATGCCGGTTATGTCGACCAGCACGTCGGGCTGCACCAGCCGCAGGTTGAGCATCGGGCCCAACGACTGGCCGCCGGCGAGAATCTTGGCCACGATGTCATCGCGCGCTATCAGCGCCATGACGCCGGCGATATCGGCCGGGCGCTCGTACTCGAAGCGTGTCGGCTTCACGCGCTCACCTGCAGGTCCGGGTTCGCCCGCGGCTGCCCCGCCGCCGCGATGGCCTCCAGCACGCGCCGCGGCGTGATCGGCGAATGCAGCAGCTCTGCCGCACCCAGCGGCCGGAGCGCGTCGTTCACCGCATTGGCGATCGCCGCAGGCGGCGCAATCGCGCCCCCCTCGCCTATGCCCTTGACGCCGAACTCGGTGTAGGGGGAGAGGGTTTCCATGTGCAATATCCTGGGCTCCCGTACTTCGGTCGCGCCGGGCAGCAGATAGTCGGCAAAGGTCGACGCCAGCGGCTGTCCCGCTGCGTCGAACGGCATCTCCTCGTACAAGGCGGTGCCTATGCCCTGCGCCAGGCCGCCGTAGATCTGGCCGTCGACCACCATCGGATTGACCAGCTTGCCGCCGTCTTCGCAGATCACGTAATCGAGGATCTCGACATCGCCGATCTCGGGATCGACCGCTACCAGCGCGATATGCGCGCCATAGCTGAAGGTGCCTGAATCGCGCACCGGCTTGTAGCCCGCCGTCACCTCCAGGCCGCCCGGATTCACGTGGGCCGGAAGGTCCTGCGGGCGCAGATACCAGATGCGCGCGACCTCCTCCAGCGTGACGCTGCCCGAAGGCCCGAACACCTGGCCGTCGCGCACGCTTACCTGGCTGGCATCGGTCTGCAGCAGCCAGGCGCCGATGTCCGCGGCGCGGCGGGCGATTTCCTGGGAGGCGCGCGACACGGCGCCGCCCGCCATCACCATGCAGCGCGAACCCCAGGTTCCGGTGGAGTAGGGCGTAAACGCGGTGTCGCCGTGGATCACGTTGATCTTGGCGATGTCTATGCCCAGGATCTCGTTGGCCACCTGGGCCAGCGTCGTCTCCAGGCTCTGGCCGTGCGAATGCACGCCGACGCGCAGCTCCAGCCCGCCGTCGGGCGTGACGCGCGCGCTCGCCTGCTCGTACCCCGGCACCATCGGAATGCCCCAGCCGGAATAGACCGAGGTGCCGTGCGCCGCCTGCTCGCAATAGACCGACATGCCGACACCGATCAGCCGGCCGTCGGCCTCGCCGCGCTTCTGCCGCGCGCGAACCGCCGGCAGGTCGATCGCGGCGATCGCGCGGCGCAGCGCTTCCGGATAGTCGCCGCTGTCGAAATGCTTGTTGGTGATGTTGTTGAAGGGCATCTTCTCCGGGGGCAC
>CAYNVY010000108.1:0-15144 GCA_964400745.1 uncultured Enterobacteriaceae bacterium | reverse complement strand
TTGATCGCCTACGCCAAGGCGAATCCGGGCAAGCTCAACTACGGCTCCTCCGGCGTGGGCTCGACCACTCACCTGTCGGGCGAAGTGCTGAGCAGCATGACGGGGACCAAGCTCGTGCACATCGCCTTCCGCGGCGGATCGCTCGCGATCGTCGCCGTGCTCGCGGGCGACGTGCAGATGATGTTCGCCAATCTCTCGGACGCGCTGCCCCAGATCAAGTCGGGCAAGTTGCGGCCCCTGGGCGTGACCAGCGCGCGGCGTGTGTTGCAGTTGCCTGATCTGCCCACCATCGCCGAAGCGGGCCTGCCGGGCTTCGATGTGGCGCCGTGGAACGGGCTGGTGGCGCCGGGCAAGACGCCGCCGGAGATCGTCGCCAAGCTGTCGGAAGCCGTGCAGCGCATTGCGCGCGAGCCCTCTTTCCGCGACAAAATGTTCGAGATCGGATCCGAGCCGGTGGGCGACACGCCCGAGCAGTACCGCACGACCGTCCGCAACGACATCCAGCGCTGGGCCAGGATCGTCAAGGAAGCCGGCATCAAGGCCGATTAGTCATCCGCTATCGGGTCATCCGATATGCGTTATCCACTATGGCTTATCCATCCTGCGCGCAGAGTATCGCGGCAGGGGCGCCGAATACAGACAAGGGAGCAAGGCAGCGATGACCGACCCACAGAGCATGCGCGGTTTTCTCGACATGGTGGAGCGCGACTATCCCGATGAGATAGTGCGCATCCGCGAACCGGTGCGCACCCACCTCGATATCACTTCCATGGTGTTCGCGCTGGAGCGCGCGGGCAAGAGCCCCGTGGTCGTGTACGAGAACGTCGAAGGCCACAGCATGCCGGTGGTCACCAATATATCGGGCAATCGCAAGCTCCTTGCCGCCTGCCTCGGCGTGCCGCAGGCGGACCTGCCGACGGCGTTTCGCGAGCGCTGCCAGAAATACATCCCGTGCGAACTGGTCGGCTCCGCGCCCTGGCAGGAAGTCGTGTACGAGGGCGACCAGGTCGATCTCACCAAACTGCCCATCCCTACGCATTTCCAGGTGGACGCAGCGCCCTACATCACCGCCGGCCAGCTCACGGCGCGCGATCCGGTAAGCGGGGTCGATACCACCGGCTTTCACCGGCTGATGCTGGCGGGCAAGAACCGCCTGGGCGTATCGCTGCATTCGCGCCGGCGCATGTACGAGTTCCACCGGCGCGCGGAGCAGCGCGGCGAGTCGCTGCCGGTGGCGATCACCCTGGGCATCCATCCGCTGCACTACATGGGCTCGATGGTGTTCGCCTATCCGCCCAACGTGAGGAAGTTCGAGATCATCGGCGGCCTCTTCGGCGAACCCTACCGGCTGGCCCGGACCGGCGTGAAAGACCTCGAGGTGCCGGCGGGGGCGGAGATCGTGATCGAAGGTGAAATCCTCGCCGGCGTGCACGAGCCCGAAGGGCCGTTCGGCGAATTCACCGGTTACGCCTCGTTTCGCAGCACGCAGAACGTGTTCGTCGCGCACCGCGTGCGCATGCGCCGCGACGCGATGTTCCACTCCGTGGTCTCGGGCATGGCGCAGGACCACATTCTCGTTTCCTGCGTCACGCGCGAGGGCGAGATCCTCAACACCCTGCGGCGCAACCTGCCCAATGTCATCGCGGTGCACGTGCCGCACCGCACCTGCGGCGCTTTCCTCGCCATCGTGAAAATGAAGAAATCCTCGCAGGGAGAGCCGCAGCAGGCGATCATGGCCGCGCTCGGAACCGAGTTCTACACCAAGTACGTGATCGTCGTGGACGAGGACGTGGACATCTTCGACATGAACGACGTCATGTGGGCGGTGGCCACGCGGGTGCGCGCCGAACGCGACATCGTGCTGATTCCGCATTGCAAGGGCGCCATCCTCGACCCCAGTTCCGACCCGGAGGAATTCACCGTCACCAAGATGGGCATAGACGCCACCAGGCCGATGGGACGCGATTTCGCCGAGCGGCTGACCATCTCCGACGAGCAGCACGAGCGGGTGCGCAAGATCCTCCAGGCCTCCGGCGTGGCGGTATAGCCGGCGCGCCGCTCGCTTTCGAAAGGCGCTATGCAAGCTTGCGCTTGCCGACTTCCAGGACCAGTGCCGTGGCGATGACGATCACTGCTCCGCCGGTGAGCGTGCTCAGCCCCACCGGTTCGCCCAGGAACAGGGCGCCCCAAAGGATGCCGAACACCGGTATCAGAAAAGTGACGGTGAAGGTTTTCGTCGGGCCGACGTCGGCGACCAGGCGGAAGTAAAGCAGGTAGGCGGCAGCGCTGCACAACAGCGAAATGCCGAGAACGGCGAGGCATACCTCGATGCTGAAAGCGGAGGCAGGAGGCGGCGCCGGCAGAAAGGGCATGACGACCATGCTGGCGGCGATCAGGCTGCCGACGGTCAGCGCGCGCGGCGCGATCAGTCCCGCGCGCTTCTTGATGTATACCCCGGCCAGCGCATAGCAGGCGGTGGCTGCGATGCAGGCCAGCACCGCGAGGATTACCGCGGCGCTCACGGCGATCGGGCCGAAGCCGACCAGCAGCGCCACGCCGAGCATGCCGAGCGCGAGTCCGATGGTCTTGCGCCAGGTAAGCCTTTCTTGCAGCCAGATCGCGCCGCAGATGGCCGCGAACCAGGGTGCCGCCGCGTTGAGGATGGCCATGTAGGAGGCGCTGATGTGCTTTCCGGACCAGGCATACAGCCACCAGGGCAGCGCGGTATTGAGAACGCCAAGGATCAGGTAGGCGCGCCAGTTCCGCGCAAGGTTCAATTCGAAGCCGGCCACGCGTGCGTAGATCATCATCGCGATGGCGGCAAGGCCCACTCGCAGTTCAGTCAGCCACATCGGCCCGATCGCACCTACCGCCATGCGCACGAACAGGAAGGACCCGCCCCAGATGGCGGCAAGCAGAACCAGGCGAACGAGATCGGCGGGGCGCATGTTTGGCTTTCTTTCCCGCCACGTTCTGCAGAAAGGCAGCGTCGAGTGTTGGGGGAAAGCAAAGCGCGCACTCTACAGGTGATGTAGCTGTTGTGCCAGTCGCTTGTTGCACTGTGGCGGTGCCGGAGTTACCCTCGCGCGCATGCCCAGTTCAAGCAAGCCCGCCACGCTTCCCGCTTTCCTTGCCGCCGCGCCCGGCGCGCTGCTGGACCGCGACCGCCCGTTCGAGTACGCCGCGCTCGCCGGCGAGAGCGCGCGGCTCGCAGCGGGCTTGCGCGAACTGGGCGTGAGCGCGGGCGACCGGGTCGCGCTGTGGCTGCCGAATGTGCCGGCCTGGCTCGCGCTGTTTTTCGCCTGCGCCCGGCTGGGTGCAATCGCGGTGTCGGTCAACACGCGCTTTCGCAGCCATGAAGTCGCCGACATCGTCGGGCGTTCGCGCTGCAGACTGCTGTGCTACTGGCCCGGCTACAGGGACATCGATTTCAGCGGCATACTCGCCGGCTGCGATCCGGCGGCCTTGTCCGCGCTCGAGGCTCTGCTGGTATACGAAGAGGGCGGCGCCGTGCCTTCGAAGGTGGGCGGCAGGCGCGCGCATCGCTATCGCAGTCTTCTGCAATCTGCGCCGCTGGCCGAAGACGCCTCGCGGCCCGAGGCGGGCTGCATCATGTTCACCACCTCGGGCACCACCAAGGCGCCCAAGTTCGTGCTGCACGACCAGCGGACCGTGATACGCCACGCGACCGATGTCGCGGCCGATTTCGGCTACACCGCGGCAAACGCGAAGATCCTGCTCACGGCGCCGCTGTGCGGCGTGTTCGGCTTTTGCAATGCGATGGCCGCGATCGCGGCCGGGCGGCCGCTGGTGATGTACCCGGGGTTCGAGGCGAAGGAGTCGGCGCGCGCGGTGCAGCGCCACGCCATCACCCATACCAACGCCACCGACGAAATGATCCATCAGATGTTGTCGGCGGTGCCCGAGCCGCGGCCGTTTCCGAGCGTGCGCTTCTTCGGCTACGGCGGGTTTTCGCCCGCGCTCGCCGATCTGCCTGCGCGGGCCGAAGCGCGCGGCCTCAAGCTCGTCGGGCTGTTCGGCATGAGCGAAGTTCAGGCTTTGATGGCGCGCCAAGACGAAGCGGCGCCGCTGGCGGAGCGTGCGCTAGCGGGAGGCAGATTGATCGCCGCGGGTGCGCGGGTGCGCGCGCGCGATCCGGAAAGCGGCGAGGTCCTCGCGCACGGGACCGCGGGGGAACTCGAGTTCGACGTGCCCAGCCTGATGACCGGCTATTTCGAGAACGAAAAGGCGAACCGCAACGCGTTCACCGACGACGCCTGGTTCAGGAGCAACGACCTTGGCTATACCACGGCCGACGGACGCTTCGTATTCATCGCGCGCCTGGGCGATGCGCTGCGGCTGTCCGGGTTCCTGGTGAGTCCGGCGGAGATCGAGGACGTGTTGCTCGAACATGCGTCGATCGACTCGGCGCAGGTGGTCGGCGCCGATACGGCGGCCGGGGTGAAGCCCGTGGCCTTCGTCATTCCGAAAGTGGACACCGCCTTCGACGAAGCCGCGCTGATCGCGCATTGCGCCGCGCGCATCGCGAAATTCAAGGTGCCGCTGCGCGTGTGCGCGCTGGCGGCGTTCCCGGTCACCCCGGGCGCGAATGCCACCAAGATCCAGAAGGCGAAGCTGCGCGAACTGGCGCAGGCTTTGCTTCAGGAAGCGGGCTAGAGGCAAGGAACCAGAGGCGAGGCATGCAACCCGACACCGACCAACTGCTCGCCTACGTCGAGCGCAACATAGCGCGCACGCTTGCCGGCTGCACCGCTTGCGGCAAGTGCTACGAGGTGTGCCCGATGACGCGCTATTCCGAGCTGCTGCCCGGAGAGTCGGGACGCGAGGTCGCGGCAGGCGTGCTCGATATCCTGCGTGGAAAAGGCGGCGCACCGGCCGCGCTCGAGTGGACGCGGCTGTGCACGCAGTCGGCCGTGTGCATACCGGTCTGTCCGGAAGACATCGATCCGATGCTGATGCTGCGCCTAGCGCGCATCACCGCGCTGGGATCGACCGGCGCGCAACAGCTGCTGCCCGACTTGAAACACGATCCGGATTTCTTCCGCCGCATCAACGCGTTTGCGGCGCTGCAGTTGAGCGAAGACGAGCTGGCGCGGTGGCAGCGATGAGCGAACGAGTGGTCTTCTGGTACGGCTGCAACGTGCTGCGCCACGGCGACATCATCCACAGCGCGATCGCGCTGCTGGGCGCAGCGGGCATCGCAGCGGACCCCGCGGGCGGACCCGCCTACTGCTGCGGCACCATGATGGACGGCAATCTCGACGGCGCGGCCGGCATGGCGGCGCGCACCTTCAAAAGATTCAATCGCTCGGGCCGGGACAAGGTCGTGACCTGGTGCCCTTCCTGTCACCGGCACGCGGGCAGCTTCATGACCGCTTTCGGTCCGGCGAACTTCGAAGTGGCGCACATCATCGAAACGCTGCACGCGCGGCGCCACCGGCTTGCGCCGCTGCTCACGCACAGCATAGAGCGCAAGGTCGTGCTGCACGCGCACACCGGCTTTCACGAAGTGGACGTCAACCTGATGGTCGTCGATCTGTTGCGGCTGATACCGGGGCTGGATGTGGTCGTGCCGGATTACGCCGCGCCGGGCCACATGTGCTCGGCGCTGGTGCCGGTGCCCGCCGCACTGAAGGACGTCGTGCGCCGCAATGTCGAACTCCTTGCGGAGCATGGGGCCGACGCGCTGGTGACGGTGTTTCACTCCTGCCAGCGCCTGCTCTGCGGTCTGGCCACGACCGACGGAATCGAGGTCGTCAACTACATCAATCTGCTCGCGCAATCCCTGGGCATCGCGACGGCGCCGGACGAATATGCGCAATGGAAGAACGCCGGGTCGGATGCGGCGATCATGGAGCGCGTCGGGCCCGAGCGCATCGCGAAAATCGGCACCAAATGTTTCGCCACTCAGGTCATGCCGGAGTTGCGAAAATTGCCGGAAAGATAGGTCTCCTGGCGCTTGGTTGGTGTGCTGAGCTTTCTTTAGCCAGGCACGAATACCGCTGGACTGATGTTGAAGAACTTGCCCAGTCTTCCCGCCAAGGTTGCGCTGATCTTTCGCTTGCCGGCGAGAATGGCTGAAAGGTTGCTCTGCGGGACGATTTCCGCGAGATCGCCTTGCTTTAGGCCGCGCAATTCGATCAGGTAGCGCAGAACTTCATTGGGTTCGGAAGCTTCGATGGCGTAGTGGCTGGTGTCATAGTCCGCAACCAACTTACTGACGAGATCAAGAAGCCCGGACAAGGCGTGATCCTCCCGGTCGCCGACTATGTCCAACAGGTAGTTCATCAGCGAAACCGTACGCTCGTATTCTTCCTCGGTACGAATCGGACGCAAATGGGCGACGCGATCGAACGCAGCCCAAGTCTTTTGCAGCGCCTTGATGTCCAGAGTAGCAGTAGCGGTCGTCACGTCTTCACCTTGCCTTTCCTGTAAAGCTTGCACCAGTCGTCGTAATCCCTGTGAGTCATTACCCAACGCACGAACATCTTGCCATCGAGGTGCCGAACGACGACAACGACCTGATTTCAGTGAAATGAGGTGTATGGCGTTATTATATCAATACGATATATTTGCTGCAAGCGCCAAATCTTAATGGATTCAAACTTGGCTGCATTCGGCCATTATGCAAAGCTCCCAGTTATGAAAAGTTCTGGGACGACGCAGGCCGGAAGACCGCGTGGACACTTGCGTTCCGCGGTATGGGGACGTACTGCACCCGACATAAATTCGCCGCTCAGGTAGCACAGACGGTTTCCACTTCTGGCGGACGTGTTGGCAAGGATTCCTGTGTTGCACCCCACAGTTCGAGCCTGGTTGCTCGAAGGCCCTTTGTCTGCACAGGTTCCGGCGTACACGGCCAGCCGACGCTTCAGAGCATCTGCTTCACTGCCGAAGTTCCTGAAGAAGCTGAAATTATGAGAAGTGCATGACCGCGTCGGGCCACCTGTGTACGAGATAGTCTGCACTCTCGTCAACGCCCAACTTGCCATAACTGAGAACTTTGCATAATGGCCGTTATGGAAAGCTTTTCATAACGGCCAACAGGAGACGTCCAAACTAGGATTCACCTCGACCGGTCAATGTCCGGTTCCGGTACCAAAGCCAGCATTACGCTTCGGAGGTGTATTAGTCGGATCGTGCGACGTACATTGCCAAGTACTATACTTGCTGAAATTCGGAGACAGCCGCAATGCGCCCACCTGATCTTCCAGCTAACGAGAAGCAGCGTCTATCAACGCTCCACGCACTTGGCCTGCTCGATACTTCGCCAGAAGAGCGCTTCGACGCGATTACCCGTACCGCCGCGGCACTCTACAATGCCCCAATTGCGTTGATCAGCTTAGTAGACTCGAATCGGCAATGGTTCAAGTCCCGATACGGCATCGCGATCAATGAGACGCCACGCGACGTCTCATTCTGCGGACACGCGATCCTTGGCAGCGAAATCCTGGTGGTGAACGATGCGCAAAGGGACGAGCGTTTTCGCGATAATCCCCTGGTGTTAGGCGATCCATTTGTCCGATTCTATGCCGGCAGGCCGCTCGAGGCATCGAACGGGTCGCGCATAGGCACGCTCTGCATCATCGACCGGGAAGCACGCTCCTTGAGCACTGGGCAACACGATCTGTTGCAGCAGTTGGGCGCCTGGGTGGAAGCAGAAATCAGATTGATCGAAGAGAGGCAAGCCCTACCGCGATACCTCGACCATTTGCTCGAGTTGGTGGCGGACCCGGTGCTTCTGGCAGATGCGAACGGGTCCGTGCGCTTTGCCAACAGTGCGGCCCTGCGACTGCTGCGCTACGAGTCGAGCGATATCTTCGGGCGGCCGCTCTGGACTCTGCTCGACCCGGCCGAGCGTGACGGCTTCGAAGTTGAACTCGCTGCGCTGGAGCGCGTGCCGGACGAATTCAGCTCCCTCTCGCATAGTGCGACCATTTGCTGCAAAGACAGCACACGACTCACAGTCATGCTTACGTTCTCGCGGCGCAATGCTGCGGGCCAAAGCGTAATCGCGGTGCTGCTGCGACAATTATAGGGATTACCGCCCGAGTCTTCTGCACTGCGCTCCGTGGCCGCTTACTGCCCGGATCTGACGATCATCATCTGAGGCTGCGACTATCTCCTGTGGGTCGCCCATAGCCACGTTCGTTCTCGCCACCTTCGTGCCAGGGCGGGCGTCCTACAAGCTTTAACTGGAGTGATGCCCCGCGATTTTGAACAGCTTCGCTCCTCGCTGCGGATGATATAGTCATATAATCGTGTAATTCAATAGCAGGCGGACTGCGCGCGTGGCACGCATCATGGTGATCGACGACAACGACCTTCTCAGGTCGCTGGTGCGGATGCATTTGCAGGCTTTGGGCCACGAGGTTCTTCTATGCGAAGACGGCGCGGTCGCGATTCGCATGCTGTTTGCAGAACGCCCGGACCTTGTCCTCCTCGACTTGGGCATGCCGTTCATCGACGGCTTCGAGTTGCTCCGGGCGCTGAAAGGCGATCCGCTTACCCGGCATATCGCCGTAGTCGTGATGACATCGTTCGGGGACCCGAGCACGCAAGACAGGGTCAGGGAATTGGGGGCGTCAGAATTTCTGACCAAGCCGGTGACTAAGGAAATGCTCGCCGAGGTCGTGGCGAAGCACCTCCGCTCGGACGGCGCGCCGCAGGCCTGCGCAGACTGAATGGACTAGGCCCCAGCCGCGTCCAAAGCGAAGGCGAATTCGGAGCCCTTGCCGGGCGCGCTTGTGACTTCCAGGCCGCCGCCGTGGCGCTCGATCACCGCTTTCACGAACGCGAGTCCGAGCCCGATCCCCGTGGTGCGCGGTTGGCCCGCCACGGAAACACGAGTGAAATGACCGAACAGGCGTTTCTGGTCTTCGGGCGATATGCCGTAGCCTTCGTCTCGAACCGCGCAGCGCGCGCGCGAGCCATCCATCGAGACCGAGACCGTGATCGCTGTATTCTGCGGGCTGTACTTGACGGCATTGCCCGCAAGATTGACGACGGCGCGCAACAGCAGGCGGCGATCACCGGTGATGGGCGCGGCTTCGCAGGACAGCAGCGCGATGCGGATCGATTTCTCCAGCGCCTGCGGTTGCACCTGTCCAACCGCCTCGCGGGCGATATCGTTCAGATCGCAACGCTCCATCCGGTAGCTCGTGGTCTCGGCGCGCGAGAGTTCGACGAATTCCTCGGCCAGGGCGATGGTGCGCTTCGCATAGGCCTCGATTTGATCAAACATTTTCGCGGCAGGGAACTCGTCCGGAGCTATGCGGGTCAATTCAACCGCAGCAAGAATTGATGCCTGCGGCGAGCGCAAATCGTGCGACACAAAGGCCAATGCTTCGTCCCTGCGGCGCTCGGCCTCGCGGATCGGTGTGATGTTCACCAGATTCACGAGAAAACCCACGACCGCCCCCGATGCATCGAAACAGTGTGCGATATGCAGCAGGTAGCGCCGCTCCCGGGCGTCGGCGAATTCGACCGCGGGTTCCCCCTCCGTGCCGAGCGTCTCCTTCGCGCGCGACCAGAGCCCCGGTTGCGCCGGCGCAATCTGAGTCAACAGTTCAACCAATGGGGTGTCGCGCAAGGCCTCCGGGCCGATAGCGCCGAAGCCTTCTGCCGCCAGCCGGTTGGCGATCAGCACCCGCTCGTCCAGCCCGAGGACCACGGTCGCGACCGGCAGGTGCTCGATGCTGTCGGCGATGAAGCGTCTCGCGTGGCGCAGGCTGTCGGCGGCGCGGCTGACCGAAGCGATTCGGCGATCCAACAGGTCACCGTCGGCACCAGACCATGGCGCAGGTGCTTGCGGCACGATCGCGGGCTCGCTTTTCAGGCGCTCGAATTCCTCACCGAGGTAGGTGACGGCAGCCTCGATTCGGCGCCAGCTCCAGGCGGGATATGCAAGAGCGAGCATGAGCAGGGCAGCGGTGGGAGCGAACCAGATCCGCGCAATGGCCATCGCCGCAAGCGCGGCCGCGAGCGTGATTGCCATGAGGGAAGCCGTCGTCAGCAGAGCCTGCCGTGGACTCAGCCGCAGGAAAGCCGCCAAGGCGATCCACAGCGGAACGATCGTGAACAGGGCGTTCGCGAGCGGCGATGCGAGCGCAATGGCGCGTCCGCGCAGCAGATTATCGACGAGCTGCGCATGCAGTTCAACGCCCGGCATCAGCTCGCCCATGCCCGTGACCGGCGTCGGATACGCATCGCCCAGCCCTGCTGCCGTGGCACCTAGCAGCACGTACTTGTCGGCGAGTTCGGAGACCGGGATTTCGCCGCTCAGCACCCCTGCGGCCGAGACTCTGGAAACGGTGCCCGGCGGTCCTGCGAAAGCAAGATGCATCCAGTAGTCGCGGTGCCAGTTTGAACCTGCGCGTGGGATGGGGGGCGCGCGCATCCCCGGCAAGGACGACGCTGCGAGTTCCTCCTTTGCCAGCGCAAGGCCCAGGGCCGGCCAGCTCTGCTTGGCCACACCCTCCTCAAGGAATACACTGCGGACCAGCCCGTCCGCATCGACTTCGAAATGGGCATGTCCGAGCCGCACCCCAGCCTCGCGAAATACCGGCGCTGGCAGCAGGGCTACGGGGAGTCGTCCTGGTCCGGCCTCCATGAGAACGGGCAACACCACCCGCGGGTGCGCATGCAGGGCCTTGGACAGGTACAGGTCGCCCGACGGATCGCGCGAATCAGTCTCGGATAGCACTAGGTCGACGGCGATACCGCGAGGCTGCGCCGAGGCAATTGTTTGTAGAAGTGTTGCTACGATGACGCGGCGCCAAGGCCAGCGGCCCAGCACGCGCAGGCTGTCTTCGTCGATGGCGACGATCACGATATCCGCCGGAGTTCCGGCCCCGAGCCTGGAAACCGCAGCGTCATACAGCAGGTTATCGGGCCGGCCCAAACCGTTGTTCAGGCCGAGTGTCGCCGCAAGCAGCGTCGCTAGCGTGGCCATGATCAGCCACTCTCTGAGCGAAGCCCGCCTCAACCAGCGCCTGGTCATCGCGGCGCAACGCCGGTTCGGCTAAGGCAATTGCGTGCCAACCGGGCGGCCATCCGCGCTGCTTACCGGACGGCCGGAGCTGTCCAGCAACCCTCCTACGGCTCTTACTTCGAAGCGCTGCGGGCGCGTATAGGGTCCGACGAATCCGTCCGGGTCGGTCGCCCGCAGGCGCAGGAAATAGATTCCTGGCTGCGGCCGAGGCACGCGCGCCATCGGTTCGGTCGTATCGAGCCGCAGCGCGAGCTTGTCGAACACTGCGCTGCCGCTGATTTCTACGCTAAAGCGCTGGCCGGGCTCGCCCCCCCAGCGGAATACGAACGCGTCCGCCTCCTCGATCGCAGGTTCCGGATTGGCGGGGGGCGGCAGCAGGCTGAACCGCTGCGCCTCGCTCCATGGGCCGTGGTCGGCCGACTCGCGCGTGCTGCCGAGACGCCAAAAATACTCGCTGAACTTGACGCCCGAAAGCACATAGCCAGGCTCGCGCACACCGGCTTCGGCGCGCACGATACGCGCGAACGCAGCGTCCTCGGCAATCTGCAGCCGGTAGCTGTACGCATCCGGATTGGCAGTCCATTCGAGCCGCGCCTCCGCGCCGCGGATCTTGCCGTTTGGCACAGGCGCCGACGGGAAAGGCGGTTCGGGACGCGCTTTCAGGCGAAACGCCGCGGTGGCGTCGCGACCTTCGATTCCCAGGCTGTCGGCAGCGCGTACGCGGACGTGGTAGTCGGCATCCTCCAGGTCGAGCAGACGGAAGTCCGGCGTGCCGAGTTGATCTTCACGCAATATCAGTTGAAACGCAGCGTCCCGCGCTACCTGGACGCGATATGTGCTGGCGCCGGCGATCGCCGGAAACCGCAGTCGCACGAGCGGCCGTTCCTGCAAAGTCGCGAATCCTGAGAGGTCCGGCGCGCTCAGCAAGGGCACCGGCGTGCGCGCGGCACGGCCTTCTTCCACCACGGAACCCTGGCCTGCGGCGATCAGCGCACCGGGGTCGTTTGCCTGCGACAGGCCTGCAAGCGCGACGGTGCCTGTGAGCACTTCGGCGATCATGGTTCTTCGTTCGCCCGACACGCTGACGCGAAAATCGGTGCCGCGGACCGCAGCCGAGGCGAGGCGACTGCGAACTTCGAATCGCGAGCTTCCCTGGCTGCGCGAGCGCGCGGCGGCTTCCACGCGCCCCGAATCGAGACGCACGCCGCTGAGGACGATATCGGTTCCGGCGACGCTGCGCAGTCGTTCGGCCGTCAATTCGCTCTGCCGCTGGACGGTCATCGTCGAACCATCGACGAAGCGCAGCGTCACGTAGCCGTCCCTGCCCGTCCGCAAGGAGCCGCCTTCTGTCAGTCTGTCCCCCGCTATGACCGGCTCGTTGCCCTGCGCACGGACATCGCCTATCGACTGCGCGACTACAGCTGGCGCCGGCTCGGAGCGCAGCAGCGCAAAGGGAATGCGGATTTCCCGGCCCGGTTGGATTCGGTCGGGATCGGCGATGCGGTTGGGTTTGACGAGCTTCGTCCAGTTTGCGGGCTGCGCCAAGAACTGCTTGCCGATATTGATCAGCTTGTCTCCCCTTTTTGCCACATAGGTAAATCCGTCGACAGGCCGCGCGAGCGCAGGGCCGGGTGCAAGCGCGAAAACCACGGCGAAAATCCAGCGGCGCGACATGGGCATATTCATCAAAATGGCTTTCTCCCACACAACCAATGAAACCTGTTTTCGAGCCGGACTCTCCGAGACTTTCCGACTGTCCATCATACCTTTCTCCCGTGAGAAACGCTCCTTCAGCGGGTCGAAGGGTTTGGGGCGGCCATCTCTCGACAATTTGCGCTGAATCCGGCAGAGGTGCTCTCGAGAGGGCGCGATCCCTACGGGGAAAGTTGGCGAAGTAGTTGTGTGCGTAAAATTGTGCAAGTTCGTATTCAAGGGCCTCAGGTAATGAAGAGACCCTGGAAACACCCAGAAGAAACGGCATGCCTCATCACGGCCGATCATGGGTTACGCACAAGAGATATCGGCAGAATGGACGATCGAGGTTATCTGCTCATCGTCGATAGTCTTAAGGACATGATTATAGTTTCTGGATTCAACGCCTGACCGAGCGAAATCTAGACGATTCTCGCCGCGCATCCTGGTGTCAAAGAATGCGCCGTAATCGGCATTGGCGATAACAAGTCTGGTGCAATGTAGAAGGCGTTTGTTGTTGCGGCAAACACACAACTGACCGCAGCAGAGAGTCAGGATCACTACCGCAGGAATTGGACCGGATACAGGATTCCGATATTGGTTGAATTCATCGACGAACTCCCCAAGAATAATGCCGGGAAGGGGCTAAGGCGTGCTTTGCGCAATCCGCAAATTCCGACTCACCGCGGTTACCTGGCGGCATATGCGTTGCCAATCTCAATGGTGCTGCACCCGCGGCGACGGGGCGGCCGGCCTACCATCCGTCGGTACTTCTGAAGATCTACATCTACGGCTATCTGAATCGGGTTCAGTCGAGCCGGCGCCTGGAGCGGGAAGCCCAACGAAACCTCGAACTGATTTGGCTTACCGGCCGATTGACGCCGGACTTCAAGACTATTGCGGACTTTCTTAAAGACAACGGCAATGCCATCCGGCGTGTGTGCCGCGAGTTCGTCGCCTTGTGCCGGAATCTGAATTTGTTCTCGGAGGCTATCGTTGCGATCGACGGCAGCAAGTTCAAGGCAGTCAACAACCGTGACAAGAACTTCACTGAGCCCAAGCTTCAAGCTCGCATGGAGCAACTGGAAGAGAGTGTTGGACGCTACCTCGACGAACTCGATCGCGCAGATCGCGAACCTACCGCGGTGAGCGAGAGCCGTGTATCTCGACTCAAAGAGAAGATTGTTCGCCTCACGGAGAACATGCGGCAGTTCGAGAAGATCGGTGCCCAGATGCAAGCGGCGCCGGATCGGCAGATATCGCTGACGGACCCGGATGCCAGATCCATGGCGACAAGCGGTCGAGGCACAGGTATGGTCGGCTACAACGTGCAAACCGCCGTCGATACCAAATACCATTTGATCGTCGCACACGAAGTCACCAACCTCGGTCACGATCGAGCACACCTATCAACGATGGCCCGACAGGCCAGTCAGGCGACCGGCGAAGACAACCTCACAGTCCTTGCCGATCGTGGCTATTTCGAGAGCGAGCAAATTCTGGATTGCGAGCAAAGCGGCATCGATGCCTTGGTGCCCAAACCACTCACCTCCAACAGTAAAGCGGCTGGACGCTATGACAAGCGGGACTTCATTTACATCGCCAAGAGCGACGAATACCAATGCCCAGCGGGACAGCGTGCGATTCACCGCTTCGCCACGACTGAGAACGGTCTAACGATCAACAAATATTGGTCCTCCGCCTGCCCGCAATGCAAACTCAAAGAGCAATGTACAACGAGCAAATATCGCAGGATTGCGCGCTGGGAACACGAGGACGTTCTGGAGCGGATGCAGGAACGGCTTGACCGCACACCCGAGGCCTCAAGGTTGAGGCGTCAAACCGTCGAGCATCCGTATGGAACGCTCAAGGCGTGGATGGGTGCGACCCACTTTCTGACCAAGACGCTACCGCGCGTCAGTACTGAGATGAGCTTGCATGTATTGGCATACAACCTCAAGCGAATGATGCAAATCCTCGGTCCAATGCCTCTGATGAAGGTGATGACGGCGTAGTAAGCCGTCTTTCCTTGCAAAATCCGACATCAATCTCTGAATTCAGGAAGAAAAATCGATTGCGTCATCCCTGTCGTGATCAAATAGCCCGCAGAAATTCCGCGTTTTCACACAGTCTCGGTCGAAAGCCGGCATTGTCTGCCAGGCCGAATTCCGACTACTAGCGCCTAGTCGAACACCGTCTGCGAGTAGTGCGCCGAATCGACGCGGGCTTCGATCACGGTCGGGCCGTCGGCGGCGAAAGCCTTGCGCAACTCGCGCTCGAGACCCGCGGCGTCGATCACGCCCACCGCGGGGACGCCGAAGTAGTGCGCGGGCGGCGACGGGTAGTCGCCCGGCGACACCTCGGTGCCGTAGTAGGGCAGGCCGCGCCGCTCCTGCTTGACCTTGATCAGCGACAGCCAGCGGTCGTCGAGCACGACG
>CAYNVY010000107.1:0-15317 GCA_964400745.1 uncultured Enterobacteriaceae bacterium | reverse complement strand
GCGTGGCGGCGCGCGGCGCCGGCGTGGCGGTGCGCGGCGCCGACCCCGGGGTGGCGGCTTGCCCCGTGTCCGTGCGGTCGTCGAGCGAATAGAAGCTGGCGGGCGCCGGCGTCCCCGGGCGCAGGGAACTGCACGCGAGCAGCGAGAGGAGCGACAGGCCGGCTGCGACGAGCCGGATCAACTTGAGGGCGGACAGGGTGTTCATGTTTAGCGCGGTTCCGGTTTGGTTTCGCCGGGCCCCTCGGGCACCGGCTTGCGGCCGAGCAGAAGGCCGCTGGGGTTGCGTTGAGTCTGCTCGCTCAGGCGGCGCAGTGAAGTCGCGAGGACGCCGAGTTCACCCAGCACGCGTTCCAGCGCCGGCAGCGTTTCCGCGGTGAAGCGCTTGACGTCGGCACCCACCGCGTTGACCGTCTTGCCGGCGACGGCGCTCGTCGTTGAGACTTCGTTCCCCATTTTTTCGATCGCCTCGGCGCTGCGGCCGATGCGCTCGATCAGGGGTCCGGCCTGCGCCGTCGCGCGCGAGGTGTTCTCCAGGGTGCGCGCGGCGTTGGTGATGCCCGCGTCGATGCTGCTCTTGCGCGCGGCGAGGGCGCGGGAGACGGCGGCGATGTCGGCCAGCGCGCTCTTGAAGGCCTCGCGGTTTTCGTCGCTGAGGATGGCGTTGATGTTGCTCGAAGTGCTGTCGAGTTTCGCCAGCACCGTGGTGAGCACGTTTTCCAGCCGCGCGCTGAGCGAAGGCTTGGTGCGGATGACAGGGTAGGGATATTCCGGGGTTGCGACCAGGGGTCGCGCATCGCGCGCGCCGCCGCTCAGTTCGACATAGGCGATGCCCGTGAGGCCCTGGGTCTTCAGGACCGCAACGGTGTCCTCCTTGATCGGTGTGCCCTGCTCGATGGCGAAAATCAGGTTGACCCGGTCGGGGTTGCTCGGGTCGAGGTGTATGGACCGGACTCTTCCCACGTCGACGCCGTTGTACTTGACCGGCGCGTTCGGATTCAGACCGGCCACCGATTCCTCTACGATCGCCAGGTACAGTTCGTATTTTTTCTGTATGGCGCCGCCCGAGGCGAGCCAGAGCACGCCCGCGATCAGCGCCGCGCCCAGTACGAGCACGAACAGTCCGACCAGGGGATAGTTCACTTTGGTTTCGATGGCGGCTGCTCCCTTTGCGTGCTGGTGATCGCCTGCGCTTGCAGGACTTCCCGCCCTCCGGCCGCTCTGCCGCGGGGGCCGTCGAAGAACGGCCGGATCGCAGGCTGGTCCATGCGCGCAAGCTCGGACATCGAACCCAGGCCCTGCACCTTTCCTCTGGCGAGGACGGCGACGCGGTCGGCGACCTGCCACAGAAGGTCGAGGTCATGCGTGATCATGACGACGGTCAGGCCGAACTGGTCGCGCAACTCGCGCACCAGCTTGTCCACCCCGCCGGCGCTCTCCGGGTCCAGGCCTGCGGTCGGCTCGTCCAGAAACAGCAATTCCGGGTCGAGCGACAGCGCGCGTGCAAGCGAGGCGCGCTTCATCATGCCGCCGCTGAGCTCGGACGGGTACTGCGCGCCCACTTCCGGCGCGAGGCCCGTCAGGGCGAGTTTTTCCAGCGCGATCTCGTCTATGCGCGCGTCCTCGAACGCGGTGTGCTCGCGCAGCGGCAGGCCGACGTTTTCCATCACGGTCAGCGAGCCGAACAGACCGCCGTGCTGGAACATCACGCCCCAGCGGCGGCGCAGCGCGAGCGCGTCCTTGTCGTTTATGTCTTTCAGGGCGACGCCGAGCACCTGGATGGAGCCCGAATCCGGGCGGTGGAGCAGGATCATTTCGCGCAGCAGGGTCGACTTGCCCGAGCCCGAGCCGCCGATCACGGCGAAAATCTCCGCGCGCCGCACATCGAGGTCGATTTCAGAGTGCACGACATGCTCGCCGAAGCGCGTCGATACCTTGCGCAGTTCGATCACGCTGTCGCCCGGGCGTGCACTGTCGTTTGGGCGTGCGCTGTCGCTTGGGCGTGCGCTGTCGCTTGGGCGTGCGCTGTCGTTTGCGCGTGCGCTTGCCCCGCGCGCGCCGCCGTCCTGCCCCATGCTCGGTTGCGCTGCGCTTTGCATGTCAGAGACCGAGCGCGCTGAAGGCCACCGAGAACAGGGCATCGGCGACGATCACGAGAAAAATCGACTGGACCACGCTGCGCGTGGTCTGGCGGCCGACGCTGTCTGCGCCGCCCCTGGTGCGAAAGCCCTGAAAGCATCCGACCACTGCGATGATGGCGGCGAACACCGGTGCTTTGCAGATGCCGATCAGGTAGGCGGTGACGCTGACTGCCTTGACGAAGCGCTCGAGAAACTCGGCGAAGCCTACGCCGAGTTGCGAGCGGGCCATGAGCATGCCGCCGAAGACGCCGAGCACGTCGGCAAATACGGTCAGCAGCGGCAGGGCGATCAGCAGGGCGAGGATTTTCGGCAGCACCAGCACCTCGAGCGGCGCCATACCCAGGGTGCGCATGGCGTCGATCTCCTCGGTCACCGCCATGGTGCCGATCTGGGCGGCGTAGGCCGAACCGGAGCGCCCGGCGATGATGATGGCGGTGATCAGGGGCGCGAACTCGCGCAGCATCGACAGGCCGACGAGGTCGGCCACGAAGATATTCGCGCCGTATTGCCGCAGCTGGTCCGCGCCCTGGTAGGCCACGACCACGCCGAGCAGAAAGGACAGCAGGCCGACGATGGGCAGCGCGTCGAAACCGGCGCTGCGCAGGTTGTGCAGGATGGGGCGCCAGCGAAATCGCGACGGGTGCGCGATGCATCCGGCGAGCGCAACCGCGATCTCGCCGACGAAGCCGAGCAGCGCGAAGCTCTGCTCGAAGCTGTCTTCGGCGCGCCGGCCCAGCGCGCCGAGCAGCGACGCTCGATCGATGGCGGCGGGGGCGGTCGACCCGGGTTTCATGGATTCGGTTTCATGGATGTATTGCAGCGTAGTTGAACGCAATAGTCGCGTATGTACGCGAGCGCACAGAAATTAATCATTAAATTGGCAACAATCGCCACATCGTCGAAATTCCCTGATTCAGCCGCCGGCCGGGCAGGGAATACACAACCTGGTGAAGAGCTAGATGAACATCCAAACCCAAAAATTTCTGCAATTGCCGCTGCTGGGCGCAGGCGCCGTGGCGCTTCTGATCAGCGGCATCGCGCTGGCCTCACTGGGACTTTCGGCGCAGGGCTTCGGCGGCGTCATCGCGCCTGCCATGCCGAGCGCGGCGGGCGCGCCGCAGGCGCGCGCAGCGTCAGGCGGCGAGGCTTGCGCCGAATGCGGGGTGATCGAGTCGACGCGAAGAATCGAATCGTCCGCTGATTGGAGCGGCGTCGAGGCGCCGGTCAGGACCGGCCTTGGCGGACGGGGCAAGTCCGATCCGAAGAATGCGGGAAGCTACGCGATCACGATCCGCCTGCGGGACGGTTCGATGCGCGTGGTCACCGACGCGAATTCGGCGCTATGGCGGCCGGGGGAACGCGTGACCCTGATCGCCGGCGCGCAGTAGCAGCGCAGATGGATCACGGGTCATCTGGCGGGGGGAGCTGCGCTGCGCCGAAGCGGGCGGGGCCGTATGCACGCGGCTGACGCCAAGACGTCGAATACGGACACCGGCCGGCTTGCGCAGGACGTGGCGCCCGGGGGCGTTCGTGGTACCGACGGGACAGATTCGAACCCAGTGGAGGGCGCGCACGACAGACGCTACCAGCCGAGGAACCTGGCGCTGGGCCTGCTGGCGACGATCGCGCTGGTCGCGGCGCTCTACCTCGCGCGCGCATTCTTCGTGCCCCTGCTGATCGGCATCCTGGCGAGCTATGCGCTGCGTCCGGTCGTCGATTGGCTGGAGGCTCACCACATCGCGCGACCTGCGGGCGCCGCCCTGGCGCTGCTGGTCGTGGTCGGCAGCCTGTCCTGGGTCGGTTATTCGCTTCGCGACGATGCGGCCGAGATGATCGAGAAGCTGCCGGAGGCCGCGCGCAAGCTGCGGCAGAGCATGACCGAGGCGCGCGCCGGCGGCCAGACGCCGCTGCAGAACATGCAGGAGGCCGCGAACGAGCTCCAGGGCGCAGCCGCGGACGCAGGCCTGAAGCGGGGCGCGCGGCCTACGGCGGTCCGACCGCCGGCGCCCTCGGTGTGGCTGCGCGACTTCGCCATCGCCCAGTCCGGCCTGCTCATTTCCACTGCGGCACAGGCGCCCATCGTGCTGATGCTCGCGTTCTTTCTGCTGTCCTCCGGTGTGCATTTCCGGCGCAAGCTGGTGCAGCTCGTCGGCCCTTCGCTTTCGCGCAAGAAAGACGCCGTGCGCATACTCGAGGAAATCGACGTCCAGGTGCAGCGCTACCTGCTCGTGACCCTCATGTCCAACACGCTGGTCGCAATTGCTACCTGGCTCGCCTTCGAGGCTCTGGGCATGGAGCATGCCGGGGTCTGGGGCGCTGCCGCAGGCGTGCTGCACTTCATTCCCTATCTGGGCGCGGCCCTGGTCGTGTTCGGCAGCGCGGTGGCCGCGTTCCTGCAGTTCGAGTCTGCGCTGCAGGCGCTCGCCGTGGCCGGTACGGCGCTGCTGGTCGCGGGGGCGATCGGACACTTGTTCATGACCTGGCTGCAGAGCCGGGTCGCGCGGGTGAACGCGGCGGTGCTGTTTATCGCCCTGCTGTTCTTCGGCTGGCTGTGGGGGGTCTGGGGCTTGCTGCTGGGCGCGCCGCTGGTCGCCATTCTCAAAGTGATAGCGGACAGGGTCGACGCGCTCAAACCGTTCGGCGAACTGCTCGGACGATAAGGCGGTCAATCGGTCGATGCTGTGTGTGTTGACAGACAGACTGCGCAACGCATGCGGCCTATGCTCTTATCTCGGAAGACATCGGGCAGTCGGTGTCTGCAGCAGAACGTTTTTCCATCAACCAGCAAGGATACAAAATGAAAACGACATCGAAGACGACATGGAAGCATGCGGCAAGCGCAGTGGCCGCGGCGGTATTGCTCGGTTTGGGCGGTTGTGCCGGGATGACGGCGCAGGACAAGGGCACGGCGACCGGCGCAGTGCTGGGCGGGGTCGCGGGCAACGTCCTGGGAGGCGGTCTGCTGGGTACGGCGGCCGGAGCGGCGGTGGGCGGTGTGGTAGGGCACGAAGTGACCAAGCCGAAATAGAAGGCGGGTGCGGATGCGGCCATGGCGCCGCATCCCACTCTCTTTCGGGAGAACAAGATGCCGGAGCGGATCGCGAAATATCTGCTGGCACTGGCACTGGCGCTGGTCGCGACGGCTGCGCCGGCGCAGGACCCGGCCCCCGAGGCCATGCTGCAGGCGGTCAGTGTCAAGGTGTTCGATCAGATGCTGCAGGACCCGGGGCTCCAGTCGGAGCGCGTGGCGAACGTCACTGTCCTGGTCGAGGACAACATTGCACCTCTGTTCGACTTCGCCCGCATGACACGGCTTGCCATGGCGCGCAACTGGCGCCTGGCGACGCTCGAACAGCAAAAGGAAATCACGCAGGAGTTCAAGACCCTGCTGGTGCGCTCCTATTCCGCCGCGCTGGCGAATTACCGCGGTGATTCGGTCGATTTCAAACAAATGCGCGCGGCGCCGCTCGCCACCGAGGTGACCGTCAGATCGCAGGTGAAACAAGCGGGGCGGCAACGCCTGACCCTGGACTACTACATGGAGAAAACAGAGACCGGCTGGAAGATCTACGACGTCAACGTGGCCGGGGTGCGCCTGGTGACCACCTACCGGGACGAATTCGCGGAAAAAGTGCGAGAACGCGGCGTGGACGGGCTGATCAAGTCGCTCGCCGAGGGCAACCGCGGGGGTGCCTCGAGGTTCAACTCGGTGAGGGACTCGTTCTGGCAGGAATCCCGCGTTTTGTACAAGCTGTTTCAGGATCTGCTTCGACGCGAACGGAACTAGCGCCCGAAGCCTTCAACCAGAATGGAATTGCGACGTTAAACGGGTTTACGAAATGCAAAACGGGAATACGACATGAAAATGAAAAAGATGAACTGCGCACTGGCGCTGGCGGTCGCGCTGGCGTTTGCGGCCCCGGGTCTGAGTGCCCAGGAGGTCGCTCCCAGCGCAATGCTGCAATCGGTGACGCTGGAAGTGATCGCGGCGATGAAACAGGAGCGAATTCAGCATAACGGGAACGCGCAGGCGGTTGCCCTCCTGGTGGAGGCCAAGATCCTGCCGCTGTTCGATTTCTCCCGCATGACCCAGATCGCGGTCGCGCGCAACTGGCGCCTGGCGACGCCGGCGCAACAGACGGCCCTGACCGCCGAGTTCAAGTCGCTGCTGGTTCGCACCTACTCGAGCGCGCTATCGAGCTACAGCGACCAGGTGATCGAATTCAGGGGTACGCGCTTCGCGCCGGCGGATACCGAGGTGACCGTCAGGTCGGTGGTGAAGCAATCGGGCTCCGAGCCGGTGGGCATGGACTACGACATGGAGAAGACCGCGGCCGGTTGGAAGGTGTACGACGTCAAAGTCGCCGGAGTCAGCCTGGTCACGACCTACCGCGACTCGTTTTCGGAACGAATCCGCGAGGACGGCGTCGACGGATTGATCAAGGCGCTCGAAGACAAGAACCGTCAGGGATCTGCGCGCGGCAAAGCGCCCAGGAGCTGAAGCCCCGGCCGGGCGGCGCCGGCGCAGTCAACGAACGAAAAAACGAACCAAAAAACGGGCGAAAAAAAAGACAGGCTGAGCCTGTCTTTTCTTTGGTGCGGAGGCGTGAATTACTTCGCGCCGGCCGCTTTGACATCGGCCTTGCCTTCGGCTTTCACCGCGGCGGTGTCGGCTTTTGCCGAAGCTTTGTCGGTCTTGGCTTCGACCTTCGCTTTGCCGGCCTTGGCGTCGGCTGCCTTGCTGGTTTTCTCGGCTTTGGCGTCGGCTGCGGTTTTGTTCTTGGCAGCGGCGGCTTCGGCTTTGGCGGCTTTCGCGTCGGCTTTGGCTTTGGCTTTTGCGGCTTTCGCATCGGCGGCGTCCTTGGCTTTGGCTGCCTTGGCATCGGCCGCGGCGACTTTGGCATCCGCCTTGGCATCGACCTTGGCTTCGGACTTGACGGCTTTTGCGTCGGCCTTTTCGGCTTTGGCTTCGGCCTTCACTACGGCCGGTGTGGCGGGCGCCGCGGGGGCGGGCGCTTGCGCGAATACGGAGGTGGCAAACAGACCTGCAACGAGAGCAGCGATTAATTTGTTCATGGGATCTCTTTCAAAAGTGAGGAAGGGTGAAACCGGACTTGCGTAAGCAGACCGTCTGCAGTCTGTGTAGTCAATAACGCCGCTGCGTCGAATCGGTTGACCCGGTGCGATAGAATCGCGCCGGCGCCGTGCCGCTTCGGCCTGCAGCCGCTATCCGCCGCGGCCATGTTTGCCGTTATTGCCATGGCCCTTGTTGCCTTTGCCGTCGCGGTCGTCGTCGTGATGCTTCTTTTCTTTCTTCATTTTGACCGGCTTGTAGTGCTTGTCCTGCTGCCAGTGGCCGGCGGTGCGAAAGTAGCCGTTATTGCGCTGTTCCCAGCGATCCGGTTCCCAGCGATAGCCTTCGCGCTGAACGATGGAGCGCCCGCGAACCCATACGTGGCGCTCGCCGGTCCAGCCCCAGTAGCCCGGCGCCCAGACGTAGCCCGACGGTAGCGTAGGCACGACTTCATACTGCGGCGCCGGCGGTCCGATGTTGATGTTGAAGCTGACCTGCGCGGACGCGGGCGCGGAAAAAGCGCCGGCGGCGAGCGAAAGCGACAGCAGCAGGGTGCGTGCGGTTCTTGCGGAGTTCATGGTCAGGTCCTTTTTGGTCAGGCACTCGATGTGTGCGGACATCATGCTTGCACCTTGCGCCGACGCCATCTGTACGCCAGCGCACGGTGCCGGCGAATTCGAAGGCGGATAGTCGCGTGAACAGGCGCCGGCTCCCATCGCGCGTTCGCCGCAATCCCGCACAAGCCGTCCCGCGGCGCTTCGAGGCGACAACGATGCGATCGCCTTCGAGCCTGTTCAAATCCAACGGAGGCAGGTATGAAAATTCACCCGATTGCACTGGTTCAGGGTCTGGCGCTCGCTTGCGCAGCGTCCATTTTGATGACCGGCTGCGGCAGCCGCCAGGAGGCGTCGCCGGCACCGACGCCGGGCGCCGCGGCACCGGTCGCGGGCACGAGCGTGGGGACCCTGATCGACGACAGCGTAGTGACGACGCGCGTGAAGTCTGCGTTGCTGGCAGACCAGGACATCAAGAGTTTCGAGATCAAGGTGGAGACGCGCAAAGGCCAGGTGCAGTTGAGCGGTTTCGTCGACACGCAGGCGCACATCGACAATGCGATCGCGCTCACGCGGAAGGTGGAGGGCGTAGGCGGCGTCGAGAACGGCATGAGCCTGATGCAGGGCAAGGCCACGGTGGGCAACACTGTCGATGACGGCATCGTTACCGCCAAGGTCAAGTCGGCGTTGCTCGCCGACGCGAGCGTCAAGAGCTTCGATGTCGCGGTGGTGACGCGCAAGGGCGAAGTGCAGCTCAGCGGCTTCGTCGACAATCAGGCGCAGATCAGCCGGACGATAGACATCGCGCGCGGGATCGAGGGCGTGAAGAGCATCAACAACGAGATGAGCATCAAGCAATAGTCGCATCCGCACGAGCGCGGCGGGAGCAGATGCCCGCTGCGCACGCCGCGGGCGGCGTCCAGGTTGGCGCGGGCGGCGTCCAGGTTGGCGCGGGCGGCGTCCAGGTTGGCGCGGGCGGCGTCCAGGCAGGCGCGGGCGTTCAAACTGCGCCGTGCATGTCCTTGATGACTTCGTAGCAGGAGCAGCAGGCGCCTTCCAGGCCTTCGCGGTCCAGGATGGTGATGGCGCCGCGGCTGTACTTGATCAGTTTGTTCTGCTGCAGCGTGCGCGCCGCCTTGGTGACGCCGACGCGCCGCACGCCCAGCATGTGCGACAGGAATTCCTGCGTGAGCTGGAACGGGTTCGACTGCATGCGGTCGTGGGTCATGAGCAGCCAGCGCGCTAGGCGTGCCTCGATCACGTGAAAGCGGTTGCAGGCGGCCGTCTGGGTGACCTGCGCCATCAGGGTGTAGGTGTAGCGGTGCAGTTCGCGCTGCAGCGCCTGGCTTTGCCGGAGTTCTTTGAGAAAAGGCGCGGTCTTCATGCACATGGCGGTTCCGGTTCCCTGCACCAGCGCGCGCACCGGGGAAATGTCGATCTCCAGCGCAAGCGGAATGCCGACCATGCCTTCGCGGCCGACCAAACCGACCTCCAGCGCCTGGTGACGGTCGACCAGCGTCAGCAAAGAAACGAGAGAGTCGTTGGGAAAGTAGACGTGCTTGATCTGCGTTCCCGGCTCATACAGCACTTCGCCATAGGTCAACACGACCGGTTCGAGTTGCTCGATCAGGCGTGCGCCCTCTTTTCGCGGCAGGGCCGCCAGCAGATTGTTCGCTACGCCTTTCGGGTTCGGAAATTTCATTCGCGAAGACTACGCCGGGAATATTGCGGCGTATGTACGCCAGCGCACCGAGTGTGCGCGGCACATGGCGGAGACTGATTGGAATTCCGGGATGCCGGCGGGATCGCGGCACCGAATCACGAAAAGGAGAATCAACATGCTCTATACCATTGCCGTCGTCCTGCTTATCCTGTGGCTGCTGGGACTGGTCTCGTCGGTCACCATGGGCGGCTTCATTCACGTGCTGCTGGTGATCGCCATAGTCGTGGTCCTGCTCAGAGTCATCGGCGGGCGCGGCTCGGTTTGAACGCAGTCCAACCCTAGGCTGCCATGCCGCTGCCGCGCATTAGTTTGCCGCCCCTGGTTCTTCTGCTGGCACTCGCCGGTCCGGCCTCGGCGCAGGACGACTCGGGAGCGGATGCGGGGGTATTCCCGCAGGGATTCGAACAGGCGATCTACAAGGGTCTGGTGGGCAACGCGCTCGATGCCGTGCCGATGGACCCGCTGAAGCGGCTGGAGCTGCAGCGCACCAACGCCATCGTGGGCAACACGCTATTGGGGCGGTCGCTTGCGCTAGTGGCGGGCCTGAGCAATCCGGCGCTGCTGCTCGGCGGGTTGGCCTGGGGCATTTGGGCCGCATCCAACATCAAGGCGGCGGCTGTCGATTTCGATAGCGGCGCCGCACGCAAGAGCGCCGCCCCTGACCGGCCATTGCATGCGCGCGACGCGCGCGCGAACGGCCCGTCGGAACACATCTTGCTGAGTGCGATCTCGGCTCTGGACACGGATGCGCTTGCGCGGCCTCCGGTCGTCAAAATATGGCTGTCGCAGAGTTCGGTCGCACAGCCGAGGTAGTACGCGGCAGGTTCGGGGGGGGCGCTAGCGCTTGAATAGCCCCTTCAGGGCGTCCCTGACCTGATCCTTGGGTTCGGGCTTCTGTCCGTCCGCCTTGGCCCCGCCCAGGCCCAGGCGCTCGCTGATCGCATCCCTTACGGCCTCTTTCGCCTTCTCTTTGGCGACTTCGCCCACCATGGCGCCGAAGTCGATGCGGTACTTGAGCGCGTCGAACGGACCGGACAGGCGCACCGGCACCGTGAGGCCCTTCAGCTCGGCGAGGTCTCTTCCGCCCTGGCCGCTGGCGCTGGCAACGACGGCGACCTTGGCCAGGTAGTCCATCGTATCGTTGCCGAGGTTGATGTCGCCGCTGCCGGAGAGGCGCACGAACGGCGATTTGAGCGACAGATCCTCGTTGTGCGCGATGCCGTTTCGGATGACGAAACTGGCCGAGAGCTCGGAGAAATCGGTCTTCTCCTGCCGGTTCGCCGCCTGCTCGGTGGCGCCCTTCGCGCTCAGCACCGATTTGGCTTTGCGCAGCGTCTCGGCGAGATTGATGCCTTTGACGGCGCCGTCCTTCAGGTCGATTCGCGCGGCACCGTCCATTCCCCTTTTCAGCGCGGCCAGGCTGGTTCCTGCAGTGGCTACGTCGAGGAAGACGTTGCCGCGGCCCTCGATCACGTCCTTGTCCGCGAGGTCCTTGAGCAGCGGGCCGATGGTGACGCCGCTCAAATTCTGCTTGAGCGTGAATCGATTGCCGTTTGCGTCCGCGCTGAGGGCTCCGGCCAGACTGCCTTGGTAGAGTTGCGCCGAATGCGGGCTCACGTCCAGCCGGCCGTTGGCGAGCCTGACCTGCGCGCTGATGTTGGACGCCTTGATGCGTGACACCTGCAGCGCGCCTATCCTGACGGCGCCGCTTGCGTTCAGCGCCTTCAAGGGCGCGAGGTCGATCGGCTTTTCCGGGTCGCGCTTGGCCTGCTGCTCGGCTTTGGGCGGGAAGTACTTGTCCAGGTTGAGCTGGTCGATATTCAGGTCGAATGCGAGCGTCGCCGGTGAAAATTGGGTCAGTTTGAGCTTGGCGTCGATGTTGCTCTCCTCGAACTTGGCGGCGAGATTCAACTGCGCGTTGTTGCGCGCGAGATCGAGCGCGGCGCTGCCCGCCACGCTGACCGCCGCCGCGCCCTTGGGCAGGTCCGGCCCGCTGAGGCTGATGTTGCCTGCGAGTTTGCCCAGCTCGAAGCGCTGCGCCTCGACGTCGCCGCTGACGGGGCTCGCGAGGCTGCCCTTGAAGGTATTGCTCCCCTGCTTGCCGTCGAATTCGAGCTTGAGATCGCCCGCCTTGAAGCTGCGGCCCGCTCCTTCCATGCCCGGAACGCTGAGCGTTGCGTTGAGGCTGCCGTTTGCCTGCGTCAGCTTGAGCACCAGGGATATTTTCTCCGCGCGCAAGGATTCCCTGGCCATGTGCGACTTCGGGATATCCAGGCTGGCGTAGAGTGCGTCGGCGCCGTGCTTGCCTGTCAGCTTCAGCGCCAGCCCGTCTACGGCGATCGCCTCCGGCTTGAACTCGGCTGCGCCCTGGATTTCGAGCTTGTCCAGGGCGAAGCCGGCGGCATCGCCTTTCACCGTGGCGCTGAGCCCGGCAAGCCGGTAGTGCTTCGCCTCGGGATTCGCGCTCACGCTGCCGCTCGCGCTGATCTTGAGATCGAGTTTCGGTTGATTGCCGGTGAGGTTCACGGCCAGTTCGAACTTGCCCGGCGCGCCGCCGGACAGTTTGCCGGTCTTGAGCGCGAGCGCCTTGAGCGCGAAATGCCGCTTCTTCGCGTCATCGCGCCATTCGAGCGCGGCGTTGCTGATTTCGACACCGGCAATATCGAGCTTCAGCGTCGATGCAGAGGTTGCGCGCTGTTCGCCCTTCTCCTTGCCCTGTCCCAGAAGATCGTCGAAATTGCTGCTGCCGTCCTTGTGCCGCGCGAGGTTCGCTTTGAGCCCGTCTATGGCTATCCGGTCCACCACGATCTGCCCGGACAGCAGCGGCAGCACCGCGACCGACGCCCGCGCCGAGTCCACCGCGGCGAAGATTTTGCTGCCGTTTTGTTCGGATAGGCCGAGCTTGCCCAATTCGACTCCGAGCTTGGGGAAAAAGGAAAGTTTGATCGCGCCCTCGATCGCGAGCGTGCGCTGGGTCTTCTCCTTGACCACCCGCGTGATGTCGGTCTTGAATTGGTTGGCGTCGAAGTTGGCGCTGATGAGGACAAGCGCAATCAGGACGAGAGCGGCGAGGCCGGCCAGTCCTGCCAGCAGGTATTTGAGTATCTTCATGCGAACAGCATAACCGAAAGTGCCGGTCGCATAGCGTCAGGCAGCGCTGCGCGGATTCCGGGGGGGCTTCCTCAGCCTGCCCCGGCCTCGCCCCCGGCGCCCTGCCACAGCGCCCTGATCTGCTGCACCATCGCAGTCGGTTCGATCGGTTTGATGATAATGCCCAGGGCGCCGCGACGCAGCAAGTCGCGGCGCATCTGCTCGTGCGTATGCGCGGTGAAAAAAATGACAGGAGTCGCGGCCAGAGCCGGCAGCGCGCGCAGGGCGTCCATGGTCGCCGGTCCGTCCATCCCGGGCATCATCACGTCGAGCAGGATCAGGTCCGGCGCGTATGCCGGGCCCGCCTGCAGTGCTTGCGGGCCGCTGCCGCAGACCTTGACCTCGTAACCGCCGCCGATCTCCAGGCTGAGACGGGTGATGAGCTGGATGTCCGGGTCGTCTTCGACCAGCAGGATTTTTCTGAGCACGTGTTCCACGGTCGCTTATGCCGCCCGCCCCGCCCCGCCGATCGCAGTCAGCATGGCGATGGTGGTGGCGAGGACCAGATATACCCCGATGCGAAAGGAGAATTTCATGACCGGCGAAGCATCTTACTTTTCCAGGGCAGCGTCAAATATCGGCCCGTCCGAGCGGCCCGTCCGAGGCGCGGCGCGGCAAGGCTGTGCCAACTGTCTGCTAAAATGAATTCCAGGAGAGTTGTATGTCCGACAGGATAGTCGTTACCATCGACCCGCAGATCGCCGCGCTCGTGCCCAGGTTCCTCGAGAACCGGGCCGCGGATGTGGGCAGGATACGCGAGGCGCTGGCGGGCGGCGAATTCGAGGCCATACGCGTTGCGGGCCATGGGATGAAGGGGGCGGGCGGCGCCTACGGTTTTCCCGAGATTTCGCGCCTGGGCGCGGGGTTGGAGGAGGGTGCGCAGCGCCGCGATGCCGTGGCGGTAGGCGCGCTGGCCGCCGGCCTGGAAGAATATCTGGCGCGCATCGAAGTCAAATGCGGGTGAGGACGAAGGAGCGGCGGGCAATGGACAGTATGCGGACGGGCGCGTGCGTGGCGCGCCGGCAGCGGACGGGCTGAGCGCCATGCGCATCGCCTTGCTCGAGGACGAACAGGATCAGGCAGACCTGGTGTGCGCCTGGCTCAAGGCGGCAGGCCATAGCTGCCACGCTTTTGCGCTGGGCAAGGATCTGATGCGCGAAATGCAGCGCGAGACCTTCGATCTCGTACTGCTCGACTGGGAAGTCCCGGTGATGTCGGGCGCGGAGGTGCTGGTGTGGATCAGGGCCAACATCGCCGAACCGGTGCCCATCCTGTTTGTCACCGCGCGAGCGCGCGAAGAAGACATCGTGTACGCACTGTCCAACGGCGCGGACGACTACATGGTCAAGCCGCTGGGCAAGCTCGAACTGCTGGCGCGCATCAATGCGCTGGCGCGGCGGGCGCGCCCGAGCCAGCGTTCGGACGAAGGCGCGCTCGAGTTCGGAAGGCTGAAAGTGGATTGCCGCAGCCGCCTGGTGACGCTGGACGGCCAGGAGGTGACGATGACGCAGAAGGACTACGAGCTGACGGTGTTCCTGCTGCACAACCTCGGGCGCCTGCTGTCGCGCGGCTACATACTGGAAGCGGTATGGGGACAGTCCGCGGATATCAACACGCGCACCGTCGACACGCATATCAGCCGCATACGCGGAAAACTGCACCTTACGCCGGATAACGGCTGGCGGCTGTCCGCGGTCTACCAGCACGGCTACCGGCTCGAGCAGGTGGCCGCCGCGCCGGCCAAATAGGGCGCGGCGAGCATGCTTTGCTCCGGCCTGTCTGATCGGGATGCATTTTGAGCAAGTTTCTGCTGCTGCTGGCCGCACTCGCCGCCGCGTGGTGGCTGATCAGGCGCCTGCGCGCCAGGGGCGAGGCGGGGGACACGGACAAGAAGCAGCCCGATCCCGCGGCCGAACAGATGGTGACCTGCAGCCTTTGCGGGCTGAATCTTCCGCAGGCCGAAGCCATTGCCGAGGGCGACAGGTTCTTCTGCTCGGCCGAGCACCAGCGCCGCGGCGCTTAGCGCCGATCCGCAATGGCGACCTGGCAGTTTGCGCCCGACACGCAGCCCGAATCGTTCTGGGTTTCGCTGAGTTATTTCAACGTCTACCGGCTGCTGCTCGCGGGCGTGTTCCTTTCCGCGGTGGCGATCTTCGGCGACAGCCTCAACTTCGGCAGCCATAGCCTCACGCAGTTCCGCGCCGTCAGCGCGGCTTACCTGCTGCTCGCCGTGTCCTATCAGGTGCTGCTGGAAAAAAAGCGCAGGCATTTCAATTTTCAGCTGAGCCTGCACGTCGTCACCGACATCGTCGCGACGGTGCTGCTGATGAACGCGAGCGAGGGTTTCCGCAGCGGCCTGGGCGTGATGCTGCTGATCTCGCTGGCGGCGGCGGCCCTGGTGAGCCGCGGCGCGCTGATGCTGTTCTACGCCGCGCTCGCTTCCATCGCCATTTTGCTGGAACAGGCCTACTGGATTCTGAGCTTCGACCACACCACCGCCAATTTCGTGCAGCCGGGCCTGCTCTCCATCGGCTATTTCGCCACGGCGCTGATCACAAATCAGCTGGCGCAGCGCGTGCTACGCCAGGAACGGCTGATGCGCCAGCGCCCGATCGATCTGAGCAATCCCCTGCGCATCCACCAGCTGGGTACCAAGGCAATGCAGGACCCGGTGCTGG
>CAYNVY010000106.1:0-15362 GCA_964400745.1 uncultured Enterobacteriaceae bacterium | reverse complement strand
ACTTCGGGGCACGCCTATGTCGACGAACAAAGCGCGGAGGAATTGCGTGCGGCGCGCGGCACGCTGACCGAGCACGGCCGCAACAGCCCGTGGCGCGACCGGCTTGCGCCCGAGTCGCTGGCGCGCCTGCGCGAAATGCGCGCGGGCAAGCATGCCGACGGCAGCATGGTGCTGCGCGCGAAAATCGACATGGCTTCGCCCAATATCAATCTGCGCGATCCGGCCATCTACCGCATCAAGCGGGCGACGCACCACCGCACAGGCGACGACTGGTGCATCTACCCGATGTACGCCTACGCGCACCCGATCGAGGATGCGCTGGAGCAGATCACCCACTCCATCTGCACCCTCGAATTCGAGGACCAGCGCCCGTTCTACGACTGGCTGCTGTCGCGCCTCGCCGAAGGCGGGATCCTCGCCCGGCCGCTGCCGCAGCAGATCGAATTCGCGCGGCTCAACCTCTCCTACGTCGTGCTGTCCAAGCGCAAGCTCGTCCAGCTGGTCGACGAAAAGCACGTAGACGGCTGGGACGACCCGCGCCTGCCGACGCTGGTCGGCGCGCGCCGGCGCGGCTATACGCCCGAGGGCTTTCGCCTGTTCGCCGAGCGCATCGGCGTGTCCAAATCCGACGCCTGGATCGACTACAGCGTGCTCGAAGAGTGCATGCGCGAGCATTTGAACGAAATCGCGCCGCGGCGCATCGCGGTGCTCGATCCGCTCAAGCTCGTGATCGACAACTACCCCGAGGGCGCCGAAGAGGAGTGCCTCGCCCCCAACCACCCGCAACAGCCCGAGCTCGGGAAACGGCCGGTGCCGTTCTCGCGCGAACTCTGGATCGAGCGCGAGGATTTCATGGAGACACCCTACAAGGGGTTCTTCCGGTTGTCCCCCCCCGGCGAAACACCCGCCGGCGAACCCCGCCCCGGCAGCAAGGTGCGGCTGCGCTACGGCTTCGTGATCGAGTGCACCGGCTGCGACAAGGATGCCGAGGGCAAGATTACCGCGGTGCATTGCAACTACCATGCGGACAGCAAGTCGGGCACACCCGGCTCGGATGCCTACAAGGTCAAGGGCAACATCCACTGGCTCTCGGCGCGGCACGCATTCGAGTGCGAAGTGCGGCTTTACGACCGACTGTTCAGCGTGCCGCATCCCGGGGCCGGCGAGCGTGATTTTCTGCTGGACCTCAATCCGGGTTCTAAGACGACCGTCCGCGCGCAACTCGAGCCCGCGCTGATAGATGCGCAGCCGGAGGACCGCTTTCAATTCGAGCGGCACGGCTACTTCGTCGCCGACCTGAAGGACTCCAAAGCCGGCGCACCGGTGTTCAACCGTGCGGTGACATTGAAAGATACCTGGCAAAAATAGCAGCATAAGAACGCGGCGCACGACGCCGTGACGATCGACCGTTCCACAGGAGGAGATACCGATGAAAAGCAGATTGCTCGCGCAGTTCGCCGCGCTACTCGCCGCAGTGTTTTTGAGCGCGGCCGCGCTCGCGCAAACCTTTCCGGCCAAGCCGGTCAGGATCGTCGTGGGCTATCCGCCCGGCGGCTCGGGCGACTTCCTCACGCGGCTGCTCGCAGACGAGCTGGCGAAGAACCTCGGCGTGCCCGTGGTCACGGAAAACCGCCCCGGCGCCGGCGCCTCGATTGCATCCGACGCAGTGGCGAAATCCCCGGCCGACGGTTACACCCTGCTCAACTCGACCAACCACGCGATCAACAAGGCGCTGTACAAGAAATTGCCTTACGACCCGGACAAGGACTTCGCGGGCGTCAGCCGCGCGTCGACCGGGCCGATGGTCATCTGCGTCAACAACGACCTTCCCATCAAGACGCTGAAAGAACTGATCGCCTACGCCAAGGCGAATCCGGGCAAGCTGTTCGCAGCCAATTCAGGCAGCGGTTCCTCGCCGCATCTTGCCGCGGTGCAGTTCGAGGCGGCTGCGGGCGTCAAGTTCACCACGGTGCAGTTCAAGGGAGGCGGTCCGGCGGCGCAGTCGCTGATCGCGGGCGACACCCAGGTCATGTTCGCCACCGCGCCGACGGTGCTGGGTTTCATCCGCGGCGGCCGCATGCGCGCGCTCGCGGTCACGACGCGCCTGGCTTCGCCCTCCGTCCCCGGCATACCCGGCGCCGAGGAAGCCGGCCTGCCCGGTTACGATTCGAACTATTCCTTCGGCCTGTACGTTCCTGCGGCAACACCCCCGGCGGTGATCAAGCGCCTGCACGAGGCCACGATAAAAGCCCTGGCGAAGCCGGAAGTGCGCGAGAAACTCGCGATACAGGGTATGGACGCCGCCCCTTCGGCGTCCCCCGAAGCCTTCGACGCCGAGAATCGCGCCGAAGCGCCGATGTGGGAGCGCCTGGTGCGCGAATCCGGCGCGCGCGTCGACTAGCGCGCTATCGCCGCCAGGCGTCGCGTCGCCATGCATATACCACTGACGTTCGTGATCGCACATCGTCTGTAGAGTCAATAGGGACGCGCGTTTCCGGCCGATTTTCCCCTCACCAGCGCCGGTGGAAACAAATGCGCCACCACCGGAAACAGCGCAGAGGCCAGCATCGTATGACCTCTGAAGCAACTGAGATTGATCGAGCGGATACCCAAGCCTCCGTTGCATAGACCCAATCTTGCGCGCCGCAGCGGCTTTTTTTCCGGCAAGCTTGCGCCTATCAATGCACCACGCCAGCCGCGCCGGTGGCGTAAGATGAGGGCATTGTGCCAGTGCCAACGGGCTCTGGCCCGATTTGATGGGTGTAGCATTGGCCGGCACCACAGCCCTTCGAGCATCCAATGACAGCATCGGTTCGATCTTGACTATGAAACGAAGGATCTACATCGAAACCTCAGTGGTCAGTTACCTGACTGCACGTTCAAGCCAGGATGCGATTATTTCGGCATGCCAGCAGATCACTCGACTTTGGTGGAATGCAGGACGATTGGCCGCGTCGCCCTTCATATCGCCATATGTAATAGAAGAATCCAGCAACGGCAATCCAACTGCTGCCGAGGAGCGCCTTACCGCACTGCGTTCCATTCCCGTGTTGCCAGTCTCGCCGGAAATTCCGCAGTTGGCTGAATTTCTATTGCTGGGCGGAGGCCTGCCTGCAAGCGCGCGCATTGACGCCCTGCATGTTGCATGTGCCACCTATCACGACATCGATGTGCTGCTGACATGGAACTGCACTCATATCGCCAATCCGGAACGATTGCCGGTGATGCGCGGTCTTTGCGCCGCGAAGGGATACACTTTGCCCGAATTGGTTACGCCATTCGAACTGATGGAGGTTTCGCCATGAAAGAATCAGCCGTCCGGCACGACCCTATCGTCGCCGAAATCCACGCGATTCGCGAGCGACTCGCCGACGAGTTTCAGAACGATTTGCTGGCTTATTCGTTGGCAGCAGAGGCGCATTGCCGCACATTGGGCTTCAAATTTGTTGAAGAACTTCGCTCCGAGAAAGATAGCACAAAGGCGGCCATTTCCGATCGCGTGGCATGAGACGCCAGGCGGCCGGAACTTGAGGCATCCGTCCCAACGAGACCTGCCTCGGTACCGCGCAGCGCGTTTATCACCACCTATAATGGCGGCATAGACTCACGACAAGGCGCGCATGCCCACAATTGAAAGACATCATGATCTTAGACGGCAAGCGATTCGGTCCCGCTTAATAGGTTGCGCGCAATCGTGCCGAAGGATTCCGCCAACCGCGTAATCGCCGAACATGCCATGGTGCGCGTGCTGCGCGATTGCACGGGCGAGGGCCATTGCCTCGCCAAGGACTCAGTTGGTACGGTTGTCGCCATCTACAACCGTGGCGAAGCGTATGCAGTCGAACTGGAGGACGCCGCTGGCGCGACAGCGGTCGTCACCCTTAGTCATGCGGACCTGGCTGAAGTAAGCGTGTGATAACGCTGCCGAACGAACATTGCGTCGGCCGCACTTCGATTACTATCCAACGAACTGGAGATAAACATGAAAGCAGTCGGACTGTACCGTTATCTTCCCATCGACGAGCCGGAGTCCTTTCTCGATCTCGAACTCGACACGCCAGTCGCAAGCGGGCGCGACCTGCTGGTCGAGGTGAAAGCCATCTCGGTCAACCCGGTCGATACCAAGCGGCGTGCGCCCAAGGACCTGGTCGAGAAAGCGCCCAGGGTACTCGGCTGGGACGTCGCAGGAGTGGTAAAAGCGGTGGGGCCGCAAGCCTCGCTGTTCAAGCCCGGTGACGCGGTGTATTACGCCGGCAGCATCATGCGCCCCGGCGGCAACAGCGAATTCCACCTGGTGGACGAGCGCATCGTGGGCAGGAAGCCGGCGAACCTCGGCTTTGCCGAGGCCGCGGCGCTGCCCTTGACCACCATCACCGCCTGGGAAGGCATGTTCGATCGCATGGGCATCTCCAAAACCGGCGCGGATGCGGGGAAATCGCTGCTCATCATCGCCGGCGCGGGCGGGGTAGGTTCGATCGCGATCCAGCTGGCGAAGAAACTCGCCGGCCTCAGCGTCATCGCCACGGCCTCGCGGCCGGAATCGATCGCATGGGTGCGAGGCATGGGCGCAGACCACGTGATCGATCACACCAAGGACCTCGCGCCGCAACTCGAAGCGCTGGGCACGAAGGAAGTCGACTACATCTTCTGTCTCAACAACACCGACCGCTGGTTCCCGGCGTTCGGACCCATCATCAAACCGCTGGGCAAGATGTGCGCCATCGTGTCGGCGCTGAAACCGGTCGATCTGACGCCGCTGATGGGCAAGAGCGTGAGCCTTTCCTGGGAGTTCATGTTCACCCGCTCCACGTACACGACGCCGGACATGATAGAGCAGCACAATCTGCTCGACGAAACCGCGGGCCTGATCGAAGCGGGCACGCTCAGGACCACCTTCGCGGCCAATCTGGGCAAGATCAACGCCGCCAACCTGAAGCGCGCGCACAAGCTGCTCGAGGGCGGGCATACGCTGGGCAAGATCGTGCTCGAGGGCTTTTGACCAGGGCTGAGCGCGCGGTCGAGTCGCCCTACGCCTGGGCGCGGCTTTGCGCCGCGCTCGCGCTGATGACCATAGGCGGCTCCGGCATGTACGCGATCAGCGTGGTGCTGCCGCGCGTGCAGACGGAGTTCGGCGTGGGGCGCTCCGACGCGTCGCTGCCCTATACCTTCACCATGATAGGCTTCGGCCTGGGCGGCATCCTCATGGGGCGCCTGTCGGACCGCTTCGGCGTGATCGTTCCGGTGATCATCGGCGCATTCGGGCTTTGCGCGGGTTTTGTCGCCGCCGGCACGGCAGGCAGCCTGTGGCAGTTCAACCTCGCCCAGGGCCTCTTGATCGGCTTGCTCGGCACCTCGGCCACTTTCGCGCCACTGGTCGCCGACATATCGCTCTGGTTCACGCGCCGCCGCGGCATCGCCGTCGCCATCTGCATCAGCGGCAACTATCTGGCCGGCGCCGTCTGGCCGCCGGTAATGCAGCACTTCATAGCCAGCGCCGGCTGGCGCCAGACCTACATCGGCATCGGCGTGTTCTGCCTCGCCACGATGCTGCCGCTCGCGCTCGCGCTGCTTCGGCGCCCTCCGCTGGCCGAACTGCCGGCGGCGGGGGCTGCGCCTGTGGCGACCGGCTCGAAGGCCACGCTCGGACTCTCGCCCGGCGCCCTGCAGGCCCTGCTCTGCGTCGCCGGTGTCGCCTGCTGCGTCGCCATGTCCATGCCGCAGGTGCATATCGTGGCCTACTGCGGCGACCTGGGCTTCGGACCCGCGCGCGGCGCGGAAATGCTGTCGCTCATGCTCGCCTGCGGCATCGTCAGCCGGCTCGGCTCGGGCTGGATCTCGGACCACATCGGGGGGCTGCGCACGCTGCTCCTGGGTTCGACGCTGCAGATGGTCGCGCTCATCCTGTTCCTGCCGGTCGAGGGCATGGTCTCGCTCTATCTGGTGTCGGCCTTGTTCGGTCTGTTCCAGGGCGGCATCGTACCCTCCTACGCCCTGATCGTGCGCGAGCACTTCACGCCGCGCGAAGCCGGCGCGCGCGTCGGCACGGTGCTGATGGCGACGCTGTTCGGCATGGCTCTGGGCGGCTGGATGTCGGGCGCGATCTTCGACCTCACCGGCTCCTATCGCGCCGCCTTCGTCAACGGCATCGCCTGGAATCTGCTCAACATCGGGATCGTGCTGGCGCTGCTCTACCGCTTGCGCTCGCGCGCAGCGCCGGCACTATGAGCGGGCGGCGGCCAGGCCGCCGCCACTCATGGTGCCGGCGGATGACTACTCGGGCAGGTTCCAGGTATCGCGCAGCACACCGAGCAGCGCGCGGATCGCCGGATCGTCCTTGCGCGCTTCCAGATAGATGAACCAGAGCGTGGTCTCCAGCCGCACGTCCCGCCACAGGCACACCTGACCCGAGGTTTCCTTTTCCAGCGCGAGGTCTTCGCGGATCAGCGACAGGCCGACTCCGGACACGACCAGATTCGCGATCACCGACTCCTGGTCGGCTTCCACGACTCGGGTCGGCTCTATGCCGTGCTTGTCGAACAGCGCGCGCACCAGCTTGTGGTGGGTGCTGAACGACGGGGTGATGACCCAGGGCTGCGTCGCGATCTCGCTCCAGTCGGCGTCGACCACGCGCCGCTTCCACGCCGCCGGCGCCGCGACACGGTAGGTGCTGTCGCGCAGGCGCAGCCCGCCCACGCTCGGGTGCTCGATCTCACCGTAGTAAAAGCTTACGTCCAGATCCCCGTCGCGCACTTTGGCAAACGCCGTCCCCGTCACCTCCTGATGCAGTTCCACCTGAAGCAAGGGGTGCCGCGTCACTATGGAATTGAGGAATTCGCCGACGCGAATGAAGGCAGGATCGGAGGTCGTGCCCACGCGCACCTTGCCCGCCACTTCTCCTTTGAGCGCCCGCGCCACGGCGCGCATGGCCTGCGCGGCGCCCAGAACCCGCTCTGCGTCAGTGAGTAATCGCTCACCCGCAGAGGTAAGCACCATGCCGCTCGAGGTGCGCTCGAACAACTGAAGATCGAGTTCGTCCTCGAGCGCCTTGATTTGGGCGCTGACCGCCGGCTGGCTGACGTGCAATTTCTCCGAGGCGCGCGTCAGATGACCGGCTTCGGCGACCGCGACGAAGCTGCGTAACTGGTAGAGCTCCATTTCAAAATAACTTTATGAACATGGTTATGGCCTGCCGGGAAACAAATTTGTTGCGATGCATCATAGGATTACCCACAGTATAACCTAAAGCGATGGCGACTATCCGAACATGCGATTGGATTACTTGGCCCGGCATCCGTAATATCCTTCCCATCAAGCACATACCTGTGCTGAATCAACCGGATTTGGAAGGAGCTAGCCATGAGACTTTATGCCCCCCTGTACGAAGGCGACAGTTTACTGCGCCCTGACGCCGCGTTTGGCGAACCCGCCGTAACGAGCTTCCGCAAAACTGTTTCAGCGCCGGATTTTGTGCGCAGCAATATCCAAAGCGAAGCCGCCGCCGCGACCGCGCTCGACCTGCATGCCATAGAGCAGACCGCCCGCCACCTGCGCAGCGCCGAAATCGCACGCCTGTTCAGAGTTGCCTACGACGCCGTGGCAAACTGGCTGGATCGCAACGACCAGTACGAGCGCGACAGTTTCTTCGCCGCCTCTTCCAATCTGTGCGAACTGGAACAGCGCCAGCGCCATTGGGAACGCACCGGCTGCTCGCACTACTAAGACGCTATTTCAGAATTACCGAAATGGCCTCTGATATAGGGGAGCACGAGGGGAATTTTCCCCTCGTTTTGCAATAAGCCCTAAGCGCTTTCACCGCTGCCTGAGCGCACGCCGCTCAGGCGCTTTAGATTCACATTTGGCGTCCTACACATTTCCGGCAGGCGCAACGCCTGCCGCACCACGCTAGCAAATTCCCCCGTTTGGCCGCAACCGCAAGCTTTCGACGGTAAAGATCGCCGCTTGGACGCGCGCGCTCCGCTTCCGGCTTACGCGTATCCAGTCGGCGCGCCATGCGCGACAATGCCGCTTGAGCGCAACCCGCGCCCGACCAGCGGATTCATGCAATGGGACCATTTTCACGCCGAGCCTTCCTCCAGGCGCTTGCCGCCACTGCGGCTGTAAGCGCCTCGTCTGCGCCGCGCGCCCAGGGCTCAGTGCGTCTTTCCGATGACCCATACAGGCTGGGCGTAGCCTCGGGCTATCCGCGGCCCGACGGGGCGGTGATCTGGACCCGGCTCATCACCGATCCGGCGCAGCCGGCCGGCGGCCTGGCGCCGCTGGTGATCCCGGTGCGCTGGGAAGTCGCGCGCGACGAGCGATTCGCTGCGATAGCGGCACGGGGAACGCTTGAGGCGACGCCCGAATGGGCGCATGCCGTGCATGCCGAGCCGGCCGGCCTGGAGCCGGACAGATGGTATTGGTACCGCTTCATTGCGGGCGGTGCGGCCAGCCCGACCGGACGACTGCGCACCGCACCGGCACCCGGCGCGAGCCCGGCGCGCCTGCGTTTCGCCTTCGCCTCCTGCCAGCACTACGAGCAAGGGTACTACAGCGCCTACCGCCATATGCTCGGTGACGAGCTCGACCTCGTGCTGTTCCTGGGCGATTACATCTACGAATCGTCGTGGGGGCGCGAGCACGTGCGCAAGCACGACCGCCCCGAACCTTACGCTCTGGCCGACTATCGCGCGCGCTACGCGCTGTACAAGAGCGATCCCGACCTGCGGGCCGCGCACCAGGCCTATTCATGGATATTCACCTGGGACGATCACGAGGTGGACAACGACTACGCCAACGACCGCGCCGAGGACGGCATGCCGGCGGCGCAGTTCCTCGCGCGGCGGGCGGCGGCCTACCGTGCCTACTACGAGCACATGCCCCTGCCCTCGCACATGCGGCCCGACGGGCCGAACATGCGCATCTACACCGCGCTCGCCTGGGGCGCGCTGGCGCAATTTCACGTCGTCGACGGCCGCCAGTACCGCGACCACCAGGTATGCGCGACGAAAGCGGGAGGCTCGACCGTAGTCGATCCCGAGGCCTGCAAGGACATCCTCGACGCCTCGCGCTCCCTGCTCGGCGCAGAGCAGGAAGCCTGGCTGGCGCGCGGGTTCGCCGCCTCGCGCGCGCGCTGGAACATCCTCGCACAGCAGACGCTGATGGCGCAGCTCGACCGCAAGCTGGGCCCGGGGCAGCGCTTCTGGACCGACGGCTGGGACGGCTACCCGGCGGCGCGCATACGGCTGCTCGAATCCATGGCGGCGCACCGGCTCGCCAATCCGGTGGTGATCGGCGGCGACGTGCACATGCATTACGTGGCCGACCTGAAGACCGATTTCGACGACGCGGCATCGCCCGTGGTGGCGAGCGAATTCTGCGGCACGTCGATCACCGCGCAGGGCCCTGCGCAAAAGAGCGTGGACGCGCTGTTGCCCGACAATCCGCACATCAAGCTCGCGCGCAGCGACCGCCGCGGCTATGTGCGCGCCAGCGTACGCGGCGGGGAATTCAGCGCGGAACTGATCGCGCTCGACACGGTGAAGCAGCCGGACTCACAGGCGAGCGTGCTCGCGCGCTTCGTGGTCGAGGACGGCAGGCCCGGACCGCAACGCGCCTGAGGGCCGCTTCAGAATTGCCGAAACAGCCTCTGATAGGGTGAAGCACGAGGGGGGTATGCCCCGAACGCCTAGACCCTCTTGACTTGCACTACGTGCTAAAGGATGCGCGGCAAGGTCCGGCCTATGGGTTCGCGCAATACTGCGTCGGCGATGTCGTCGAAGGGCGTCGGCTCGGCGTTGACGATCACCACGCGCGCGCCGGCCTGCTTGGCTTCGGCCACCGCCCCTGCGACCGGGTAGACCTGCAGGCTGGTGCCCACGGCAATGAAACAGTCGGCCTCGGCCGCCGAGCGCATCGCGCGCTCTATTACCTCCGGAATCAGGTTCTGGCCGAAGGAGATGGTATCGCTCTTCAGGATGCCGCCGCAGAGCGTGCAGGGCGGATCGTCCTCGCCCGTGAGCAGGCGCACCAGCGTCTCCTGCATCGGCCCCTTCCAGCCGCAACTCATGCACACGACCTTGAGCACCGTGCCGTGCACCTCGATCACGCGCTCGTGCGAATTGCCCGCCTTCTGGTGCAGTCCGTCGATGTTCTGCGTGATAAGCGCGTGCAGCTTGCCGCGCCGCTCCAGCCCGGCGATCGCTTCGTGCCCCGCGTTCGGCTGCGCCTCCCATGCCGGATGCACCAACCTCGCCTGCCATGCCTTCTTGCGGATTTTCGCGTCGCCCATGTAGTAGCGGATGTCGGAGAGCTTCTCCGCGTCGGGGTCGCGCGTCCAGACGCCCTGCGGGCCGCGAAAATCGGGAATGCCCGATTCGGTCGAAATGCCCGCCCCGGTGAGTATCACCACGCGCTCGGCCTCGGCGACCCAGGCGCGCACGGTGTCCAACGTCGTCGCAGCTTGCACGGCAGTTCCCCCTCCAAGTCACGGCCGCACGGCCGGCGCCTCCATTTTCATCCCCCGCGCCCGCCACATCAAGTAGAGCTCGAGTTCGACCAATTCGGGGGCATCGTAGTCGTAGGCTTGAGCGCGCACCCCGACGAGGCAATTGCGCAGCCGCCGCTGCAGCGAACCCAGGCCCTGCCACTCGAGCCGGTAAATGGGATACCCGCCCGGGTGCGCCTGGGTGATGGCGTTGCCTGCGAGGCGCCTGTCCCAGTTGTCGTCGTGGCACTGAGCGCACGAGAGGTTGAGCTGCCCCTGGCGCCGATGGAAAGCCGCGCGGCCGGCTTCGAGAAACGGTCCGGCGCGTACGTCGGCCTCCGGCACTATCGGCAGGCCGCGCGATTGCAGTCCGACATAGGCGGCGAGCGCGAGCAGGTCCCGGCTTTCGTGCGCCAGCGGCGGCGCTTTCTGCCGCTCGCTGCGGCAGCGGTCGATGCGCCGCTGCAGATTCACCGGCCGCCCGCGTGCGGCGTCGAAGGCCGGATGGCGCGCAGCTACTCCCTTCATGCTCGCGCGCGCATCGCCGTGGCAATCGGCGCAGGCGAGCGCAGCGGCGCCCGCCCTGGTGTTCCACAGCTTTTCCCCGTCGAGCACCCAGAGCATGCCCGGATTGGCGCTGTCCTCGTCCTGCATCGCGCGCGTCTCGCGGCTCATGAAAGCGTAGCCCGAGCGGCGCTCGGGCAGCGGGATTTCGGCGGCAGACACGGATTGCGCAAACACCGCCAGCGACCCGGCGACGCAGAACGCGCGCAACACGGCGGCGGCGCGATGGCAGGCCGTTGCGCTCAAGCGACGGCGATGGCCACGGTCTCGGTCGCCGAGAACCCGTTGTCGCCGCTCCATTTGAAGGTGATGGTTCCGCTCTCGGTCGCGACGGTTGAAAACGCGATAAACGGATTTGCCGCTATCGCCGGATGAAACTCGGCGCGGAAGATCTCGGCGCCGTTATAGCTGCACACGAACCGGGTAATGATGTCGCGCGCAATCGTCCGGCCGAGCTGGGTGCGGCGAAATCCGGTCTCCATCTCGTGCGAGATCAGCGCCTTGATCTCGATGATGTCGCCGCGGCGCGCTGACGCCGGCACGTTGATGAGCGCGCGCGCCATGCTTACAACTCCTCCATGCAGGCCGCGAGGGTCACCACGACGCTCGCGCTGTCCGACCAGAACGAGCCGTCGCTCAGTTCGCAGATAGCGACCACGGTCTGCGTATCGGCGAGGCGCACGCGCGTGGCGACGCTGGCGCGGCCCGCGCGCGGGCCGAGGTAAAAGCTCGCGATGTACGGCTGGGGATTTTTTTCGCTGAAGACGTGTATCGCCTTCACGTGCTCTGCCTCGGTCATGGGACTGTCGACCCTGACTGCGAGCGCCACGGTATTGCCGTTCTCGATCAGAGGCGGCAGCTCGAGTTTCACCTTGCCTTTGTTGACGCTGGCCGCGCCCACGGTGCGCTGTATCGCCTGCAGCATGCTCACCGTTTTCGTACCGGGCAGCAGGCCAGCCGCGGCGGGCTCGGCTGCGACGGCGTCGGTAGAACCCGGCGCGAGCGCGAGCCCGGCCGCGACTCCCCCGGCGGCGAGCAGAAATTCGCGGCGCGAAGCGCGGTCAGAGTTCATCGATCGGGCATCCCTGTTCCCATGTGTCGCGCGCGGGTCTTCACTCGTTGCGCAAGGTCGCCAGAAAGGCGACCACGTCCTCTACCTGCTGCGCGTTCAGCACGGGCCTGCCCTGATACGCCGCGGCCACGCGCGCAAGTCCCGCGCTACGATAGTACGAGGGCATGATCGAATCCGGGTTGATGCGACCGGAGTCGGCGATCCTCAGCCGCAGTTCGGCTTCCGACCACCTGCTGCCGGCGCCGCGCAGATCGGTCGCGAGGTTACCCTGCAGCCGCTCTTCCTCGAACGGCCCGCTGTGGCAGAGCAGGCACAGGCCGAGCTGCCGGCTCGCGACGATCGCCCTGCCCCGCGCAGGATCGCCTTTGACGCCGCTGAGCGACGCCGGCATCGCGCCGGCCACGACCCCATCTGCGCCCGGGCCCAAGTTCGCGGTCGCGGTCGCGGCCGTTCCCTGCGCACCGGCCGCGGCGCTCGCGCCGGCCGCAAGCACTAGCATGGCGAGGGCGGGCGCCTTCACCCGAACACCTCCCCGACGATGGTGCGGAACCAGCCCTGGGCCAGTTCCGCCTCGCGCGCGCGCGTCGCCTGCGGCGCATTCGCCGGACTGACGCCGCCCGAACCGAGCACTTCGGTCAGCTGTCCGTTGGCCGGCTGATACACGCCCGCGACCGAAATGCCGTAATCGGGCGCGACCAGGCTGTAGCAGGTGTTGATCAGCTTGGGCGCGGCCGGCGCGGCGCCATCGAGCAGCCGCGCCACCGCCTGCGCGCAGACCCTGGCCTGCGCGTTGGCGGCGAAGGCGGATTTCGGCATCGCACCCATGATCGCCGCGTCGCCGATGACGTGTATGCCTGGCTGCAGCCTGGATTCGAAACTGACCGGATCGACCGGGCACCAGCCGCTGCGATCGGCGACGCCGGCGGCGGCGGCAATGCGGCCCGCCTGCTGCGGCGGAATCACGTTGGCGACGGCTGCGCGGTGCGTGCCGAAATCGGTGATCAAGCTATTGGTCGAGGCGTCGACCGCGGTCACGCCGCCGCCCCTGGACAGCGGCACCCATTCGAGCAAGCCGGGGTACAGCGCGCTCCAGGCGCTCAGGAACAGGCGCTGCTTGGAAAACGCGTCCTTGGCGTCGAGCACGATCAGCTTGGAGCGCGGCTTCTGCGTTTTGAGGTAGTGCGCGATCAGGCTTGCACGCTCGTACGGCCCGGGCGGGCAGCGATAAGGGTTGGCCGGCACCGAGATCACCACCAGGCCGCCGTCCTGCATGGCCTCGAGCTGGCGGCGCAGCAGCAGCGTCTGCGCCCCCGCCTTCCACGCGTGCGGCATGCGCTCGGCCGCAGCCTCGCCGTAGCCCGGCAGGGCGTCCCAGCGCAGATCGATGCCCGGCGCAAGCACCAAGCGGTCGTAAGGCAGGCGCGTGCCGTCCGCAAGCGTAACCACGCGCGCCTGCGCATCGATGCCGCTGGCCGCGGCGCGCAGCACCGCGACCCCGTCGGCGACGACCCTTTCGTAGGAGAAGCGCTGCGCCGCGTGCTCGCGCATGCCGGCGATCACTTCGTTGCTGGACGGGCACGCCGTGTAGCTCGCGTTCGGTTCGACCAGAGTGACCGCGATACGCGGATCGACGCGCCTGAGCGCGCGGGCGCAGCTGGCGCCGGCGAAACCGCCGCCGACGACCGCCACCCGCGGCGCCGCGGTTTGCGCGAACGCGCGCGGCGCAAGCAGCCCCGCCGCCGCGACTGCCGCGGCGGACTGGATGAACTTTCGGCGACCCGCTGCGTGCGCTCTTTGCATGTCTTCGCTTGGCGTCGGCGGTCAGCGCTGGCGCGCGTACCATTCGGCGATCGACTGAACCTCGGCGTCGGTGAAACCGCGGGCTATCCGATCCATGACCGTCGCCGGGCGCGTGCCCGCGCGGAATTCCTGCATCGCCCTGACGACATACGCTGCGTCCAGCCCGATCAACCGCGGCACCGGCGTAGCGACGCGGTCGCCTGCCGCATGGCAGCCGAAACAGGCCGTCGCGCCCGCCGGCGCTGCGTTTGCCGCGCAGAGCGGCGGCGCGAACGCCGCCGCCAGCCCGAACGAGCACACGGCGGCAATCGATAGGCGCTTCGCGCTCATTTCCGCAAAGTCAGGCAGGCGGCGCTTGCCTCCGCCCCCTGCCTGCCTATACCAGCTCGATGCCGTGATGCTTCAGCGGGAAAGTGCGGATGCGCTTGCCGGTCGCGGCGAAGTACGCATTGAGCACCGCAGGCCCGGCCACGCAGATGGTCGGCTCTCCCACGCCGCCCCAGAAACCGCCCGAGGGCATGACGATGGACTCGACCTTGGGCATCTGCGCGATGCGCATCGAGTTGTAGTCATGAAAATTTTCCTGCTGCATGCGGCCGTCCTTGACCGTGCACTCCTGGTCGAACAGCGCCGACAGTCCGTAGACGAAGGAGCCCGCGACCTGGCGATCGATCTGCGCCGGATTCACCGCATAGCCCGTATCCGTGGCGGCGACGATGCGGTGGATTTTCACCTTGTTGCCGCCGCTCACCGAGATCTCGGCGCAGGCCGCGACGTAAGCGCCGAACGCCCTGAAATGGGCCAGGCCGCGATGCACGCCCGGCGCAGCCGGCTTGCCCCAGCCGCCCTTGTCGGCGACCGCGTTCAACACCGCTAGGGATTTCGGATGGGCCTGCATCAATTTGCGGCGGAATTCCAGCGCGTCCTTGCCGGCCGCATGCGCCAGTTCGTCGATGAAGCACTCGAGGAAGATCGCGTTCTGGTTGATGTTCACCCCGCGCCAGAAGCCCGCCGGCACGTGGGTGTTGCGCATCGCGTGATCGACCAGCAGGTTGGGTATGGTGTACTCGAGCGAATGTTCTCCCGTAGGCCAGTAGCCCTGAAACGTAAACGGATCCTTGCCTTTGTCCATGGCCTCGGGGCGGACGGAGGCGAGGATGGACTGGCCCGACAGCCGGATATGCAGGGCGTTCAGGTCGCCGTTGGCGTCGACCGCCCCGGTCAGTTTCGCCTGCATCACGGGATGGTACTTGCCGTGCAGCATGTCTTCTTCGCGCGACCAGAGCAGCTTCACCGGCGTGCCCGGCAGCTCCTTGGCCATCAGCACCGCCTGCCGCACGTAATCGGTAAAGCCGCGGCCGCCGAAACCGCCGCCGAACCGCAATTTGTACACCTCCCAATTCCCCACCGGCCAACCCGACCCCCCCGCCGCCCCCGCCCACC
>CAYNVY010000105.1:0-15366 GCA_964400745.1 uncultured Enterobacteriaceae bacterium | reverse complement strand
TACATTTTCCATAGCATTGGTGGCTGACAACGACTTGGCGATTTTTGGCGGCACTGCCACTAGCGTCAATAGCCTTCTGTATCAGAACAACGATACCTGGACGACTCAGATTTCAAATTTATCTACACTGACGTTTACTCTGGCGGCCGGTGATACAACTTTCTATGTGCTCGCCATGGGGGGCGGTGGGCAGGAAAATCTCGGCGGCACGGTTAACGGTGTGGACATCACATCTGCCTCCGTCGCCGTCACCATGAGTTCGGATATCCGGTCTTACCTAACCGGTTATAGCAATACGACCGTTGCTAACGGGACGTTCAATGTAAATCTGGCGGATGTTCAATCGGCATTTTCCGCTTTGACTTGGGCCGCTCCTACTATCAATACTACCGACACCGTTATCGTTGCTGCCGCTCCGAATCAGAGGGGATTCCATTTCGCTGACAGCACAGCCCATCTGTTTGCGTTTAGCTCAACGGACGTGGGAGTTACCCCCGTGCCTGAACCCGCCTCGCTTGCTCTTCTCGCCATTGGCCTAGCCGGACTCGGCTTCAGCAGGCGCAAGAAAGCGTAATCACAGCAGCATCCACACAGACCCGCTTCGGCGGGTTTGTCGTTCTTGGGTGTCTGCTTTCGAGCATCGAAATGTAACAGCAGCCGTCCGCTGTGGCCGTCAGCTGCCGACCGACATCGCCTCCCGGTTGGCCCGCATACGTCCTTCCGGTTATTCAAACAGCGTCATCAATCGACCAATGGCGTCGTCGACAACCTCTTGCGGCACGCGTTCAACTTTTCTTGCTTTGCGGGCCGCCAAGTCCAGCATACGCAACTTGTTCACCAGCGCTGCACCCTGCGTCTTGCAACCGGTGCCGGAGAGAGGAACTGCGAATCCCGCGAATCTGGAAAAGTCCCCGCCTTGCGTAATCGGAATCACCAGGACATCGCCCAGTCGGTTGAACTCACGCGTGCTTAGCACAAGCGCCGGCCGGTTTGCTCCCCGCATTTCATGGCCTTCGACCGGGTCGAAGCGCACCATTACGATGTCGCCTCGGTCGAATACCGCCATCACCAGGTCTCCTGTCCGACAGGGCGAGCGTTGTCCCACAGAGCAAGATCTGCGGGCGGCGCCGTTTTCAGATCGCATTGAGCGAGCAAGTCCGCCAAGGTATAGCGGCGCTTCCGCATCAGCGTGATCCGGCCGTCTGGGGTCGAATCCAATGTCATCGATTGACCCGCTTTCAGGCCGAGATCCTTGAGTACTGCCGGCGGCAGTGCAAGAACCGTGCTGTTTCCGTACTTGCGAAGAACGACTTCCATCACATCATTTCCTTATGCTGAGCGCCATTGGGCGGATGATAGTTGTCGCTTGGCATGGTGTCAATCATTGTTGAACATCGCTGTTGAACACCGCTCTTGAATCCAGCGCCCATCAAGCGCCCCAGGGCCCAGGCGAGCGTGGTTTCGCCGGCCTGCCCTCATGCTGAATTCAACGCCTGCGGATTTTCTGCAGGGTCGCGGTGGTCGACAACTGGTGCAGAAACGGGATCGAATGCACCGCGCCGCCCCGGGCGAGGACTTCCTGCGCGCCGACCATGGCCTCGGGCTTCCAGTCCCCGCCCTTTACCAGCACGTCGGGCCGGCAGGCAAGGATCAGCGCGAGCGGCGTGTCCTCGTCGAACCAGGTCACCAGGTCGGTCGCAGCCAGCGAGGCGAGCACCGCCATGCGGTCTTCGAGCCGGTTGATCGGCCGGTCCTCGCCCTTGCCCAGCCGGCGCGCAGAGGCGTCGCTGTTGGCGGCGACGACCAGGCTCGCACCCAGGGCGCGCGCCTGCGCGAGGTAGGTGACATGGCCGCGATGCAGGATGTCGAACACGCCGTTGGTGAACACCAGCGGCCGCGCCAGGGTCGAGATGCGTGCGGCGAGTTGCGCCGGGTCGCACAGCTTTGCCTCGAATTCGGGACGGCCGTGCATGCCGTGCGCGCTCAGTCGCGGATCGGGCGCGCGTTAGAGTGAACGTCAGGCTGCGCGCCGCGGATCATTTGGCCGGGGCGGGGGCGGCCGATGTGGCCGGCGCCTGAGCGGGCGCGACGATGTACTCGAACACGCGCACCACTTTCTGCACGCCACCGGTGGTGCGCGCGATTTCCACCGCGGCCTCGGCTTCGGCGCGCGTGACCAGCCCCAGCAGATAGACCACGCTCGATTCGGTCACCACCTTGACGTGGTTGGCCGAAAACGTGCGGCCGCTGTCGATGAAGCGCGCCTTGACCTTGGAGGTGATGTAGCTGTCGTTGCCGCGGGCGCTGTACGAACTCGCCCCGGCTATCTGGATCTCGTTGACCACGCCGCGCACGTTGGTGATGTCGCGCACGATTTTCTCGATCTGCGCCTTGGCTGCGGCGTCGGGGGCTTCGCCCGTGAGCAGTACGTTGCGGTTGTAGCTGGTGACGTTGATATGCACCTTGTCGCCGAAGCGCTCGTTGACGCGGGCTTCGCCGCGCAGGTCGATTTCCTTGTCCTCGGTCTGCGCGCCGGCGGTGCGCCGGTCGTCCAGCGCGAACGCGGTGGCGCCCGCGCCCACCACGGCCATTTCGACGCAACCCTGGAGCGGCGGCAGGAGTCCGAGCAGGGCGATCAGCGCCAGCGTGCGCAGCGGAGAAAAGGCGGTATGCGATGCGTTCATGATTCAACTCCCAGTAACAAGGTGTCGATGCCGTCGCACAGGCAATGCAGCGCCAGCAGATGCACTTCCTGGATGCGCGCAGTCCGGTCCGAAGGTACGCAGACGTGCACATCCTCGCTGGCGAGCAGGCCGGCGATCTTGCCGCCGCCCCTGCCGGTGAGCGCGACCACCTGCATGTCGCGCTCGTGCGCGGCATGAATCGCGGCGATGACGTTCATCGATTCGCCGCTGGTGGAGATCGCGAGCAGCACGTCGTTCGCCTGTCCCAGCGCCTGCACTTGGCGCGAAAACACCTGCTCGTAGTCGTAATCGTTGGCGATCGCGGTTAGGGCCGAGGTGTCTGTGGTCAGGGCGATCGCCGCCAGGCCCGGGCGCTCGCGCTCGAAGCGCCCGATCAATTCGGCGGCGAAGTGCTGGCAATCGGCCGCCGAGCCGCCGTTGCCGCAGGCGAGAATCTTGCCGTTGGCGAGCATGGATTTCACCATCATTTCCACCGCGCGGGCGATCGGCGGGGACAGCAGTTCGGAAGCTTTCTGCTTGGTCCGTGCGCTGTCGGCGAAATGCTGACTGACGCGTTCTACGAGATCCATCCATGCTCCGTCCGGTTCGATTGGGGCATTCTACCCCAGCGCAGCCGACAAAATCCGATCGCTTCGGGACTCACTCAATATACACCTCGAACTCGATGCGCTTGCGCGGATTGCGATGCGGCTGCACCCGGCTCACGCGCGCTTCGATGCGCTCGCCCCGGTCCATGGCCCAGGCCAGCGCGGCATTTTGCGCGCGCGGCACGTAACCGAGCTTGTGGCCCTGCCACTGCACGCTGATGGCGCCGGCGTCATGCGGGTTGCCCGGTTCGCGTTCCAGCGCCAGCGCATCGCCGACGCGCATGCCGCGCCACACCTCGGGCGCCTGGTGGTGCTTGAAACCGGCCAGCGCCGAGCTTTGCACCAGCAGGCGCACCTGCTGCGCCGCCGCCCGTCCCGGCGCGGCGAGGTACGCGGCGAGGAACGCCGCGGCGAGCGCGGCGCGCACGATCGAGTTTCTATTCACCGAAAGCATCCTTGATCCATTCGATACGGTCCGGGTCCAGGGCGTCGAGCAAGACGGCGTCGAAGCGGCATGGCGTCTCCGGCCTGCCTGAAAGGTAATGACGCGCGGCCCTGAGGATGCGTTGACGCTTGGCCCCGGTAATGCTTTGCGCAGCGCCGCCGAAATCGCGGCTGCGGCGCAGGCGCACTTCGGCGAACACGAGCGTGTCGCCGTCGGCCAGTATCAGGTCGATCTCTCCCAGCCGGCAGCTGTAATTGCGCGCCAGCAGACGCAGGCCGCGCGCCTGCAGATAGGCGGCGCCGAGTGCCTCGGCCAGGTTACCGCTTGCTTTCGCCCGGCTGGTCATTTTCCAGAGCGATGCCGACGCCGTTTCTGAATACCGCCTGCACCGGCTCGCGCGCCACCTGGCTGCCATCCAGGCTCAGCCTGCCGGTGACGCCGTCCAGGCTGAGCCGCCGCGGCGCGCCCAGCATCGCCTCGGCGACGCGAAAGGCGTCGATGCCCAGCGCGTAGAAGCGCTCCAGCTCGGCCGCCAGGCCCGCGGGACGCGGATAGATCATGACCGCCGGGTGGTCCGGCTGCACCAGCCAGGGCATTTCGACGAAGCGTATGCCGTTCAGGTCGACGTTTGCCAGCCGGTCCGTGCGCTCGGCGTTGACCTGCGAAGTGGCAAAGATGTCGATCACGTTGTTCAGATACGGGCGCACGGCGCGCGCCTGCCCGGTGTCCGCCGCGAGAAAGATCATGTCCGCCACTGTCGTGGAGAGCGTCTCCCTGAGCCGGTGCAGATCGGTTTGCGGGCCGAATTCATAGGCCGCCTTGACGCTGCCGCCCAATCGCTTCCATGCGTCGGCGAAGGCGTCGCGGCTGCGCTGGGCGAGCGGGTTTCTCGCGCTCACCAGGATGGCGCTCTTGTAGTGCTCGGCAAAGGCCGCCCGCGCCACCAGCTGCGCCTCGGCTTCCAGCGGCAGACCGAAAGTGTAGAACTGCGGCGGCAAAGCACTCCTGTCCTCGGGCAGGTTGAGCGCTATGGTCGTCACGCTGACGAGCTTGCTCGCGGCCAGCGTCGTCACGCCGCTGCGGGTCATGGGGCCGACCACCAGGCGCGCGCCGAGCGTGACCGCCTTGTCGTAGGCGGCGAGCACCGATTCGCCCGATGCGTCGGTGGCGAAAACGCCGACCGCCAGCTTTTCACCGCCGTGCTTGTGCGCCGCCATGAAACCCAGCCTCAGAGCTTCGGCCGGGCGGGCGAAATCGGGGGACGCGAGCGGCAGCAGCAGCGCCAGCGCGGGCTGAATCTCGGCCGCGCTCACGCCGGCGTCGGCGCTTGCTTCATTCTCGGCCGCAACGCACAATCCCATGCCATGGACGAGCAGAAAGAAAACGAACGGCACAAGAGCAAGCAGCGCGCGATGCGGTCGGTGGGGCAGGAACATGGGGAGAGTGCCTCGGAAGGTGCGGGGAAATTATATGTCGTCGCGACACCGATTGGAAATCTGGGCGACATCAGCGCTAGGGCGCTGGCGGTGCTGGCGCAGGCCGACCTCGTGGCGGCGGAGGATACGCGCACCTCGGGGCATCTGCTGGCGCATCATGGCATCGCGGCCAAATTCGTCGCTTTGCACGAGCACAACGAAATGCAGCGCGCGGCCGACCTGGTGGCGCAGATGCTCGCCGGAAAGACGATCGCGCTGGTGAGCGACGCGGGCACGCCCGGCATCTCCGATCCGGGCGCGCTGCTGGTGGCACGTGCCCGGGCGGCGGGCATCGCCGTCTGTCCGATTCCCGGCGCCAACGCCGCGATTGCGGCGCTGTCGGCGGCCGGTCTGGGCGAGCCGCATTTCCTGTTCCATGGCTTTCTTCCGGTGAAAGCGTCCGCGCGGCGCAGCGCGCTCGCGGCGCTCGCCGGGCTTTCCTGCGCGCTGGTGTTCTACGAGGCGCCGCACCGCGTGAGCGAATGCGTCGCCGACCTCGCCGCGACGCTGGCAGGCGAGCGCGAGATCGTGATCGCGCGCGAACTGACCAAGCTGTTCGAGACCATACACCGCTGCCCGCTGGCCGAGGCGCCCGCCTGGCTGGAAGCCGATCCCAACCGGCAGCGCGGCGAATTCGTGCTGATCGTCACCGGCGCGCCGGCAAGAGTGGAGGAAGGGTTGCCGGCCGAGGCGGAGCGCGTGCTGCGCTTGCTGCTGGCGGAACTGCCGCTGAAGCAGGCCGCCGCGCTGGCGGCGTCGATCACGGGCGCGCGCAAGAACGAATTGTACGAGCGCGCGCTCGCGCTGCTCGACGCCGAGCCGCCGCGCGCGTGAACGCCGTTACAGGCTATTTGTAGGCTGCATCCAGGGCGTCCACCACCAGCGTCCTCAGCTGGTCGTAGCCGAAACTCGGCAAGGGCCTGCCGTTGACGAAGAACTCCGGCGTCATTTTCACGTTCAGCGCCTTTGCGTCGGCGAGATCCTGCTGGATGGCTTTTTCGATCTCGGACGCGTTCATGTCCTGCCGCAGGCGCGTGATGTCCAGGCCCAGGCCGCCCAGATGGTTCCATACGAGCTGCGGGTCCGGCCGGTGGTTCGGCGCCCATCTGGCCTGGGACGCGAATACCGCTTCCAGCGTCTCCCAGAACTTGCCCTGCCGTTTCGCCGCCTCGAGTATCTTCACCACGTAGTCCGAACCCGTGTGAAACGGCGCGTAGCGGACGTACAGGCGGATTCTGTCGGGGTTGGACGCCATCATTTTCTTTATCAGGGGATAGAACTCCTTGCAGGTTTCGCAGGCGGGGTCGAGAAATTCGACGATCTCGACTTTCGCCGCAGCGTTGCCGAATGCGGGCGAGTGCTCGCGCACGAAGGTCGATTTGTTCCGCTGGTAGGCCTGGGCCGACTCGTTCGATTGCTGCTTCTTGTAGACCACGGCGCCGGCGACGAAAGCGAGCAGCAGGAAGGCGGCGGCAAAGACGAACAGCCGCGTCTTGTTCGATTTCTGCTGCCGCTGCGCCGCTTTGACGTCCTTCGGTTTCGCTTTTTGTTCCCTTTGTTCCGACTGTTCTTTTTGCTTCACTTTGAACTCCTGAGGTGGGTTAGGACCAGCAGCGCGCTGGTCGCAAGAAATGACAAGGCCGAGAGCAGCGGGATGGTGACGAAACCGAGCCATACGATCTGAACATCAGTGCAGGGGATGCCCTGCACGCACGGTTTGATGCTTTCGGGAATGACGCCTGCGACCAGAAGCAGATGGAAAAAAGCGACCGCCAGGCCGAGCAGCGACAGCGGCAGGGCATAGCGCACGATATTGCGGTCGAAGGGGAACAGGCCGGCCGGCAGGATGAGCACCAGCGGATACATGCAAATGCGCTGATACCAGCACAGCACGCAGGGCGCATGCCCCATGATTTCGCTGAAAAACAGGCTGCCCAGGGCAGATACGCTGGCGATCAGCCAGCATGCGAAAACGAGTGCCCAATCGGAGTCTTGCGCGGGGGCGGGAGAATTCATCGGCGGTGGCCCGTGCCTGGTGCCTGGAAAGGCGGATTATAGTGGATTGCGTTACGAGCCATGGTCGCTCGGCGGGTATAATCGCGCCTGCATGAATACGCCCAAGCCCCCGACGCTCACCCTCACCCGCCCCGACGACTGGCATTTGCACCTGCGCGACGGCGCGGCGATTGCAGCGGTGCTGCCGCACACGGCGCGGCAGTTTGCGCGCGCCATCGTCATGCCCAATCTGCGTCCGCCGGTGACCACGGTGGACATGGCCGAAGCCTACCGCCAGCGCATCCTGGCGGCGCTGCCCCGGGACGCGCGCTTCGAGCCTTTGATGACGCTGTATCTCACCGACAAAACGGCTCCGGCGGAGATTGCGCGGGCCAGGGCGAGCGGCACGGTACACGCCCTGAAGTACTACCCGGCCGGCGCCACCACCAACTCCGATTCCGGTGTGACGCGCCTGGCAAATTGCTTCCCGGTGCTGGAGGCCATGGAAAAGGCCGGCATGCCCCTGTTGCTGCATGGCGAGGTCACCGATCCCGAGGTGGATGTGTTCGACCGCGAAAGGGTGTTCGTCGATACCGTGCTGCCGCAGATCACGCAGCGCTTTCCCGGCCTGCGCCTGGTGCTGGAGCACATCACCACGCTAGACGCGGCGGACTATGTCGCCGCGGCGCCGGAGAACGTCGCCGCCAGCATCACCGCGCATCACCTGCTGCTGAACCGCAATGCGATATTCGCCGGCGGAATACGGCCGCACCACTACTGCCTGCCGCTGCTGAAGCGGGAGGTGCACCGCCGGGCCCTGGTGCGCGCGGCGACAGGCGGCAGCCCCAAGTTCTTCCTCGGCACCGACAGCGCGCCCCACGCGCGCGGCAACAAGGAGGCGCTGTGCGGGCATGCCGGCATCTACACCGCGCACGCGGCGCTGGAGCTCTACGCCGAGGCGTTCGAGGCGGCGGGCGCGCTCGACCGGCTGGAGGCGTTCGCGAGCTTTCACGGCGCGGATTTCTACCGCCTGCCGCGCAACGCCGGAACGATTACCCTGCGGCGCGAGAACTGGCAGGTGCAAGCCTCGTATGCGATGGGTGAAGACGAACTGGTGCCGCTGCGCGCTGGCGAGACGCTTCACTGGCGCCTGCTGTTGCCCCGATAGCGCGCCATGGCCACCGCCGCACCCGTCTGGAACCGTTGGGAGATCATGGCCTCCCCCGCGTTCGCCACGTTCGCCCCGCTGCTGGACCAGCTGCCCGCGGATCACTTTCCCACCCTGGCGCAACTGAACCGGATGTGCGACGAAAACGAGGTGGTGAGCGGCAGCGGCGCGCCCTTGGAGTTCGTGCCGCAGGAGGCCAAGACCGACGAGCCCTACGAGACCCGCGTCTATTCCCGCGGCAAGGTGCTGACCCGCAGCGACAACTGGCACGACCTGTTCAACGCGCTGGTCTGGATCACTTTCCCGCGGAGCAAGGCCGCGCTCAACCGCCACCACTACAAAGAGATGCTCGCGCACCAAAGCGAGGGAGGGCGCGGCACGCCGCGGGATGTGCTGACGCTGTTCGACGAGGGCGGCGTGATCGTGCAGAGCAGCGATCCCGAGCTGATCGATTGCCTGCGCAATTTCAAGTGGAAAGAGCTGTTCTGGCAGCGCCGGGACGAGGTCCGGTCGTCGATGCGTTTTTACGTGTTCGGCCATTCGATCTACGAAAAGTTGTTGCAGCCCTACAAAGGTATCACCGCCAAGACGGTTATTTTCGACGTGCCGGCGCGCGAACTGGAGCGGCCATTGCCGCAGCAGCTCGCCACGCTGGATGCGCGTCTGGCGAAATATTTCGGCGAACCGGGCGCGCTCGCCGCGACCGAGGCCTATTCGCCGCTGCCGGTGCTGGGGATTCCGGGCTGGACTGCGGACAACGAAGACGAACGCTACTACGACGATGCGCAGCATTTTCGTCCGGGCCGCAGGCAGGGCGAGGCGCCGCAGGAGGAGCGCGCTCAGGAGACGCGCCGGAACGAGCGCAGCGAAGGCGTATCCGCGCCGCGCAAAGGCAGGAGGAAATAGCCCGTCTCGGAAAGGTCCCCCGGGCAAGGAAGCGCGGTCGCGCGCCGGCCAGGTGCTAAAATCGCGGTGTGAAGCCGGCCAGACGGTCGCTGCGTATGTTGTCGATACGGAGAGGAAAGTCCGGGCTCCGCAGAGCAGGGTGACGGCTAACGGCCGTACGTACTAGTCGGAAGCTTGCTTTCGGCGAAGACGAGGAATAGGGCCACAGAGACGAGTCGCCGCATTTTCGCAAGAGGATGCGGCGGGTGAAACGCGGTAACCTCCACCCGGAGCAACACCAAATAGGCGGATGCTGCACGCGCGGTTCCGGCGTGCAATGAGCGGCTCGCTCAAGTTCGCGGGTAGGTGGCTGGAGCGCCGGGGCAACCCGGCGCCTAGAGGAATGACCGTCATAGGGAGCGATCCCCGTAACAGAACCCGGCTTACCGGCCGGCTTCACTTTTTTGCATTGATTGGGTCCGACGATATTGCTGGAATGCCATGCTTAGCCCGAGGTCGCATTTTCGGCAGGAGGTAGTTGCGGCATGAGTCTCACATCCCACGCGGACGCGAGAGCCAGAAATCGGGCCGAATGGCTCGCTTTCGCCGTGGCGGCGTTGCTCGCGGGCGCACTCCTCGGCTATTTCCTGTATGCCGAACATCGCGAAATCGGCGACCGAGAGGGCGCGCGGCTGCAAGTGCAGGCAAAGGTCATAGGCGAGAATCTCGAGCGCCAGTTGGAGGGGGTGAACAACGCCCTCGCCGAGGTGCGGGATGACCTCATGCAGTGGAGCGGCAAGACGCTGAGCGTGGCGCCCTCGCGCCGTCTCAACGTGTTGATCAATGTGATGCCCGGCGTGCGTACGATATTTGTCGCCAACGCCGACGGAACAGTGCTCGATTCGAGCCGTGCCGAGCTGGTCGGCGCGAATCTGGGAGAGCGCGAAGATTTCAAGGCATTGCGCCTGCGTGCCAATGCGGCGACGCTTTACGTTTCCCCGCCGTTCAAGACCCCGCAGGGTGTCGTTGCGATCAACCTGATAAGGGCAATCACCAGCCCCGAGGGAGCGTTTGCCGGAATCGCCGTCGCGACACTGGATCCGGAATATTTCAACGTCCTGGTGCGCTCGGTGCTGTATGCGCCCGACATGCGCGTTGCCTTGGCGCACGGCGACGGCAAGGCCTTCGTTTTCATGCCGCCTGGAGAGGGGCAGGCTGGAATGGATTTTGCAAAACCCGGTTCCTTCTTCAGCCGGCACAGGGATAGCGGACAGGCCGCCACCCTGCTCACCGGCATAGCCAACATGACGGGCGACGAACGCATGATGGCTTCGCGCAGCTTGAGCGGCGCAGGCGCTTCCATGGACAAGGCGCTGGTCGTGCATGTCAGCCGCAGCCTTCCGGCCATGTACGCGTCGTGGCGCGCGCAATCGCTTGAATACGGCGCTCTTTTCGCGTTGTTCGCGACGGCCGCCAGCTTTGGACTGTTTTTCGTCCAGCGACGGCAGCGGACGCGGGATCAGGTCGCCGACGTCCAGGAGAAAGAGCGGCGGGAAAGCGCCGAGCGCCTGGAGCTTGCGCTTGCCGGCGCCGATCTGGGATTGTGGGACCGTCACGTGCCCAGTGGCAAGGCGAACTACAGCGAGCGCTGGTCGTCGATGCTGGGCTACCGCGCTGACGAGATCGAGCCTCACGTCGGCACGTGGGAAGAGCTGGTGCACCCGGAGGATCTGCCATCCGTGCGTGCCGCCATGGATGCGCACATGCAACGTGAGACGCCGTTATACGAAGCCGAGCACCGGCTGCGCCACAAGGACGGCCGCTGGATCTGGATCCTGTCCCGGGGCAAGGTGGTGGAGCGGGACGCAGCCGGCGCGCCGGTGCGGATTGTCGGCACCCACATGGACATCACCGAGCGCAAGCGGGTGGAGGAGGAGCGGGAGCAGTATTTCCGCTTCTTCGAGCTGTCGCTCGATCCGATGTGCATCGCCGATCCCTTCGGATGTTTCAAGCAAGTCAATCCGGCGTTCATGCGCCTGACCGGCTATGACGAGAGCGAGCTTTTGGCCAGGCCGTTCCTGGAGTTTGTGCTGCCCGAGGACAGGCAGCGGACCGCGGAGGAAATGAAACTGCAAGTGACGGTGCGTCCGACCCTGCATTTCGACAATCGCTATGTACGCAAGGACGGACAGGCGATCTATCTGGTCTGGACCGCGTATTTCGACAAGAGCGACGGAGTCACTTACGCCACGGCGCGCGACCTCACCGAGCAAAAACGAAGGGAAGAGGAGTATCGGACTGTCATTCAGGCATCGACCGACGGCTTTTGGATCGCTGATTCCTCCGGCAGGATCCTCGACGTCAATGAGGCGATATGCCGCATGCTGGGATATTCGCGGGACGAACTTCTGCGCATGAGCATCGCGGATATCGACGTGGACGAATCTTCGGAGGAGGTCGCGCTTCGCCTGCGCGAGTTGATGCGGACCGGCAACGCGCTTTTCCAGGCCCGGCGCCGGTGCAAGGACGGCACGGTCATCGACGTGGAGATCAGCGTGCTTTTCGTCGCCGCGCTGGGCGAGCGCTTTTTCGCATTCCTGCGCGATATCACCGAGCGCAAGCAGACCGAGCTGGCGCTGCGCGAGGCGCGAAAGCTGCTGGAGGATGTGGGGCATCTGTCCAAGCTCGGCGGCTGGAAATACGATTGTGCGACCGGGGCGATGGCCTGGACGGACGAGCTGTATCGAATTTATGGCGTGGGCAAGGACTACGATCCCGGCGATATCGAGAGCCGGAGGCGATTCTACCTGCCGGAAGAGGGTGAATTGACGCTGGGTGCATTTTGGAAGGTGGTCAAGGAAGGTGTGCCCTACGACGTCGAAAGGACACTTGTCCAGCCGAGCGGTGAGCGCATCTGGGTCCGGACCGTGGCCACGCCGCAGATCGATAACGGCAGGGTCGTCAGCGTCATGGGCAGCGTGATCGACATCACCGAACTGAAGCAGGCGCAGTCCAATCGCGACCAGCTCGAAGCCCAGCTGCGCGAGTCGCAGAAGATGGAGGCGCTGGGTACGCTGGCCGGAGGCGTGGCGCACGACTTCAACAATATCATCGCCGCCATCATGGGCAACGTGGAACTGGCGCGGCAGGACGTCGGGCCCGGCCACCTGGCGCTGGAAAGCCTGGACGAGATCGGCAAGGCGAGCCTGAGGGCGAAGGAACTGGTGCAGCAGATTCTTGCCTTCGGTCGAAGGCAACAGGCTTCGCGCAAAGTCATATCGCTTGTTCCGGTGGTGGAGGAATCCGCGCGGTTGCTGCGCACCACCCTGCCCGCGGGGGTGGAACTCAAGGTGGAATGCGAGCCGGATGCGCCGGCGGTGCTGGCCGATGCGACCCAGGTGGAACAGGTGCTGCTGAATTTGTGCAACAACGCATGGCATGCGATCCAGACCCAGGCGCGAGCGGGGCGAATAGACGTGCGACTGCGGGCGCACGAGCGGGAGGCCTGGCCGGCGCAATCCGCACAGGTTGTGTTCGCATCGGGCGAAATGCAGCCAGGCAGATACGCCTGTCTCGAGGTGCAGGACAACGGCTCGGGCATGGACAGGGAGACCGCGGCGCGGATATTCGAGCCGTTTTTCACTACCAAACCCGTGGACAAGGGCACGGGACTGGGTCTCGCGGTGGTGCACGGCATCGTGCAGGATCACGGCGCAAGCATCGAAGTCCAAAGCGTCCCGGGCGAGGGCAGCACCTTTTGCGTGTATTTTCCGGCGACGCAGGAATCCGGACCGACCGTGCCGGTTCGCGCTCCGGACGCCGTCCCGGCGCACGGCGAGGGCAAGCATGTGCTGTTCGTGGACGACGACGAATCGATCGTGTTCCTGATGACGCGCCTGCTCGAGCGGCTGGGCTATCGCGTGAGCGGTTTTACCGACGCGCGCGAGGCGCTCGCGGCGGCGCGCGCCAATCCGGAGCAATTCGATCTGGCGGTGACGGATTTCAACATGCCGGGCATGTCGGGACTGGAGGTGGCGCGGGCATTGCGCGAAATCCGCCCGGGCCTGCCGGTGGCCGTCGCCTCCGGCTACATCACCGACGCGTTGCGCGAAGAGGCGCCCGCGGCGGGCGTGAAGGAACTGGTCTACAAGCCCAATACGGTGGACGAACTGTGCGCGGTGGTGTCGCGCCTGGCGCGCGAGTTGCGCGGCTGAAACCGAAATACGCGCTGCGGCCACGCCCGCTCGAGGCGGGCGATTTTTCGCGTCACGCTATGCCGGACGTCGAGCGCATCGCATCGATCTCTGCGAGCACCCGCTGCGGCAAGAGATCGTTCATGCACTTGAAATGGCCCAGCGGGCATTCGCGCGCGTAGCAGGGGCTGCACTCGATTTCTATCTTGGCGATGCGCGCCGTCTCCAGCAAGGGCGGTGTGTGGGCCGGACTCGATGAGCCGTAGAGCGCGACCAGCGGTTTGCCCAGCGCGGCGGCGACGTGCATCAGGCCGGAGTCGTTGCTCACCACCAGTTTGGCGCACGACATCAGATCGATCGCCGCGGCGAGGTCGGTCTTGCCGCACAGGTTGCTGCAAAGGCCGCCCGACTGCGCGCGGATTTCCTCGCCCACGGCAGCGTCCTTGTTCGAGCCGACCAGCCACACGGCGTAGCCGCGCTGCGCCAGCGCTTGCGCCAGCGCGGCGAAATGTCGCGCCGGCCAGCGTTTCGATGAGCCGTACTCGGCTCCGGGGCAGAACACGGCGACCGGGCGCGAGCGGTCCAATGCGAGCCGCGCGGTGGTGCGCGCAGTGTTGATCGGGTCGGTCTGCAGCCGCACGGAGGGCAGCGGGCGCGGCAATTCCTCTCCCGGCTTTTCCGCCAGCAGGGCGTAGCGCTCGGCCATCAGCGGCAGCTTCGCCTTGTCCAGCTTGTGCATCAGGTTCAGCAGGCCGTAGCGCGACTCGCCGACGAAACCCGAGCGCAGCGCAATGTCGGCGAAAAAAGGGATCAATGCCGACTTGAAGCTGTTCGGAAGGACGATGGCCTTGTCGTAGTTTCGCTGCGCCAGTTCACGCCCGAGCTTCCAGCGCGCGCGCAGCTTCAGTTCGCCGTGGGCGAACGGCGACGTGATGACTTCGGCGACTTCCGGCATGCGCGCAAGCAGGGGGGCGCACCAGGGCGGCGCCAGCGCGTCGATGCGGACGAGCCCGAGCTTGTCGTGCAGGCGCCGCAGCAGCGGCTGGGCCAGCAGGGTGTCGCCGATCCAGGACGGGGCGACGATGAGGATGCGCGGCGCGGGATGAGGCGCGAAGAGCGGGGATGGCGCGCGCAGAGGGGCGTCGTTGCGCTCGCTCCTCACGACTCATCCCTGATGCGCTTCAATGCCCCTTGGGAGCGGCGCCCTTGTACACGTAATGCGCGCCGCAGTAGGGGCAGAGCAGTTCGCCCGCTTTCGCCACATCGAGAAACACGCGCGGGTGCATGTTCCAAACCGGAGTCGAGGGCATGGGGCAGTGCAGCGGCAGGTCGTGCTCCGTGACTTCGACCGTGCGCTGCTGTTGGGCAGTGGCGGGCATCAGCGTTTCCCCTCTTTTTTCGGCTTGGCCGCGACGGGCTTGACTTTGCCTGCGGCGGTTTTGGATTTGCTTGCAGCCATCTTGGCAACGGGTGCAAGCCAGTTGCTGTGGCGTTTGTCGCGTCCGTTGACCACTTCGAAGAACGCCTTTTGCAGCTTCTTCGTGACCGGGCCGCGGCGGCCGGCGCCGATCTTGCGGCCGTCGACTTCGCGAATCGGCGTGACTTCGGCCGCGGTGCCGGTGAAGAAGGCTTCGTCTGCGATGTACAGGTCGTCGCGGGTGATGCGCCGCGGCGTGACGCTGTAGCCCAGTTCGGAGGCGAGCGTGATCACGCTGTCGCGCGTGATGCCCATCAGCGCCGAGGTCAGCTCAGGTTCGTAGATGCGGCCGTTCTTGACCAGGAACAGGTTTTCGCCCGCGCCTTCGGCGACGAAGCCGTCCACGTCGAGCAGCATGGCCTCGTCGTAGCCGTCCTCGGTCGCTTCCATGTTGGCGAGGATCGAGTTGGCGTAGGTACCGGAATACTTGGCGCGG
>CAYNVY010000104.1:0-15550 GCA_964400745.1 uncultured Enterobacteriaceae bacterium | reverse complement strand
GCCGCGCCATCACGCTGACAAAGGTCTCGTTGGTTTTCTTGAAGCCCTCGTCCAGGCGCTCGCTCACCTTGCCGCCTATCTGCTCCAGGCGCTGGTCGATCTTGGCCGTGAGCACGTCGGTGCTCGCCGCCAGCTGCCTCACCATCGCCTCCCGGCTCTGGCCCAGATTTTCCGACAGCGCAAGCTTGAGCGCGTGCACCGCGTCGCGCGTCTGGCGCAACTCCTCGCCGACGACGCCGCGCAGGCGCTCGGCTGCCTCCGTCTGGGCCGTGCCGATGCGCTCGCCCTGGCGCGCGAGGCCTTCGTGCAGGTCGGTGAGCATGGCGCGGTGCTTCTCTTCCAGCCCCTGGGCCATGAGCGCGGGCAGTTCCTCCAGCGCGCGCTTCACCGCGGCGACGCGCCAGGCGAGCCAGATCGCGAGCAGGAGGAGCAGAACCGAGATGACAATAGGGAGGAACGTCTGGATTTCGAGCATGGGCCAAAGTATAGCCGAAGCCGCCTGGCGCAAAGCTCGCGGTAAAATGGGCCATGCGATCGCGATCGATGAACCATGAACTGGCCGCCTGAACGCCTGCCGCGCATGCGCGGGGAGGTGCATTTCGGCCGTGCCATGCGCTGTTTCGAGGAGCGGCCGGCCAACCTCAACGCCCTGTTCGCGCACACGCTCGCGCGCAGCGCCGCGAGCGAAGCCCTGGTGTGCGGCGATGCGCGCGTCAGCTACGCCGAGCTGGATGCGCGCGTGGCGCGGATTGCGGCCCGGCTCGCGCAAGACGGTGTCGCAGCCGGGGAGCGCATCGCCATCTACTGCGCCAACGAACCCGAATTCGTGTATGCGCTGCTGGCCGCGTTCCGCCTCGGCGCCGTCGCCGTGCCGGTCAACGTGCGCGAGCAACTGCCCGAACTCGCCTACGTGCTCAACCAATGCCAGGCGCGCACGCTGGTGTTCGACGCCGATCTGGCCGAGCGCATCCCGCCGCCTGAGGCCGTGCCGCATCTGGCGCGGCGCTATGCGGTGGGCGCCGGGACGGTGGACGCCGGAGGACAGGCCGCCGCAGCGCAGGCTCAGAACCAGGCCCAGCCGTTTTCACGGCTGCTCGCGCCCTGCGCACACGCTATCGCTACGGCTGCGCCGGGTGAGGAGGAGACTGCGGTCATCCTCTATACCTCCGGCACGACCGGGCACCCGAAGGGCGCGATGCTGACCCATCTGAATCTGATCCATTCGGTGCTGCACTTCGAACACTGCATGCAGCACGGTGCCGGGGACCGCGCGCTGCTCGCGGTGCCTGCCAGCCACGTCACCGGCCTGGTGGCGATCATCCTCTCCATGTTCAAGGTGGGCGGCTGCGTGCTCATGCTGCGCGACTTCAAGGCCCGCGCCTTTCTCGAACTGGCGAGCCGAGAACGCATGAGCTTCACCCTGGTGGTGCCGGCCATCTACAATCTGTGCCTGCGCGAACCCGATTTCGAGCGCTACGAGCTCTCCTGCTGGCGCGTAGGGGGTTTCGGCGGCGCGCCCATGCCCGAGGGCACCATCCGCGCCCTGGCGCAGAAGCTGCCGCGGCTCGCGCTGGTCAACGCCTACGGCGCGACCGAGTGCACCTCCCCTGCCACCAGCATGCCGCTAGGCCGGCAGGCCGACCACCTGGACAGCGTCGGCATCGCCCTGCCCTGTGCCGACCTGCGCGTGATGGACGACGAGGGGCAGGAACGTGCGCGCGGCGAAGCGGGTGAGATCTGGATCGCCGGCCCCATGGTGATCCCCGGCTACTGGGCCGATGAAAAAGCCACGCGGCGCGAATTCTGCGACGGATACTGGAAATCGGGCGATATCGGCTCGATCGACGCCGAAGGCTATGTGCGCGTCTTCGACCGCAAGAAGGACATGATCAACCGCGGCGGCTACAAGGTGTTCTGCGCCGAGGTGGAAAACGTGCTCTCCCTGCATCCGGGCGTGACCGAATCGGCGGTGATCGCCCGCGCCGACCCGGTGCTCGGCGAAAAGACGCATGCCTTCGTCCTGCGTTCCGATCCGGCCTGCACGGAGGAGGATCTGCGCGCCCATTGCGCGCGCAATCTGGCCGACTACAAGCTGCCGGATTTCATCACGTTTGTCGATCTCCCGCTGCCGCGCAACGCCAACGGCAAACTGCTCAAGCGCCAGCTGCGCGAAATGTAAGCGACCATACCACGCCTCCGACTATTCGTACTAGAATCAGCGGCGGGCCTGCGGGCGATCCGGAACGCATATTTCAACAACAATTTCTCAAGGGGAGCAGGCAAGCTGCCCTTGCTCTTCTTACAAACTGTCTTTTGACAAACGTCCCCGAACACGACGACTATGACGGCCATGGATAAGGAAAGACAGGTCACGGTTTTGTTCGCCGACGTGAGCGAAAGCATGAAACTGTACGAATCCGCGGGCGACAAGGCCGCCACGGAGGCGATCGCGCGCTGCGTCGACACGCTGCAGCAGTACGCGGAGTCCTCGGGCGGGCGCGTCGTGAAGACGATAGGCGACGAAGTCATGGCGGTGTTTCCGACGCCCGACGCCGCCGCCATCGCCGCAGGAAGAATGCAGCATGCCATCGACGAACTGCCCCCGGTCGGGGCGAGCAAGCTCGCCGTTCGGATCGGCTTTCACTGCGGCCCGGTGATCCAGAACGGCAGCGACGTGTTCGGCGATACGGTGAATCTCGCCGCCCGGCTGGTCGAACAGGCGGGCAGGAGTCAGATCATCACCTCGCACGAAACCGCGGACAAACTTGGTCCGGTTTTCCGCAGTTTCAAGCGGCCCTTGTACGCGATCCATGTCAAGGGCAAGGTGGAAGAAATCAGGCTGTGCGAGCTCATCTGGCGCCACCCCGACGATGTGACCATGTCCTACGCCGCCGGTCACTCCGTCGCCGCCCGCGCGCCGCTGGTGCTGCGCCTCAAGTACGGCGACCGGGAAATCGACTGCCGGCGGCACAACGATTGGATCACCATTGGGCGTGACGCGGCCTGCGGTCTGGTCATTGCCAACGGCCGCGCCTCGCGGCGCCACTGCACCATAGAGCGGCGCCAGGACAAGTTCGTGCTTGCCGACCAGAGCACCAACGGCACTTATGTCACGGCCGACGGGGCTGCGGAGGTCTTCTTGCGCCGGGAGGAGTTCATGCTCGGCATGCACGGCTGGATCGCCTTCGGCCAGCCGCGGGCGGAGGCGGATGCCGTCGTAGAGTATTTCTCTAGCTGAACTTCGGCTCAAGGAAGGCCGCGTTCCTCGCGCAGAGGGCCACTCGGGCGAAGGAAATCCGGCATATGGCCAGTCGGGCGTTCGAAGTAGCCGGCCCGGAAACCCAGGCTGTATTCGTCAAATCCCGCCCTGACATAAGATCCGATCGACCGGCCAAGCCCGCGACTGTGTTTGCCGTCGGCGTAGCCGTTCGCATATGCCGGCGAGCAGCCGTCTCGCTCGACAAGCAATCGGGTTTCTTCCTGCAGGAATGACTCTGTGTCAACCACGCTCTTCTCCAATGTTTTCCTGAAAATCGAAATCAATCGACGACGGATTCCGATCCGGTCCAAAAGGCGGCTGGCAAAACCAACCTTGCCCCCTCCCCCTGATTTTCCCGTCCAGCGCGTGAGGCGAAGTCCTTGGTCGCCGTTCGTTTCGCCCGGGGGCGACCACGCAGTCATCCGCGCACGCTCTTGATCCGCGCCATGATGGGAGACGGCGCGACGACCTCCGGTTGATACGGATGCTTCGCCTTCTTGTAGAGCCTGGTTACCTTTACGACGTAATTTCGCGTTTCCGGATAAGGGGGGATGCCCCGGTATTTTTCGACGGCGCGTTCGCCGGCGTTGTAGGCCGCCACCACCAGCGGCACGTCGCCTTGGAAAAATGCGAGCAACCATCGCAGGTAGGCCAATCCGCCTTGAATGTTCTCGCTCGGATTGAATACCCGCTTCACGCCGAAGCGCACGGCGGTTTCAGGGATGAGTTGCATCAGCCCTGCCGCATTCTTCGGGGAAACAGCGGCAGGGTTGAATGCCGACTCTACCGAGACCACCGCCAGCGCGAGCTTCGGGTCGACCCCGTAGTGCGAGGCGAATTGATGCACCAGCTTCTCGATGTCGCTGTGATTCTCGGCAGTTTCCTCGGATCCGTCTGCAACGACCACGTCGGGTACGGAACTGGCGACGACCGGGTCGGGCAGCAGGCAAGCGGGCAGCCGGGGGTCGGCTTGTTTGGGTATGTACCGAAGCAGCTTGCCCGCATGTTCATGCCCCAGTTCGGCTGCCATCGCAAACAGCGCCGCCGCCAAAGCGTCGTCCCGTTGCACGCCCCGGCCGTTCGCGTACATCCAGCCAAGCTTGAATTGGGCGTCCGCAAAGCCGCGTTTCGCCGCATTGCAGTAGAGCGCTCTCGCCCTCGGCAGATCCCTGGGCACGCCTTCGCCGTGTTCGTGCTTGAGCGCAAGTTCGGTCATCGCCCGCACTTCGCCCGCGTCAACCGAAGATTCAGATTCGACCACGCGAGGCGCCCCATCGGCGGCGGCAAAGACCCTCGCGCTTGCGCCTAGCGCGAGCACCAGGGCAAACAATGTCCTGCGCAGGCTCATGCTTCGCTGCGGGGCGGTCCAAGAGCCAAAATCCATGATCCACCGAAGCCTAGGTGGCGCTAACGGCAGTGTTCGCCTGAACGCGGGCGCCACTGAGGTCTCGTTCCGGAGTCGGGCGCTCGAAGTAACCCGCCCGGAATCCGCGAGCGAAGTGATCCGTCCCGACTGTGACGTAGCTCGAAAGCGGATTTCCGCGCCAGCGCTCGGATTGGCCGGCGATGTAACCCTCGGCGAAGGCAAGCGGCCAGTTCATCTGCTCCGCAAGCATGGCGGCCTTTTCCTGCGACAGGAATGTCACCTTGTCGTTCATTTTCTGCCTCTCATTTGCTCGGTCATGACAGTCTCCTTTTCGGAAGAATTGAACAGACGCCGGCCGCCCCGGACATCCCCAACCCTGCAATCCGGACAGTCGACTGGTCCTTTAGTAAGCATTGACCATGCCAGGCAATATGAACTTCGTATTTTCAATATGTTAGCTGCGACTACCGCCAGAAAAAGGGGGGGCGCGGAGGGTTGTTGCGACGAACCTGAGACGCTTCGTCCCAGGGCTGACGCACTATCGACACTTCTGCCAGGCGATGCCTGGCCTCAGGGCCGGCTGCGCGGCCAGGGCGCCGCAGCGCCCGCCTCAGACTTCCCGCAGCGCCAGCATCGGCGGATGGTTCAGCGCGGCGCGCCCGCCCAGCCAGGCGTTGAGCGCGACACAGGCCAGCCCCGCCAGCGGCCCGACGATCCAGATCGCCGCGTTGAACTGCCACGGAAACTGGAATACGCGCTCGGCGAGCACGTAGCCGATCGCGGTGGCCCCGGCCGAAGCGAGCACGCCGGCCACCAGACCGAGCGCAAGAAACTCGGCGCGCTGCGCGCCCGCCACCTGTGCGCGGCTCGCGCCCAGGGCGCGCATCAGCGCTGCCTCCTGCAAGCGTTCGTCCTGCGTCGACAGCAGCGCCGCATACAGCACCAGCACCCCCGCGACCAGGGCGAACAGGAACACGAATTGCACCGCGCGGATCACCTGGTCGAGCACGCCGTTGACCTGGCGCATGACGGCGCTGACGTCGATCACGGTGAGATTCGGAAACGCCTGCGTCAGCCGCGCGGTGAAGCGCGCGTCCGCTTCGGGCAGGCGGAACGTGCTCATGAAACTCAGCGGAAAATTCTGCAGCGCGCCGGGGGTGGTGACGAAAAAGAAGTTCGGCCGCATGGAATCCCAATCGAGCTTGCGCACGCTGGACACGGGCACGGTAACGTCGGCGCCGCCGCCGGAAAAGCTCAATTGATCGCCAAGCTTGATTCCCAGCCGCTCGGCGATCCAGACTTCGACCGAGACCGAACCCCGCGCAAGATCGTCCGCGCTGAACCAGCGTCCGCCGCTCACCTGGTTTCCCGGCGGAATGGTCTGCATGAAGCTCAGATTGAATTCGCGGTCGATCTGCCGCTTCGCGCGCTCGTCGGAGAAATCTGCGGCGCTGACCGCGCGGCCGTTGATCGCAGTCAGCCTCGCCCGGATCATGGGATAGGTGGCCGGGGCCGCGACCTTGTTCTGCGCCAGGAAATGCGTCAGCGGCTGCACCTGCTCCGGCTGGATATTGACCACGAAGCGGTTGGGCGCATCCTGCGGCAGCTTGGCGCGCCAGGACTCGAGCAGGTCGCCACGGATGAATACCAGCAGCAGCATCACCGTCAGGCCGAGCGCGAGCGCCACGATCTGCACCGCGTTGGCGCCGCTGCGCCGGCGCAGATTGGCGAGGCCGTAACGCCACGACACGCTGCCCGAGCGCCCGAGGACGGCGAACAGGCGCAGCGCGCCCAGCCCCGCCAGCCAGAAAACCACGAAGGCCGCTGTGAAACCGCCGAACACGGTGGCGCCTAGCTTGAACTCCCCCGCCTGCCACACCAGCAGGGCCGCGAGCGCGCCCAAGCCCAGCGCGTATGCGGCAAGCGCGCCCTGCCTGGGCGCGCCGACCTCGCGCCGGATCACGCGTATCGCGGGCACGTTCTTCAGCTGCAACAGCGGCGGCAGCGCGAACCCGAGCAGCAACAGCATTCCCGCGGCGAATCCCTGCAACACCGGATAGAAGCCGGGCTGCGGCAAGCTTGAGGCGACGAAGTCGGTCAGCCAGAGCGCGATCACGGCCTGACCGGCAAAGCCCAGCACGCAGCCTATGGCGCACGACGCCAGCCCGAGCAGCACGAACTCCCAGCCGAACAAGGCGAACAGCCGGCCCTGCAGGGCGCCGAAGCAGCGCATCACGGCATAGCCGTCCAGATGACGCTGGGTGTAGCGCCGCGTCGAAAGCGCGATGGCGACGGCGGCGAGGATCACCGCCAGCATGGCCGAGAGGCCGAGGAACTGCTGCGCGCGGTCCAGCCCGGCGCGCACCTCGGGCCTGGCGTTGCCCAGGCTCTCGATGCGCTGCCCGGGACCGAGCTTGGGTTTGGCCCAGCGATCGAACGCTTCGGTGGCGGCGCGCTCGCCGGCGACATAGAGCTGATAATGCGCGCGGCTGCCGGTCTGGATCAGACCGGTGGCCGGCAGGTCGTCCACGTGCATCAGCAAGCGCGGCGCGACGTTGAAGAAGCTCAAGCCCCGATCCGGCTCCAGCGTCAGCACCGCACCCACGGTAAAGCGCGCGCTGCCCAGTTCGACCGGCTGGCCGACCTCTACGCCCAGCGCCGCGGCGAGGCGTTCGTCCAGCCACACCGTGCCCGGCGGTGGAATCGCGTCCGTTTCGGCATCCTCGGCGTTCACGCGCGGGGCGATGCGCAACTTGCCGCGCAGCGGATAGCCCGCGCTCACCGCCTTGACCCCCGCGAGCTGGGTCGCCTCGCCCGCGCGCGCCATGCTGACGAAACTCGTGCCGTCCACGCGCGCGAGGCCGCGCCTGGCGATCTCCTCGCGCAACTCCGGGGCAAAGGGACGGTCGGACACCAGCAGCACGTCCGCCCCCAGCATCTGATTGGCTTCGCGCGTGAGCGCCTGCCACACGCGGTCGGCGAAGAAGGCGACGCTGGTGACGCTGGCCACCGCGACGAGCAGCGCCAGCGCGAGCACGCGCAGCTCTCCCGCGCGCCAGTCGCGCTGCAACATCCGGCTTGCCAGTTTGAGTGTTGCCATGAATCGCGGGCTGCGTCCTCAAAGTTGGAATTATAATGGCCGGCCTCTGCACCACGCAGAGTATTTCCCGCGCGAGAAAAACAATGCCCGCCCCGCTTTCTCCATCCTGCGCCGCGCCCGGGCGCAATATTCCTGACTTGCCGCCGCCAGTGCGGCCGGTGCGCATCCTGCACTGCTTCGTGCTCGTTCTGAGCCTCGTGCTCGGCTGCGCGGCGATCGACGCAAACGCGCAGAAGGGGGGGCGTGGCCGCAGCGGCAGCGCCGTTCCCGGTGGCGGCAAGGACTTTCCCCTGCTCATGGAGCAGGGGCGCGAAGCGTTTCGCAACCGCGATCTGGCCGCGGCGGAAGACGCTGTGCGCCAGGCGATTTCCATCGCCGAGCGCGGCGGTGCCGAACGGCGCTTGGGGCCGGCTTACGGCCTGCTCGGCAACGTGCTCGCGGTGAGAGGGAAGTATGCCGAGGCCGAACCCGTGCTGCGCAAAGCCATCGCGCTGCTCGAACAGGAATTCGGCCCCAGCGGCAAGACGACGCTGGGTACCCTGATCTGGCTAGGCCATGCCTTGCGTGGCCAGGGCCGGCTTGGGGAGGCGGTCGAGATCGCGCGAGAAGCGCTCAAGCGCCAAAGCGAACTCACACCGCCGCCTGACCAGGCCCTGGTACCCGCCTACATCCTCTACGGCGATCTGATGCAGGCCCTGCACCGCGCGGAGGACGCCGAGAACGCGTATCTGAAAGCCATCGAAAGCGGCACGGGTTCGCAACGGCCCGAGCATTTGCGCCGCCTCGCCGGGGCGCACAACCACCTGGCCGGTTCCTACGCCCTGCGGGGAAGATTCGACGCGGCGGAAAACCAGGCCCGCCTCGCGCTCGCCGCAGCGGAGCAAGCCCGCGACAGCGACAGCCGCGACGCGCTCGCAGCCTACGTCAGGCTGGGTTGGGCGCTGTTCGCGCAGGGCAAGGACGAGGAGGCCGAGAAGGCGCTCGCGCGCGCCGCAGCCGGAGAAAGGACGCTGGGCCGCGACAGCCCCGACGCGAGCCGGCTGCACGAAGTGCTCGGACAAGTCCACGAGAAGCGCGGCCGCTACGCCGAGGCCGACGCGGAATACCGCAGGTCGATAGAAATCGAGAAGCGTTCCGGCGGAGAGTTCGGCTTTGTTTTCCGCTCCACGCGCTACGCCCGCTTTCTCGTCAATCGCGGGCGCGAGCGCGATGCCCTGGATCAATACCGCGGGGCGCTGGACGCGATCGACCGCCTGTTCGCCTCCACCCGCGGCCTGGACGAGGAAAGCCGCCAGGGCTTCATCGCGCAGTACGTCCCCTACTACTACGCAACCGTGCGTTTGCTGCTCAATCTGCATCAGAGCCAGAAGACGGCGGGCTACGACCGGGAAGCGCTCGCGGTGGTGTCGCGCACCCAGAGCCGCATGTTCACCGAACTGCTGCGCCAGGCCGATGTCGGGAAATTCGCCGGCTCGCCCCGGTTCCAGGCGCTAAAAGCCGAGCGCGAGGCGGCGCTGCGCGTCATCGGCGACCAGCGGCGCGTGCGCGCCGTTTCAAGCCGCGACAGCGGAACGCCGGAAGACGAAGCGGACGCGCCGCGGCGCGTCGTCGATCCCCTTATACAGGCGCGCATCGACCAGCACCGCGCCGAACTCGGCGAGCGCCTGGCCGAGTCGGAGCAGAAATTGAAAGCGATCGAAGACCGGCTGTGGCGCGAGTTTCCACGCTACATGGAACTGATCGCTCCGCGCCCGGTAACGGTCGAAGACCTGCAACAGCGCCTGCTCAAGCCGGGCGAGACGGCGCTGTGCTACTTCCTGCTGCCGCAGGCAGCGGCCGTATTCGTGGTGAGCCGCGAGCAATTCAGCGTGCACCTCGTGCCGCAAAAGCGCGAGGACGTGCTCAAACTCGTGCGCGCCGCGCGCCGCGCGCAGGAGCAGGCGGCGACCTCCATCTCCACCCTGTCCAAACTCGAGCCGGAGGTACTCAACCGTCTGTACGAAATCCTGATCAAGCCGGTCGAACCCTCACTGCCGAGGAACGGCAGGATACTGGTGGTGGGCGACAGCGCAGTGCTCACCCTGCCCCTGGAAATGCTGGTGACGCGCTACACCACGGAAGACCGGAGCCGGTTCGAGGCCGAACGCCAGGCCGGAAAGCTGCTCTTCAACGAATACGCGACCCTGTCCTATCTGGGTGAACGATTTCAGTTCGCCTACCTGCCCAGCCTGTCCGCGCTCGCATCGCAGCGTTCCTATGCCGCGCCGCGCAGCGCGTATGAGCGCAACCTGGTTTCGTTCGCCGATCCGGTGTTCGAGCGCGAGGGCGGCGCGAGCGGGCGGGCGCCCGGCACCGACGCCGCCGTGCGCAGCCTCATGCGCAGGAACGCGAACGGGCGCGTCGGCATTCAGCGCCTGCCCGAAACCGCGGACGAAGCGCGCGATATCGCCAGCGCCGTCGGCGAAAAGACCGATCTATTCCTGCGCGATCGGGCGCAGGAGCACAGCATCAAGACCGCCGACCTCAAGGGCACGCGCTTCCTGCATTTCGCCACCCACGGTCTGCTGGGCGAGGAATTCCTGCAGCTGAAGCTGGATGCGATCGACGAGGGCATGGCGGCAGCGGCCGAAGCGCCGGCGCGTATCAAGCAGCCGGCGACAGCCTCGCCGCGCGCGGCTGTAGGCCAGCCCGCGCTGGTGCTCAGCCTGGTGGGAGAACTCAAGGGCGAAGACGGCCTGCTCACCATGCGCGAGGTGATCGAGGACCTGAATTTGAACGCCGAACTGGTGGTGCTGTCGGCCTGCAACACGGCAGGCGAGAGCGACGAGGCCTACAACGGCGAAGGTTTCGCCGGACTCACGCGCGCCTTCATGTTCGCCGGCGCCCGCGGCCTGGTGGTCAGCCACTGGGCGGTGGAAAGCCTCTCCACCAAGCAGCTCATGACCCAGATGTTCCGCCAGCTGGCGCAGGGCGATAACGCCACCACTGCGCTCGGAAAGGCGCGGGAGAACATACGCGCGACGCCGCTGGAGGCGGGCGGGCAGCGCTATTCGCGCGCCCACCCTTACTTCTGGGCGCCCTTCGTCTACGTCGGCGACTGAATGCGCCCGCCGGCGAGGCGGATCTGGCGCTGGCAGCGGCGCGCGATCGCGTCGTCGTGCGTCACCAGCACCAGCGTCGTGCGCGCCTCCGCATTGAGCGCGAACATCAGATCGATGATGGCGGCGCCGGTGGCCGCGTCGAGGTTGCCGGTGGGCTCGTCGGCCAGGAGCAGCTTGGGTTGCATGACGAAGGCACGCGCCAGCGCGACGCGCTGCTGCTCCCCGCCGGACAGATGCTTCGGATAGTGGGCCAGGCGCTCCCCCAGGCCGACGCGCCCCAGCATCGTCCTCGCCTGCTGCGCCGCATCGGCCGTGCCGGCGAGTTCCAGCGGCAGCATCACGTTTTCCAGGGCGTTGAGCGCCGGCAACAGCTGGAACGACTGAAACACAAAGCCGAGCAGCTTCGCGCGCAGCGCGGCGCGGCCGTCCTCGTCCAGCGCGAACAGATCGGAGCCGTCCAGATGCACGCTGCCGGCGCTGGGTGTATCCAGCCCGGCGAGCAGTCCCAGCAGCGTGGATTTGCCCGATCCGGAAGCGCCGACGATGGCCACCGCCTCGCCCGCCATGACCTGGAAGTCGATCTCATGCAGAATAGCGAGCGTGCCCGCGCCGTTGGGCACCACTTTGGAGAGTCCGGCCGCCTTTATCATGAGAGTGTCGATGCGTTGCGTCATGCTGAAAAAGCTCTTGGTCGCCTGTTTGCTGTTGCTGCCGCCCACCGCCTGGGCGGGCGGAACCATCCTGGTCTACGGCGACAGCCTGTCCGCGGCCTATGGCCTGCCTCAAGACGCAGGCTGGGCCACGCTGCTGCAGGCGCGGCTGAAGCAAAAAGGAATGGATTATACCGTGGTCAACGCCAGCATCAGCGGCGAAACGACCAGCGGCGGCGCGACGCGCATGGCCGGGGCCTTGCGCGCGCACAAACCCGCAGTGCTCATCCTCGCCCTGGGCGCGAACGACGGTCTGCGCGGATTGCCGATCAATCAGATGCGCGCCAACCTGGGGATGATGCTGCGCGCAAGCAAGCAGGCCGGCAGCCGGGTGCTGCTCGTCGGCATGCGCCTGCCGCCCAACTACGGCGAGGATTACACGCGGCAGTTCGCGCAGGCCTACGCCGATCTCGCGCGCGAACACAAGACCGCCCTCGCGCCCTTCCTGCTCGAGGGCGTGGCCGACCGGCGCGAGCTGTTTCAGGCGGACAACCTGCATCCGGTGGCCGCGGCGCAACCCATCATCCTCGACCACATCTGGAAGGCGCTTGCGCCGCTGTTGAAATGAGGCCTGATCGCGCTATGAGGCGACGCATCGCCGCACGCTCCCTGGTGGCAGTCGACGCGCAGGAGCCAGGGTGACACAGACCAGATATCCCGCCGTGTTCATGCGCGGCGGCACGAGCAAGGCGATCATGTTCCACGCGCGCGACCTGCCCGCGGACCGCGCCGCCTGGGATGCGATCTTTCTTGCCGCCATGGGCAGCCCCGACCCCTACGGCAGGCAACTCGACGGCATGGGCGGCGGGGTTTCATCGCTGTCCAAGGTCTGCGTCATCGCGCCCTCCGCACGCGGCGACGCGGACATCGACTACACCTTCGCCCAGGTTCAGATCGGGGAAGCACGGGTCGACTACGGCGGCAACTGCGGCAACATGCCCTCCGCGGTCGGCCGGTTCGCGGTCGAGGCAGGCATGGTCCCCGCCGCCGCCGGTGAGACCACGGTGCGCATTTTCAACACCAACACGAAAAAGATCATCCATTCGACCTTCGCCGTGCATTCGGGCCGGGCGGTGGTCCGAGGCGACCTTGCGATTCCCGGCATCGCCGGCAGCGGGGCGCCGATCCGGCTGGACTTCCTCTCCCCCGGCGGCGCCACCACCGGCAAACTGCTGCCCAGCGGCAACGCGCTCGACCTGCTCGACATCCCGGGCCTGGGCAGGATAGAGATATCGTTGATAGACGCCGCGAACGCCTGCGCCTTCGTCGCCGCCGATGCGCTCGGACTCAGGGGCATCGAGATGCCGGACGAACTCGAACGCAACACGGCCGCCATGGAAAAACTCGCCGCGATCCGCCTGCACGCCTCCGTCGCGATGGGCATCGCCCCCACGCTGCAGGAAGCGCGCGCGCGCAAAGCGGTGCCTTTCATCGGTTTCGTCTCCCAGGCGCAGGACGCCGTCACGCTCAGCGGCGATGCGCTCGCCGCCGGCGCAGCCGATCTGACGCTACGCATGCTCTCCAACGGGCAGCCGCACCGCGCGCTGCCCTTGACCGCCTCGCTGTGCGCCGCGGTCGCCGCGCGCATCGAGGGCAGCGTCGTGGCGCGCGTGACACGGCGCGATGCGGGCGAGCGCTTGCGCCTCGCCATGCCCTCGGGCGTGCTCGCGGTCGGCGCGCAGACGCGCTGCGACAACGGCGTCTGGCAGGTGCGGAGCGGCTCGTTCTATCGCACCGCGCGGCGCCTGTTCGAAGGCCACGTGCTTGTCTGACTACAAATACAAATACGATCACGACTACGACTACGACTACGTCGTCATCGGTTCCGGCTTCGGCGGTGCCGTCTCGGCCCTGCGCCTGTCGCAAAAGGGCTATCGCGTGCTGGTCCTGGAAAAGGGCAGGCGCCTCGCCGCCGCCGATTTCCCGAAAACCAACTGGGACCTGAAGCGCTGGCTGTGGCTGCCCTCGCTGGGCTGCTTCGGACTGTTCAAGCTGACTTTCTTCCGCCATGTGGGCGTGCTCTCCGGCGTAGGCGTGGGCGGCGGATCGCTCGTCTACGCGAACACGCTGCCGATACCGAAGAAGACGTTTTTCAGCTCGGGAGCCTGGGCGCGTCTGGCCGACTGGGAAGCGGAACTCAAGCCGTTCTACCAGAGGGCATTGACCATGCTCGGCGCGGCCGCCACCCCGCGCCTGGAAGCGGGCGACATCGCGCTGCGCCAGCTTGGACAGGAGATCGGCAGAGGGGCGCACTTCGAAGCGACCAAGGTTTCCGTGTACTTCGGCGAGGAGGGGAAGACCGTGCCCGACCCGTATTTCGGCGGCAAGGGCCCGGAGCGCGCCGGCTGCACCTTCTGCGGCGGCTGCATGACCGGTTGCCGCCACAACGCGAAAAACTCCTTGGACAAGAACTACCTGTACCTGGCGGAGCAACTGGGTGCGAGCATACAGGCGGAGTCTCTCGTCACGGACGTGCGCCCATTGCCGAATACGAACGGCAGCGCCGGCGACAGCGCGAACGACGGCGACGGCGGCTACGCCATCGACTGGCAAGCCAGCGCGACGCGCAAGGGCCCAGGCGGCACCCTCACCTGCCGCGGCGCGATCTTCGCCGGCGGCGTGCTCGGCACGGTGGAACTCCTGCTCAAGCTGAAGCAGAAGTCCCTGCCGCGCCTGTCGGACCGCGTCGGTTACGGCGTGCGCACCAACTCCGAAGCGCTGATCCCGGTCACCGTGCCCGACGGCAAGTCGGTTTTCTCCGACGGCGTCGCCATCGGCTCCATCCTGCACACCGACGAGCACTCCCACCTCGAACCGGTGCGCTACGGCGCCGGCTCCGGCTTCTGGCGCATGAGCATGGGACCCAAGGTGTATCACCCCAACGGCTTCGTGCGCCTGCTGAAGCTGGCGGGCGACTGGCTCGCGCACCCGCTGATGAACCTGAAGGTGCTGTGCGTGGACGACTGGGCCAAGCGCACCCAGGTGCTGCTGTTCATGCAGACCATAGACAGCACGTTTCGCCTCACGCGCGGCCGCTTTCGCATGGCGACGCGGCTGGACGCCGGCCCCGCGCCCACCGCCTTCATACCGGACGCGATGAAGCTCGCGAATCACTACGCCCGGATCGTCGGCGGCAAACCGATGGCGATGGTTAGCGAAACCCTGCTCGGCATGTCCTCGACCGCGCATATATTAGGCGGCGCCTGCATGGGGCGCGACGCGACAGAGGGCGTGATCGACCGCGACAACCGCGTCTTCGGCTACCGCAACCTGCTGGTCTGCGACGGCTCGATGATCTCAGCCAATCCCGGGGTCAACCCCTCGCTCTCGATCACCGCCATCAGCGAACGCGCCATGAGCCTGGTGCCGCCGAAGGGCGACAGCGCTTTCATGCCAGGCTGATGCCTTCCCCCGCCACCATCTGCCCGATGCGGCACGCCGCATCGAATGCCCGCCCGCGATCGGTATTCCGGCGGCGGCGCACACCGATTCACCGCCGGCGAGGATCTTCTGGATCACTTCGACCGGCAGCTTGTCGAGCGGCATGCCCACGATCGCGAGCGCCATGACGGGCGTCCCGCCCATGGCGTAGATGTCCGAGAGCGCGTTGGTCGCGGCGATGCGCCCGAAGTCGTAGGGATCGTCGACGATGGGCGTGAAGAAATCGGTGGTGGCCACGAGCGCCTGGGAATCGTTCAGTCGATACACCGCGGCGTCGTCGCTCGACTCGGTGCCGACCAGCAAATCCCGGGGCATGGCGCGCATCGGCGTCGCCGCAAGCAACTCGCTCAGGATCCCGGGGGCGATCTTGCAGCCGCAGCCGCCGCCGTGCGAAAACCGGGTAAGGCGAAACGGGACATCGGCGGGCGGATTCATGCAGAGGGAACTCCGTTGGAATGGGTTGATTGCGTGCAAACTTGCGCAGGCCAAACCGGGGACAGACCACGTTTTTTCGGCACCTTGCACGCACTCGACGCTCCGCTGCAGCGAAAAACGTGGTCTGTCCCCGATACT
>CAYNVY010000103.1:10957-15570 GCA_964400745.1 uncultured Enterobacteriaceae bacterium | reverse complement strand
GAACTGGCCCACGCGATAGCCGACGATGGGAACGAACTGCGTATTGTCCTGCGCCAAGGCAGGCAGGCTGAGCGTCGCGCAAGCAAGCGCCATTCCTGCGCCGATTACGGTACTCCGGATCGAAATCGCAAACATGATGGAAACCCTCCTTTTGTCTAATGCCGCAAAGTTCACACGGCAGCGGCTGCGCTGGCTGCGCTTTTCGTTATATTTGACACTGCACGCTGCTGCGAACGATTGTACGGTGTCAATTTGGCCCTGACAACCGAAGACAACGCCGAACGCGATTCCCAACCTTCGCTTCGCGTTGCGCGCAGCGCACGGCGGCGGGAGAAATGGATTGACCGCGCGCGGACGGGTTCTTACACTTGGTCCGGACTTATAGGCACAGGAAAGCAAATGGATTTCTCGCTCAGTCAGGAGCAGCAAGCCATGGCGGATGCCGCCCGCCGCTTCGCGCAGCAAAAGCTCAAGCCCGGATACCGCGCCCGCGAATCCGCTGGCTGTATCGAGCGAACGCTGATCCAGGAAATGGGGGCGCTGGGTTTTCTGGGCGCGGAACTGCCGCAGGCGCAAGGGGGCCTGGGCGCAGACTGCGTCACCAGCGGACTGCTGCTGGAGGAGATCTCCGCGGGCGATTTCAACGTCGGATATCTCAACCTGCTGGTGTCCCTTTGCGGCCAGATCATCGCACGGTACGCGACGCCGGAAACATCGGAGGAATGGCTGCCGCGGGTAATCGCCGGCACCGCGTTGCCGGCGCTGGCGCTGACCGAACCGCACGTCGGCTCGGATGCGGCGCGACTGAAACTGAGGGCGCGCGCCGAAGGCGAAGGCTACGTGCTGGACGGAGAAAAGACCTCCATTTCACTCGCGACCCAGGCTGATCTCGCCGTCGTCTTCGCCCGGAGCGGAACCGAGGCCGACGGCGCGAAGGGCATCAGCGCGTTTCTGGTCGATTTGAACAGCGCCGGCGTTTCGCGCAGCGCTTTCGACGACCTGGGATCGCGCGCGGTGGGGCGTGGTTCGATTTTTTTCGACGGTGTACGCGTGCCCGGCCGTCACCTGCTGGGAGAGTCCAACCGCGGGTTCGTCCAGGTCATGCACGGCTTTGACTACAGCCGCGCCCTGATCGGCTTGCAGTGCCTGGCGCTCGCCCGCATTTCCCTGGACGAGACCTGGCCCTATTGCGCCGAGCGCAACGCGTTCGGCAAACCGCTCACCGCGTTTCAAGGCGTCACCTTTCCGCTGGCCGAATGCGAGACCCAATACCTGGCCGCGCGCTGGCTGTGTTTGCGCACGCTCTGGCTGCGCGACCAGGGTCAGCCGCATTCGGCCGAGGCGGCCATGTGCAAATGGTGGGCGCCCAAACTCGCGGCCGAGATTGTGCAGCAATGTCTGCTCACCCACGGCCATGGCGGCTATTCGAGCGGCCTGCCGTTCGAGCAGAGATTGCGCGACGTGCTCGGCCTGCAGATCGGGGACGGCACGGCTCAAATCATGAAAATGATCATCGCGCGCCAGATGACGGGCGGCAAGGCCTGAAATGGCCACGCTTTATCTCGTGCGCCACGGACAAGCCTCTTTCGCCGCGGAGAACTACGACCGCCTGAGTCCGCTCGGTCTGCAGCAATCGGTCTGGCTGGGCGAATACTTCGCCGAACGCGGCATCGTATTCTCGCACGCGGTATGCGGCACGCTGGACCGGCAGCGACAGACGGCGCGCGCGATACTGGAGACGATGGGCTCGGCCCTGGCCGCCGAGGAACATCCCGGATGGAACGAGTATTCGGGTGAGGCGCTGTACAAGGCCTACCTAGGCGATGAATGGGCGCAGGCCCGCGCCAAGGGCGATGTGCGCGCGGTCTACCGCACGATCAAGGCGGCGCTCGAAGCGTGGTCCGAGGACCGGTTGCAGGGCGAGCTGCCCGAGACCTGGCGCGGATTCGGCGAGCGCGTCGCCGCGGCCATGCAAAGCGCATGCGCAGGCCTGCCGAACGATGCCGTTGTGCTCGCCGCGAGCTCCGGCGGCGCCATCGGCCGCGGCGTGGCCGACCTGCTGCAGGCGCCCGCGCGCGCCGCCATCGAGCTCAATCTGCAGTTTCGCAATTCAGGCTATTGCGAGATCTTCTTCAGCCAGCGCTCCATGCGCCTGGTGAGCATGAATTGCGTACCACATCTTGATCGCAGCGACCGGCGCGACGCGATCACCTACTCTTGAAATTCGGGGGGGTATCGCCAGGGAATCACGCTGTCTCAGCGTCATGCACCGCGGCCGCTTTGCGGATGGTCTGCTCGTTGGGCAATTGCCAGGTGATCAGCAGAGAACAGATTGCCACGACTCCGAGCACGAGCAAGGCAAAGCCGAAGCCGGCCGCCTTGACCGTGGGTCCCAGAGCCCAAACCGCCATCGAACTCACACCGAACGAAACGGCCAGGCGCATGCCGCTCACGCGGGAGCGTATGCTGTCATCGACGTAACGCGCGATGATCGCATCGGTGAACGGGATGGAGCCGAACACCAGCACCATGAACAGGATCATGGCCGCATACAAGGCCCAGCCCTGGCTGAACGCGGCCAGCAGGAATACCGGGCCCTGGAAAGCGATAATGCCGAGCATCACGTTGCGAATCGGAAAATGATCGATCATCCTTCCCACCGCCAGCTGCGACATCGAGGCAAGGGCGTAGACGACTGCAAGCAGCATGCCGAGCAAAGCGGGTTGTTCGACCAGGATGGGCAAGCGCGCTTTCAGCAGCTCGCCGTTGCCGTTGGTGGTGAAGTTGAACAGGATGCTGCTGGTGATCGCCAGCATGGTCATCACCAGGAAAACCCGGTTTCGGGTGGCGGGCGGGAGTTCGATCTGCCTGACGGTTCGCTTCGCCGGCGCGCCGCCCTCGACCGGCGCGAATTTCATGAACAGCAGGCCGCAGGCGATCGATAGCAGTCCGGGCACGGCAAACGCGGTCCGCCAGTCGGCGTACTGGATCAGAAAGCCGGTCGATACGGCTGCCGCCGCGATGCCGAGATTGCCCGCCATGCCGTTGATGCCTATGGTGATGCCGGGTTTGCTCGCATGGCGCAGCAACATCGGAATCCCCACCGGGTGGTAGATCGACGCGAAGCCGCCCATCAGGCCCAGCGCCAGCGCCAGTTGCCAGACATTCTGGGTGAGCGCGATCAGCAGGGCCGAGCAGCCGATGCCGAAGAAAAAGACGAGCATCATCGCCCTCCGGCCCCAGAGGTCGCCCAGACGTCCCGAGGGAAACGAGCCGATGCCGAACATGACAAAAGCACCCGTCGTGTAAGGCATGAGATCTTCCCAGCGACCGATGCCGAATTCGCGCGCTATGGCTGCAACCGCCGTCGCGAACACGAGCAGCATCAGGTGATCCAGGGCATGGGCGATGTTCAGCAGCAGGGACGTTATGCGCCAGGCCATCATGTATCCCCGGAATTGGACGGCGCCAGTTTAACCCGGAACCTAAATGCGTTCTGCGCTGTCGGATGCAGAAGCCGGGGATAGCTTCGGCCGCCGGTTTACGGATCGGGTACGAGTGTGTAACCTTGCGCGCCTGTTTTGCGAATTAGTGTATGCACTGCAGAAACTGCATTGCCCTGTTGTTCAGACCGTTTCCGGGAGCCTGCCATGCATCGTCGTCTATCGCTGAAGTGGCTGTTCGCATTGTCTGCGTTGCTGTTGAGCCACGCAGGCGCCCTGGCGGCGCAGGATCGCGCCGGCTCGATGCCGGTGAAGCCGGCAGGTGCAGCGACAGCCATATTCGCCGGCGGCTGCTTTTGGTGCATCGAGGCCGACTTCGAAAAGCTGCCCGGCGTGATCGAGGCGGAATCCGGATATACCGCCGGCAAAACCGCCAATCCCACCTACGAGCAGGTCAGCGCCGGGGGCACGGGGCACACGGAGGCGATTCGGGTGAGCTATGACTCGGCGAAGGTGACTTACCAGCAGTTGGTCGAGTATTTCTGGCGGCATATCGACCCCACGGTGAAGGACAGGCAATTCTGCGACATCGGATCGCAGTATCGCAGCGGTATCTATTGGCAGAACGAGGCCGAACGCAAAATCGTCGAAGCGAGCCGCGACGCGCTGCTGAAGAGCGGCAAGCTGAAGCAAATCCAGACAGAACTCGCCGCTGCGTCGGTGTTCTATCCGGCCGAGGAATACCACCAGGACTATTACAAGAAGAACCCGATCCGCTACGCCTACTACCGGAGCGGATGCGGCAGGGATGCGCGCGTAAAGGAAATCTGGGGCGGCAAGTAGGTGGCGCAATCCGGCCGCGCCTGCTTCAATCTTTTCGCGGAACTGCCTGCCGCCGGAGACGCGGAACAGTTCTTCGAACTGCTGTCGCGTCCGGGTTTGAGGATAGAACGCATCGTCTCCACCGGGCAGGGCAGTCCTCCAGAGTTCTGGTACGACCAGCCCGGGGGTGAGTGGGTGCTGGTGCTGCAGGGCGAGGCGAGACTCGCCTTCGAAGACGAGCCGGTAGCGCGCGTACTGCAGGCGGGAGATTGCGTCGACATCGCGCCGCATCGCCGGCACCGGGTCGAATCGACGGCCGCGCCCACGATCTGGCTGGCCGTGCATTAC
>CAYNVY010000103.1:3343-10857 GCA_964400745.1 uncultured Enterobacteriaceae bacterium | reverse complement strand
GACCGGAGCGAGTCCCCTCGGGACGACCGGAGCGAGTCCCCTCGGGACGACCGGAGCGAGTCCCCTCGGGACGACCGGACGGAATCCCCGCGGGACGATTGAAGGGCGCCGCCGCGGGATGGCCGGGGACGGCTTCCATTCCAGCCGGCATCAACCGATGCCGAGCAACTCCACCTCGAATACCAGCGTTGCATTGGGCGGAATCACCCCGCCTGCGCCGCGCGCGCCGTATCCCAGTTCCGGGGGGATCGTCAGTTTGCGTGTTCCGCCCACCTGCATTCCTTGCACCCCCTCGTCCCAGCCGCGGATGACCTGTCCGCCTCCGAGGTGGAAAACAAACGGGTCGTTGCGGTCCTTGCTCGAATCGAACTTGCCGCCGTTCGTGAGCCAGCCGGTGTAGTGCACGGTGACGCTCCGGCCGGCTGCTGCTGCTGGGCCTTCGCCGAGGACGAGATCTTCAATGGTCAACCCGCTGGGGGACGTGGTGATCGGCATGGCAGCCTCGCTGTAAGAATGGGCCGTCATTGTAATGCCAAGCCCGTCGCCCGTACTTCAGTTCGTGCGTCGATCATGCTCATGTGCCGTCGCCGGCCAGGGTGTGTGGCGCTGCTATAATTCCCCGCTCTGCCGCGAGCGCCGAACCTGGCACGAAGGCGGCGCTCGAGTACTTGGCTCAATGGAACTCTACGACATCGTCGTCATCGGCGGCGGCATAAACGGCGCCGGAATTGCGCGCGATGCCGCCGGTCGCGGATTGAAGGTCCTGCTCGCCGAGCAGAACGATTTCGCCTCCGCTACTTCCTCGGCCAGCACCAAACTGATCCACGGCGGTTTGCGCTATCTGGAGTATTACGAATTCCGCCTGGTGTCCGAGTCCCTGGCCGAGCGCGAAGTGATGCTGCGCATCGCGCCGCACATCATCTGGCCGCTGGAATTTCTGCTGCCGCACGAGAAGCACCTGCGCCCGGCGTGGATGATACGTACCGGCTTGTTCCTGTACGACAATCTGGGGACTCGCGCATTCGCCCCCGGCCGCACCGGCCTGCCCAAGTCGCGCAGCGTAGCGCTTGCGGCGGGTGACTACGGTGCCGGACTGAAGCCCGATTTCAAGCGCGGTTTCTCGTACTACGACGCCTGGGTAGACGACGCGCGCCTGGTGGTGCTGACGCTCTCCTCGGCGCGCGCACACGGCGCGACTGTGCTCCCGCACACGCGTTGTATCGCCGCGCGGCGCGAGGGCGACGCCTGGCGTGTGACGCTGAAGGACCAGGCGAGCGGCGCGCCGCGCGAGGTGCGCTCGCGCATTCTGGTGAACGCAGCCGGCCCGTGGGTCAAGAGCGTGCTCGAGCAGGAGTTGAAGATCGGCTCGCCGGCGCAGGTGCGCCTGGTGAAGGGCAGCCATATCGTGGTGCCGCGCATACACGACAAGCGCTATGCGTACATCCTGCAGAATCCGGACAAGCGCGTGGTCTTCATGATTCCCTACGAACGCGAATTCACGCTGATCGGCACCACCGACGTGCAGATCGCGGCTGACGCGCTTCCCGCTGTGATATCGCCCGAGGAGGTCGCCTACCTGTGCGCCGCGGCGAACCGGTACAGCGCGCGCCAGATCGGCCTCGGCCAAGTGCTGTGGAGCTACAGCGGCGTGCGCCCCCTGTATGACGACGGCAAGGACGATCCGTCGGCGATCACCCGGGATTACGTTCTGCTGCTCGACGAGAAGGGACCGCCGCTGCTGTCCATATTCGGCGGCAAGATCACCACCTACCGCCGGCTGGCCGAGCAGGTGCTGGAAAAGCTCGCGCGCTGGATACCGGCGCAGGGGACGTGGACCGGCACCGAGGCGCTCCCGGGCGGCGATTTCGGCGGGCGCGATTTTGCGGCGGTGCTGGCCGAGTTTCGCTCGCGCTATCCGGTCCTGGACAGGCACTGGCTGGCGCGTCTGCTGCGGCGTCATGGCACGCTGGCCGCGCGAATACTCGACAACGCAAAGGGCGAGGCCGACCTGGGCGAGAACTTCGGCGGCGGGCTGTACGAACGCGAACTTGCCTATCTGAGCGAGCACGAATGGGCGCGTAGCGGCGAAGACGTGCTGTGGCGGCGCACCAAGTGCGGCCTGCATATGAGCGAAGCGCAGCGCAGTCGCGTCGCGCGCCGCATGGCGGACGGACGTTGAAGCCGCTCGCCGCCCTTCCCGCCGCGGTCGTGAACCAGATTCGCGGCGTGTTCTGCGACATCGACGACACGCTCACCAGCGAGGGCAAGCTCACCGCCCGCGCCTATTCCGCGCTGGAAAGCCTGCGCTCGGCCGGCATGCTGGTCATTCCCATCACCGGCCGGCCGGCCGGCTGGTGCGATCACATCGCGCGCATGTGGCCGGTGGATGCGGTGGTCGGCGAGAACGGCGCTTTCTATTTCTACTACGACGCCGGGCGCAGGAAGCTCGCGCAGCGCTTCCTCGTCGATGCGGCGCAGCGCGCCGCCAACCGCCAAAAATTGACCGCCGTGCGCGATCAAATTCTGCGCGAGGTGCCTGGCTGCGGCCTGGCCACCGACCAGCTCTACCGCGAAGCCGATCTGGCGATCGATTTCTGCGAGGACGTGCCGCGCCTGCCGCTGGCCGACGTCGACCGGATCGTCGCCTTGATGGAGGCGGCCGGGATGACGGCCAAGATCAGCTCGATTCACGTCAACGGCTGGTTCGGCGACTACGACAAACTGGGCATGACGCGCACTCTGATGCAGGAGCGCTACGCGGTCGATCTCGCGCGCGATCAGGCAGCCTACCTGTTCATCGGCGACTCGCCCAACGATGCGCCCATGTTCAGGTTCTTCTCCAATTCGGTCGGCGTGGCCAACGTGGCCGATTTCGGCGAGCGCCTGATCGACGCCCCGGTCTACGTCACCAGGGCACGCAGCGGCGAGGGTTTCGCGGAAATGGCCGAACGCGTGCTGCAGCGAACGGGCGAGCGCGGCTGAAATGGAATGGTGGCTGGGCTATGCGGCGATCGGTGCGGCAGTCGGATTTTTTGCCGGGCTGCTGGGCATAGGCGGCGGCGCCATCATGGTGCCCTTGCTGGTGATGTTGTTCGAGGCGCAGGGTTTGCCGAAGGCGCATATTCTCCACCTGGCCGTAGGCACGGGCATGGCGAGCATCTTGTTTACCTCGCTGTCGAGCATGCGCGCCCATGCCGCGCGCGGCGTGGTGCGATGGGATCTGGCGCTGGCGCTGACGCCCGGGATTCTCCTCGGTGGACTGCTGGGTTCCGCCCTCACCTCCTGGGTCTCGACCAAGGTGTTCGCGCTGATGTTCACCGGCGTCGTCTGCATGGCAGCGACCAACATCCTCATCGATCGCAAGCCCAAACCTACGCGCGCGCTGCCGGGCCCGCTGGGATCGATGCTGGTGGGCGCGGTGATCAGCTTCGCCTCCAGCATGGCTGCCATGGGAGGCGCATTCCTCACCATCCCCTATGCGCTCTATTGCAACGTGCCCATGCTGCAGGCGATCGGCACTGCGGCGATCGTCGGTTTTCCGATCGCTTTTTCAGGCAGCGTCGGTTTCATCGCGACGGGCTGGGCGCAAAGCGGATTGCCGCCGCACAGCGTCGGCTACGTCTATCTGCCGGCCATGCTGGGGATCACGCTCGCGAGCGTGCTGACCGCGCCGCTGGGCGCGGCTGTCGCGCACCGGCTTCCGACCAAGCACCTGAAGCAGATCTTCTCCGTGCTGCTCTTCGGTTTGGCGGCGAGATTGCTGATCGGTCTCTGGTAGACCGCAGTTCGTGCTGCTCCGATGGGCTTAGATCGTGCCCTCGGCGCGCAACCGGGCGATGGCGGCGTCGTCCAGCTGCAGCAAGCCGCGCAGGATTTCCTCGGTGTGCTGGCCGAGCACGGGCGGCGCGAGTTTATACTCCACCGGCGTGGCGGAGAAGCGCATCGGGCTCGCCACCGTTGGCAGCTTGCCCGCGACCGGGTGGTTCATTTCCACCTTGATGCCGCGCGCTTTGACCTGCGGCTCCTCGAACACCTGCGACACGTCGTTGATCGGGCCGTTGGGTACGCCGGCTGTCTCCAGGATTTCAACCCACTCGCGCGTGCTGCGACCGGCGAATACGGCCTGCAGCAGTCGCGTCAATTCGGCGCGGTTCTCCACCCGCTTGCCGTTGCCGGCGAAGCGCGGGTCCGCCGCGAGATCGGCGCATCCTGCCGCTTCGCAGAACTTGCGGAACAGGTTGTCGTTGCCGCAGGCGAGGATCACGTCGCCGTCCGCGGTCTTGAACGGCTGATAAGGCACGATGTTGGGATGCAGGTTGCCGATGCGCTTGGGCGGCGTGCCGGTGGCGAAGTAGTTGGTGTTCTGGTAGGCGAGCAGCGCGATCTGCGAGTCCAGCAGCGCGAGATCGAGGTGCTGGCCTACGCCAGTCTCCGCGCGGTGGGCGATCGCCGCGCATATGGCGATGCTCGCGTACATGCCGGTGATGATGTCGGCCACCGGGACGCCCGCGCGCTGCGGACCGCCTCCCGGCGCGCCGTCGGGTTCGCCGGTGACGCTCATCAGCCCGCCCATGCCCTGGATCATGAAGTCGTAGCCCGGATGTTCCCGGTAGGGTCCGGTCTGGCCGAAGCCGGTGACCGAGCAGTAGATCAGGCGCGGATTGATCTGCTTCAGGTCGTCGTAGGAAAGGCCGTAGCGCGCCAGGTCGCCGAACTTGTAGTTCTCGATCAGCACATCCGAGCTTCGCGCCAGATCGCGCACCAGCGCCTGCCCCTCGGGCTTGGAGATGTTCAGCGTGATCGATTTCTTGCCGCGGTTTGCGGAGGTGAAATACGCCGAGTCCTTGGTGTCGCGCCCGTCCTCGTCCTTGATCCAGGGCGGACCGTAGGTGCGCGAATCGTCGCCGAACTTGGGGCGCTCGACCTTGATCACTTCGGCGCCGAGGTCGGCCAGGTTCTGCCCGGCCCAGGGGCCGGCGAGCACGCGGGAAAGATCGAGAACGCGGATATGCGAGAGAGGGCCGGCCATGGAATGAATATCTCTATAAAGGTTGATTCACCCAGAGCGCGCCAGCGCGCCCTGCGTATTGTTAATTAAGCTCAGAGCTCCAACTTTACGCCCGCTTCCTTCACCACCTTGGCCCAGCGCGCGACCTCGCTCGTGATGAAAGCGCCAAATTGCTCCGGCGGCAGTCCTCCGGTGTCGGAGGCCGCCGCCGCCCAGATGTCCTTGATATCTTTTTGCTCAAGGACCTTCGCTGTTTCCCTGTACATCCGGTCCACGATTTCCTTGGGCGTACCCTTGATCGCCCACAGCGCATACCAGGTGCTCACCACCATGCCGGGAACGCCCGCTTCGTCCATGGTCGGGACATCGGGAAAGCCGGGCAGGCGCTTGGAAGTCGCCACGGCCAGCGCGCGCAGCTTTCCGCCCTTGATCTGGCTAGCGGAGGTGCCCATGCCGTCGAACACGACATCGATCTGCCCGGCGAGAAAATCCTGCATCATCGGCCCCGCGCCGCGGTAGGGAATATGGGCCATTTTCGTGCCGGTGACGCTCATGAACAGTTCCATCGCAAGGTGGTGCGCGGTGCCGCTGCCGGGCGAGCCGAAATTGAGTTTGCCCGGGTTGGCGCGGGCGTAATCCACCAGTTCCTTGATCGTCTTGAACGGATGCTTGGGGTGCACCACCATCACTTGGGGCACGTAAGCGGCCACGGTGATCGGCATAAAGTCGCGCTCGATATTGTAGGGCAGCTTGGCGTAAACGCTCTCGCCTATGGTGTGGTGAATCGCGCCCATGAAGAACGTATAGCCGTCCGGTGCCGCGCGCGAGGCGTTGGTCGCACCCACGGTGCCGCCCGCGCCGCCCTGGTTCTCGATGTACACGGTCTGGCCCAGCGACTGGGTCAGCTTGGCCGCCAGCGGCCGGGCGAAGGTATCGGTGCCGCCACCCGCCGGGAAGGGGTTGATGATGCGGATCGGCTTCGTCGGCCAGGGCTGGCTTTGAGCCAGCGTCGATACCGCGAGCAGGGCCAGCAAGCCCAGCAGCGCGGCGAACTTGGATGTCAGCTTCATAGTGTTTCCTCCGGAAATTGCCCCATCTGTTTGTCGTCTCGAGGGCATTCGTAAAAATTTCCCACATGCGCCGGAAATAGCTAAAGCGGGCGCATTGCGCCTTCCTTGGCCGGCGACAGGATTCTACCCAAGCTTGACGCTTATTACTTGCCTTTGAACAAAGGCTTTTGTTTTGCCAGAAACGCCTTGAAGCCGATGCGGTAGTCTTCGGTGTCGAAGCAGGCGTAACCCTCGTCGCGCTCGGCCTCGGTGAGCGGCAGAGGATCGGCCAGGCGGCGCGCGAATTTCTTGTGCCAGCGTGCCACCAGCGGCGCGCCAGCGGCGATGCGCGCAGCGGCGGCAAGCGCTTCCGCCTCGACCCGGTCGTCGGCGACCACGCGATTGACCAGGCCCTTGTCCTTCGCTTCCTCGGCGCCGAATACGCGGCCTTCGAGCAGGATTTCAAGCGCGGTGGCGCGCCCGACGAGCTCGACCAGAGCCTGCATTTCGCCATAGCCGACCACCAGGCCGAGCTTGTTGATCGGGATGCCGAAGCGGCCGGACGCGCCGCAGATGCGCAGGTCGCACTGCGACGCGATCTCCAGCCCGCCTCCCACGCACACGCCGTGGATCATGGCGACGGTCGGGTGGCGGCAGTCTTTCACGGAGCGCATGGTGCCTTCGATCTTGTTGCCGTAGTCCTTTGCCACCGCGGCGTTGGCGCGCACGGTCTCGAATTCCGAAATGTCGGCTCCGGCGGCGAAGGCCTTGTCGCCGGAGCCGCGCAGCACGACACATCGCAGGCCGTCGTCGGCGTCGAGTTCGCGCATGATCTCGCCCAGGCGCATCCACATGCCGAAGCTGAGCGCGTTCAGCTTGTCCGGATTGTTGAGCGTGACCGTGGCGACGGCGGTGTCGCGGCTGACCAGAACCAGGTTCGGTGATGCATCCCGCTGATCGGGCGTCATGGCCGCTACACCGGCCGCGGGCGCAGCTTGCCCCAGGCGGCCGAAATCAGAGGCCAGAACAGCATCAGCAGCGCCAGCGTGGTGATCGAGCCGACCAGGGAATTCGACCAGAAAATTCCCATGGCACCTTTGGAGCCCATCATGGTCTGGCGGAAGGCCGCTTCGGCTCGGTCGCCCAGCACCAGCGACAGCACCAGCGGAGCGAGCGGATAGTCCAGCTTCTTCAGCACATAGCCGACGACGCCGAACAGCAGCATGAACCAGATGTCGAGCATGGCGCTGTGGACGGAATAGGCGCCGACGGCGCAGACCACGATGATAATGGGCGCGATGATGGAAAACGGAATGCGCAGGATCGCGGCGAACAGGGGCACCGTGGTCAATACGATGATCAGCCCGGCGATGTTGGACAGGTACATGCTGGCGATCAGGCCCCAGACGAAGTCCTTCTGCTCCACGAACAGTAGCGGTCCGGGCTGCAGTCCCCAG
>CAYNVY010000103.1:0-3333 GCA_964400745.1 uncultured Enterobacteriaceae bacterium | reverse complement strand
CCCAGATCATCAGCCCGCCCAGAAGCACGGCGGCCGTGGCTGAGCCGGGAATGCCCAGCGCCAGCATCGGCAGCAGCGCGGCGGTGCCGGAGGCGTGCGCCGCGGTTTCCGGAGCGATGACGCCCTCCAGTTCACCGGTGCCGAACTTGTCGGCATTCGGCGAAAAGCGCTTGGCGATGCCGTAACCCATGAAGGATGCGGCGGTGGCGCCGCCGGGCGTGATCCCCATCCAGCAGCCGATGGCGGCGCTGCGGATCAGCGTCAGCCAGTACCGGGGCAGCTTCTTCCAGGTTTCCAGCACCACTTTCATGTTGATCTTCGCGGCCTTGCCCTCAAACGCCAGGCCTTCCTCCATGCTGATCAGGATTTCGCCGACGCCGAACAGGCCGATCACCACGATCAGGAAGTCCACGCCGCGCAGCAGCTCCGACCAGCCGAAAGTCATGCGCAGCTCGCCGCTCACCGTATCCATCCCGATCGCCGCGAGGCCGAAGCCGAGCATCATGGCGATGATGGTCTTGAACGGATCCTTGCCGGTGCCGACGAAGCTGCAGAAGGTGAGCAGGTAGACGGCGAAGAATTCCGGCGGTCCGAATTTCAGCGCGAATTTGGCCACCAGCGGCGCCAGAAACGTGATCAGCAGCACGGCGACGAAGGCGCCGATGAAAGATCCCGTAAACGAAGCGGTAAGCGCCTCGCCCGCCCGCCCCTGCTGCGCCATCGGGTAGCCGTCGAAGGTCGTGGCGACCGAATGCGTTTCCCCGGGAATATTGAACAGGACCGAGGTAATGGCCCCGGCGAACAGTGTTCCCCAATAGATGCAGGAGAGCATGATGATGGCAGAGGTAGGCGGCATGGTGAAGGTGAGCGGCAGCAGGATCGCCACGCCGTTCGGGCCGCCCAGGCCGGGCAGGACACCGATGACGATGCCGAGCACGATGCCTATGGTCATCATGCCGATGTTGTACCAGGTCAGCGCGAGAGCAAACCCCTGAAATAATGCGCCCAGCTCTTCCACTTGACGATCCTCCAGCGCAGGGACTGTCGACAGCCCTTAAAGCTCGTTTCAAAACGAGGGGATATCCCCCGAGGGGATTTCCTGCGGGGCGTATCCCCTCGTACTCTCCTAAGCGGGGCCTATTTCGGCAATTCTGAAATAGCCGCTTCGTGTCAGTAGCCGAACAGGGCTTCGATCGGCCCTTTGGGCAATGGCACCATGAACTGGACTTCGAACATCCAGAACATGGTCACGCTCACGCCGACACCGACCAGCACGGCTTTCAGCCAGCTGTACTTGTCCATCACGCGCATGAACGCGGCGATGAAGACGGCAGAGGCGACATAGATTCCGGTGAGTTGGATGGCCAGCACGTACACGGCCGTCGGCAGCAGCACCATCAGCACCAGCCGAAAGCGCACCCAGGAGACGAAGACCTTGCGCTCGCCCGCCTTGCCGAACAGCGTGCGCAGAAACACCACGATGCTCGCTATGCACAGAATCGCGCCGATGCGGAACGGAAAGTATCCCGACTCCGGACCGTCGGAGGCCCATCCAGCCCCGATCTTGTAATTGTCGAGCATCATCACCACGCCGATGAGGAAGATGACGAGGGCGACCAGCGCATCCACGGCGCCGTGCGACAGGCCGCCGCGATGCGCGCGTTCCGGGGTTTGATCCTGTGCCATGCTCATTTCTTGCTGGCGAACCCGGCTTCCTGCATCAGCTTGGTGTGGAAGGCCTCGTCCTTTTCCAGGAATTTCACGAAATCAGCCCCGGTGAGGTAGCTGTCCTTGAGCGCCTGCTTCGCGATGTACTCTTTCCATTCCGGGGTGGCGATGATCTTTTTCAACAGGTCGGCGTAGTAAGCGACCTGCTCCTTGGAGGTGCCGCCGGGCAGGAAGAAGGCGCGCAGCATCTGGTACTGCACGTCGACGCCCGATTCCTTGCAGGTGGGGATGTCGGCCCAGGACTGGTCCTTGGTGACCTTGTCCTTGTACACCATGCGCTGTTCGGAGAACACGCAAAGGGCGCGCACCTGGCCGGCGCGCCACTGTGCGATGTTCTCGCTCGGGTTGTTGACGTTGGCGTCGGTGTGCTTGCCCACGAGCTGGGTCGCCGCTTCGCCGCCGCTCTTGTACGGGATGTAGGTGAATTGCGCGCCTGCCATCTTGTCCAGCGCGACGGTGATGATGTGGTCCTCGCGTTTGGCGCCGGTTCCGCCCATCTTGAACGTGCCCGGGCCCGCGGCTTTCGCGGCGGCGAGAAATTCCTTCGGCGTCTTGTATGCGGTTTCGGAGTTGACCCAAAGAAGGAACTCGTCCAGCGCGATCATCGCGATCGGGTTCAGGTCGCGCCAGTTGAACGGCAGGTTGACCGCGATCGGCAGCGTGTAGATGGCGGAAAACGCGACCATCAGCTTATGCGGGTCGCCTTTCGCGCCTTTGACGTCCATGATGCCCTCGGCGCCGCTGGCACCCGATTTGTTCATCACCAGCATCGGCATTTTCATCAGTTGGTGCTTGACCACGATGCCCTGGATGGTGCGCGCCATCTGGTCGGAGGCGCCGCCCGCGCCCGCAGGAACGATGACTTCCACCGGCTTGGTCGGTTCCCAGGCCTGGGCGGGTGAGATGAGTGCGATGCCCAGTGCAGCCGCGCAAAACGGCAGCAGGCGGGTCTTGTTCGACAACTTGCGCGATAGCTGAATCATGATTATCTCCTCGGTTTGGATTTGAAACTACGTTGCCTGGTGTCCCGGCACTTCATGGATTCATGCAGCCTTGGGCTTCGCGCCTGCCGCTGCTTCGGTGAGATAAGCCATTGCCGCCGCCGTGCCGCCCTGATTGTGCGGGACTTTGGCCAGAGCCAATCCCATTTCGACGCCGGCGAGCGTGCCCATGAGCGTCAGGTCGTTGAAATCGCCCAGGTGGCCGATGCGGAATATCTTGCCTGCGAGCCGGCCCAGCCCCGTGCCCAGCGACATGTCGTAGGCTTCGAGTATGGTTTTCCTGAGTGCGTCGGCGTCGTGGCCCGCGGGCATCATCACCGCCGTGAGGGTATTGCTGTATTCCTCGGCGTTGGCGCAGAGAATTTCCAGGCCCCAGGCGCGCACCGCGCGCCGCGTCGCTTCGGCATGGCGCGCATGGCGGGCGAACACGCCGGGCAAGCCTTCTTCCCGCAGCATGGCTATCGCCTCGCGCAGGCCGTAGAGCAGGTTGGTCGCCGGCGTATAGGGGAAATAGCCGGTCTTGTTGGCCGCGATGATATCGTCCAAGCAACAGTAGGATTTGGGCAGCTTGGCCGACTGCGCCGCTTTGCGCGCTTTCTCGCTC
>CAYNVY010000102.1:0-15579 GCA_964400745.1 uncultured Enterobacteriaceae bacterium | reverse complement strand
GGTCGGTCTCGCGGTAACCGCGCGACCACTCCTGGTTTTCGTAGCACTTGTCGCTTGTTACCACGACGATGGCGCGCACGCTCGCCGTGTGGCGGCAGGCGTCGAGCAGGTTGGCCGTGCCCATGACGTTGGTGGACCAGGTGGCGAGCGGCTCGCGGTAAGAGCGCCGCACCAGCGGCTGCGCCGCGAGATGCAGCACGATCTCCGGCTTTGTGTCGGCGACGATGCGTGCCATGGCGCGCTCATCGCGTATATCGAGGCGATGTTCATTGATGGCTAGCGCCAGCAGATCCCAGTGGCAGGGCGAGGTGTCGGGCGCGAGCGCGAGGCCTGTGACCTCGGCGCCGAGTTCCTTCAACCACAGCGCAAGCCAACTGCCTTTGAAACCGGTGTGGCCGGTCAGCAGCACGCGGCGGCCGCGGTAGGTGTCGCCGAATAGTTTCGTCTGCGGATTGATCACCACCGGACTTTTCGCTCTCACGCTGTGGCTCAGCTACCGGCCGAGCGCAGAGGCAAACTGCCCGCAGAACAAGCTCTGGCGCGGATCTTCAGGTTATTGCGGGCGTATTGCCTGGCGCCTGCCAAGCATTCAAAGGGTACGACGGCCGGACTCTTCGATCGGAAATTTATCACTTCCATACCTTCCACGGCGGCGCGGTGTCCCACAGATGTTCCAAGTTGTTCTTGTCGCGCAGCGTGTCCATCGGCTGCCAGAAACCGGTGTGGCGATAGGACATTAACTCGCCCTCGGTTGCCAATTGCTGCAACGGTTGCTCTTCCCAACTGGTCCGATCGCCCTGTATGTAGTCGAACACAGTGGGCTCGAGCACGAAAAAGCCGCCGTTGATCCAGGCGTCTTCGGGCTTTTCTCGAAAGCTGCGTACCGCCTCGCCCTCCAGCTTGAGCGAACCGTAGCGCCCCGGTGGCTGAATCGCGGTGAGCGTGGCTTTCTTGCCGTGGCCGCGATGAAACGCGATCACTGCACCGATATCGAGGTCGGTCACGCCGTCGCCGTAGGTGAAGCAGAACGTTTCCTTGCCCACATGCTCGCGCACGCGCTTCAGCCTACCGCCGGTGAGCGTCTCTTCCCCGGTTTCGATCAGCGTCACGCGCCAGGGTTCGGCGTAGCGCTCGTGCACTTCCATTTTGTTCTGCGCCATGTCGAAGGTGACGTCAGACGTGTGCAGAAAATAATTGGCGAAGTATTCCTTGATGACGTAACCCCGGTAGCCGAGGCAAATGACGAAGTCGTTGATCCCGTAGTGGGAGTATATCTTCATGATGTGCCACAAAATCGGCTTGCCGCCGATTTCGATCATCGGCTTGGGCTTCAGGTGCGACTCTTCGCTGATGCGCGTGCCCAAACCGCCGGCGAGGATGACTGCTTTCATTGCGGAGTGCCTTTCGCTGCTGTTGGGTCAGATGCGTATCTGCCCCGGTCTATCGCAAAGCCAGTTGGCGCACATGCTGCAAACGCCTGCCCTCTTTGCCAGGTCGCATGATAGGACAGGATCAACCTGACGTCCTACGGAACGTTGAAATTGACGGTGTTCATACTGTGCGCCGCGTTGATAGTTGAAACTCTCAACAAAGCGATTGTGATGATCGAGAGGCTGGAGTGTCAACAGAAGCGGCCCCGCCCTTCGGGCTTGCACCGGCCCACGCTGCTATTGGGGTGTTCCCCCTCGCCCCCGGAACGGGGGAGAGGGCTGGGGTGAGGGGGCGGTGCAAGCCCGAAGGGCGGAACCACCCGAAGAGGTGGGGTGAGGGGGAGATTGTTCGCGAAGCTCGCATGCGATTTGGCAATGCTCAATATTCTCCCGGCAACGAATCCTTCACGCGCTTTCCGGCAATTGCATAGACTTCGCTGCGCTCGCGCCTGCCGACGCCGAGCACGACGATTACGACTTCGCCGCTATCGACCCGATAAACCAGCCGATAGCCCAGGTCGCGCAATTTGATTTTGTAGCAGTCGGCCATGCCGGCCAGAGCCGACTTCGGGATGCGCGGCTCATCCAGTCGGCGTTTGAGCACCTTGAGAAACTGAAGCTGGACGCTTCCGTCCAGTTTGTCCCACTCTTTACGAGCGGCGGGTAGAAATTTTAGTTGATGCCTTGGCATGGGCGACGCGTTCGAGTTCTTCGATGGACGCCTCTTCCGCATCATCGAGGTGCTGAAGCCGTTCTTTGATGATTTCGGTCAGCGCCAGATCGTCGAGGACGTCCATCATCGCTTCGTAGCGTTGCGCCGGCACCAGATAAGCGGTAGGGCGGTTGTGGTTCAGAATCACGACCGGCGAATTCCCTGCATTGCGGATTACCGCGGACGGGTTCTTCTTGAGCTCGGTGATGCCAATCGATGCTTCTGCCAATAAGGTATCCATTGCTGCTACCCCGTTATTCAATTCCAATTTGATCACAATTTGGCACATTATACTGGTTTAATAGGGCATTGAGAAATTGCATCACAGCGTCGCGAACACCCCCTCTCCCCGTCCCTCTTTGCCAGGTCGCATGATAGGACATGCTCAGCTTGATGTCCTCCGGAATGCTGAAATTGACGGTGCTCATACTGCATGACTCGCAGATTATCGAACACGCCTGGGCGTGGGAGCGGAAGGTGGCGCAATGTTTGACAGCATAGGTATATTGCCTATAATGCAATATGATGAAAGCACGTCGCGTTCGCAACAGAAAGCTGGTGCTTGGCAGTGTCGCTGTCCAGGAGAGTATCTGGGCTGTACCGCAGGCTATTCCAGGCTGCGCTCACGGATACAAGTACAGCCTTGCCCTTATCGTTGATGGCGAATGCATCTTGCGCTACGACAACGAGCGCGGCAAAGGCGATCATCGCCATTTCATGGGTCGAGAGTCCGCCTATGCTTTCGTGTCGCTAGAGATGTTGATGGACGATTTTCAGGCTGAGGTGCAACGAATATTGCAGGAGGTGAAGTCATGAAAGCGATTGTCGGCGTTCAATCCCTCGACGGGTTTTTCCGAGACGGAAAGGATCTGGCGCGCCGGGCCGATGCCGGGCAGAAAATGCATGAAGCCGATTTCGAGCTTTCGTTCTCCACGCCCGCACAACTGGTCTCTGAGCTGTCGCCCAAGCGTATGGAATTGCTGCAGGTGCTCAAGAAAGCCGGGCCGCTCTCCATCCGCGCGCTGGCAAAGATGATGCGCAGGAATTACAGCAACGTCCACGCCGATGTGCGACGGCTCATCGAGCATGGCTTGATCGAAAAGGATGCAAGCGATCTGGTTTTCGTGCCATGGGACGATGTCGTCGTGCGCATGAACGCCTCGCTTATGCGTCTCGCGGCGTAAGCGCCACCGGGCCGCGCGCAAAGATTCAAGTCCGAGTAGAAATGCCTCACGCTCGAATCTATCGCTCGCGCCCGGCCTCATGCAGGGTTTTTTGCACCGGCGACAGCAGGTATTGCAGCACAGTGCGCGTTCCGAGGTGGATTTCGGCGTTGAGTTGCATGCCGGGGGACAGGCGGTAGCGCTTTCCCTGCGCCTGGAGCGCCGGCTCGGACAGTTCGATCAGGGCGCGAAAACTCGACGCCGGCTGGTCTTGTACGCCGCTGCTCCTGGCGTTCTTTTGGTCGGCCGATTCGCTGGCGTCGGGGCTGATCTGGCGCACGCGGCCTTCGAGCATGCCGTATTGCTGGAACGGGTAGGCGGTGAGTTTCAGCTTGGCCGCCTGCCCGGGCTCGACCAGGCCGGCATCGAGGTGCGTCACCCACACTTCGGCCAGCAGTCCGTCGCCGTCCGGGACCAGGGTCATCACCACGGTGCCGGGGGCGACCACGCTGCCCAGGGTATGCGTCGCGAGGTCTTTCACGATGCCGTCCTGCGGCGCTTTCAGCTCGAGCAGCGCATGGCGGTGCGATTGCTTTTCCCAGTCCTGCTGCAGCTTGTGATACTGCGCTTCGGCCTCGACGCGCTCGTTCTGCAGTTGCTGGTGATAGCTCGAGGTGATCTGCAAAATGCGCTTGTTCACCTGGCTGATGGTCGCCTTGAGGCTGGAAATGTTGAACTGCTGCGCGAGCAGGTCCTGCTCTTTCTCGATGCGGTCGCGCTGCTTTTCCAGGTGCATCAGCTTTCCGGCGAAACCGTCCTTGACCAGTTGATCGTAGGCGGCTTCGTGCTGGATGAATAGCGGTATGGTCTTCTTCAGCTTGGCTTCGACCTCCTGCGCACTTTTTAGGTCCTGCTCGGTCTTGATCAGGATCGCGCGTTCGATTTCAAGCGCGCCGGTGTGCGCCTGGCGGCGCGCGTTGAGCTGCGCCTCGACTTGAGTAAGGAGTTCGATCGGATCGTCGGCGGTCCGCCGCCAGGGCGCTCCGCCGAGTTCGGCACCGATGCGCCGCAGCTGCAATCGTTTGAGCTTCAGCTCGTTCTGCAGTTGCCGGCTGTCTGCATCCGACACGCGCGCATCCATGCGCGCCAGCACCTGACCGGCCTTGACCCTAGCGCCTTCGCTCACCAGGATTTCCTTGATCACGCCGGACTCGGTCGGCTGCACGATCTGCAGATAGCCCTGCGGGATGACCTTGCCGGTCGCGACCGCGATGATGTCCAGCGGCGCGAAATAGGCCCAGAGGAGGAGGGTAGCTAGCAATGCGAGCGTGCCGTACAGCGCCGCGCGAGGCAGCGGCGATGGCTCCTGATCGCGCAGTTGCAGGCAGTCGGAGGCGAAGCGGGTGGACGGGTGCATGGATCAGTCGATCAAGAGGCAGAGCTTTCGCTGCGCTCGAATTGACCCGGTGCTGGACAGCTTGTGCTGTTCTCGGTCTTCATGCCTATACCACGCCAAGCAAGGTGTATCCCTCTTTGATGCCGCGCAGGGGTTGCAGCGTGTTGCCGGCGATGGCGTTCATTCCGGGCGTTTCGCCGAACCTGGGCATCGATATCGTTCCCGCGTCGCGCGTGTAGCCTCCGCTCAAGCTCGCGAACAGATTTCTCTGCGGCAAAGAACCGCTCGCGCCGGCGATGCCCTGTTCGATCCCCGGATTGGCGGCCAGCCAGCGCTCGATGTCTTCGTAGCGTTGGGTGATTTGCTCCGGCGTGAGCGTTTCCGTCGGCTGCGAATCCGGCGTGTCATTGGAGGGGTTCGGCGGCGCGGAATCCTCCACGCTCGCAGGCTGACCGGCGCTGGCGGGCGGCAGGGAATTCACCGCGTCGCGCACGCTGCCGCTGTTGCCGCCGTTACTGCCGGCGCTGCTGCCGGCGCCTGCGCGCGCGCTCGGCCCCAGCCAGTTGTCTAGCCAGGTCTGCAGGCTGGGTTGGGAGGCTTGCGTTGCGGGGACGGTTGAAGCCGCGCTAGGGGCGCTCGCCGGCTGTGCCGGTGCATATGGCGCGTCGAAGCTGTCAATCGGCCTTGCGCTCGCGCGCGATTGCGCCGTCGCGGCAGTCGCCTCGGTGGCGGCGAGTTGGCGCAGCGCTGCGGCAAAGGTTTCCTGCGCGGCCGGCATGGGCGCCGCAGTCTGGCCCCTCGCCTCGCCCCCCTCTCCCGATTCGGCATGCGATGGGGAAAGCCCGCTTCCCGCTGCAGTCGGCGATGTCGCACCTAGCCTCGGTTCCGCTGCGGTCGACGTAGCGGAAGCGCGTTCCGTCTGCGCGAGAGTCGGTGCGGATGATGCAAGAGCCTTGTCCAACGAAGCTGGCGCAGCAACCGATCCGCCCGACTCCACCGGCGGTGAGGAAGCGGACGCAAAGCCTGTGTCCGATTGCGGCGGTGCAGCCGGAGCAAGCGACACCTCGCCGGCGACTGACGCAGCAAGAGCAGGGGCGCTGTCCCCCTCAGTTGTGACGGGATTGGAATCGGGCCGCGGAGCCGTGGCGACAGACTCAGGCGGTGCCGCAGCACCCGTCGACGCGGCGCCGGCTTCACCGGATTGATTCCCGCCACCGCCCGCCGAAGTTCCTGCGCTCCCGCCATCGCCGGCCGCCACACCGCCGCTAACGTCCAGGCCGTCCCCCGCATCGGCCTGCGGATCAGGCACCGCCTGGCTCTCCAGCCGGTTGCCGTCCCAGAGTGTGCCGTCGGCGAACTGCACGCGCTCGATCATCTCGCCTTCCTCCGGCTGCCACTGCAGGTCCAGACGGTCGGCGCTGCCGGCGAAGGCGAGGGTCAATCTGCCGGCGCTGCGCAGCACCGACACGTCGCCCGGGGTAATGCCTTCGCCGAGGACGACGGTGTCGATGTTGTTCGGCGTGGCATCGACGTCGCTCACGACGTCGTGCCCGGACCCCGGTCCGAAAAGATAGCTATCGTCGCCGGCGCCGCCGAGCAGGAGGTCGTTGCCGGATCCGCCGATCAGCGTATCGCTAGCGGAAGTTCCAAGCAGAAAGTCGTCGCCGGCCTTGCCGTCTAGCGTTGTCTTGAATGCAGCGTCGCCATCGAGATAGTCGTCGCCGTCGCTCCCGAGCCGCTGCAAATCGAGATCAGAGAACAAGACAAAGTCGTCGGTAAACACTTCGACTTGGATGGCATCGGCGTCCTCGTCCTCGGGTTGTACATATTCATACCCGCTCAGGTGCCTCAGTGTCAGCCCCTGCAGCGAGGCGAATTCGTCGGCGCCCAGCAGAATGCGGTCGCCGCGGTCGCCGTAACTGATCCGGTATTGCTCTTCTGCGAAACCCAGCTGAATGCTTTCCCGAGAAATTTCTTGCGGAACCCAGTTGGAGATTTCGAAGGAATAGAGAGCGATCTGGTTGTCGCCTTCGGTATCGATGAGGGTGTTGGTGCCCCCACCCAGGCGAAACTTGAACACATCGTCACCGGCGCCGCCTTCGAGGACATCGTTTCGAAATGCCTCGAAGATATCGTTGCCCGCCCCGCCGATTAGGACATCCGCGCCATCTCCACCAACGAGCAGATCAGCGCCATCGCCGCCGTCGAGATAGCTCGCGCAACGCACCGCGCGCAGGATATCGTTACCCGCTTCACCGTAGATTTCGCTATATCCCGAACCAAATCCCGAGAATTCGTCATCCCCTTCGCCGCCGTAGGCGAAGGTGTAACCGGTTCCGTTCTGAAAAGAATCATTGCCTGCGCCGCCGAACATCAGATTGAATCCGGCCCCGCCGTACAAACCGTCGTGCCCGTCGCCGCCGTCCAGCACGTCGTAGTCGGACGGCGCGGAGTCAAACAGTCGACTTGCCGCGGAGAGGTAATCGCTTCCGCCGTCGCCGAACAAGGTATCCGATCCAAGACCGCCGATGAGATTGTCGTGACCTTCCCCGCCCGACATCCAATCGTCGCCGCCGTTGCCGTAGACCCAGTCGTCGCCGTTGCCGCCGAAGAGGATGTCGTCGTCGCCTCCGGCAATGTCAAGAACGATAGGATATTCTGCGATCCTGGATCTTTGGGCTCCGGCGTAGTTCGGATTGATGACGATCAACTCGACGTCTTTGTCGCCACTGAGCGTGTCGTTGTCGCCGCCACCGGCGAGCACGTCCTTGCCCATTCCGCCGTACAGCACATCCCAGAAGTCGGTTCCGACCGCGATATCGTCACCATCCCCGCTGATCAATACCGTACCGTTGACTCTGAGAAATTCGTCAAAGGGTGGTCCGGCAATAATGCCCTCGGAAAGTTCAGCCTCCCTGTTCGCGTAGAGCCGGTCATCGCCCCGACCGCCGACGAGCATTTCCTGACTGTGATTGTCGGCGGCCATACTATCCATGCCCCCTTCGATCAGATCATCTCCGTCGCCGCCATCGAGATAGTCGTGGGGACCGCTTGCGACTATTCGGTCATCGCCGCCTCTTGCGATCACGGTGTCCGCGCCTGAGCCGGTGGCAATCAAATCGTTGCCCTCGCTCCCCCATAGATGATCCTCGGATCCTTCGCCAAACTCCCCCGGTGCGGCGATTACATTGCCCAGATCATCGTACTCATAGTGATGTACGGGCTCTCCAAACTCTACCGGAACCAGATCGCCAAGTATTTCCCGCGTGAATACCGGACTGTCCTGATTCGGCGTCTGCAGATGGATGCCGAAATCACCGTCTTCATAGCCGTCGAGGATGATTTGCGTGCCATCGGGCAGGGTCGCGGTCAAGGGCGAGTTCTGGGTAAGACTCACCGTTCCTCCGCTGGAAAGGTGACCGCTCCAGGTGTTGGCCAGTCCAGCGACGGCAAACGCGGTGACGCCGAGAACGGTGCGCCGGCCGCTCGCGTCTTCATAGACGACGGTATTGCTACCTTGGTGATCGAGGATTCTGTCTGTGCCATCGCCGGCGCGAATGACGTAGAGGTCGTTCCCGCCGCCGCCCTGCAGCACATCGTTGCCCTTGCCGCCGATCAAGGTGTCGTCGCCGGCATCGCCTCTGAGCGTATCCTCCTCCGCCCCGCCTTCGAGGTAATCGTTGCCCTCGCCGCCTGTGAGCGTGTCTTTTCCTTTGGCGCCATACAGGCGATCGGCATAGTTCCCGCCCGACAATGCGTCGCCCTGGTCGCCGGCGAAACTGATGTTGATCTGCTGCGCGCCGTTGCCCCCCGTGACTCGGATGCTGTAATCCTGCCCCTGGCTATTCTTCAGCGTCTTGTCGGTATAGAGGTAACTCTCGGCGCCGTTGTCCTTGCGCCGGATCGCGACATCGTCGGCGATGTCGTTTGTGTTCTTTTGAATTTTCCAGGTTAGGAATTGGGCGCGGTCTTTCAGCCATTCTTTGCTTATTGCACCCTGACCCGTCGCCGAATCGTGTAGATCGAGTTCGCCGCTTTGGTTGTATTGCGTATAGTCGAATCCGATCAGGGCAAACGGGTTCAAATGCTTTAAGGCGTATCGATACGCCACGCCATTCGCTGCATCAGCCGCGAGACCGGCCGAATTCCCCGCGTTTGCCAAAGACGCAATGGCATTCGAATGGCCGCCTGCGGCGACAAAGGTATTGAAACCGTCATTCCTTTGTACTTCATCGATGTTCTTGTAGAGTTCGTCCCGTCCCGCCATGTCGTCGCGGAAGCTTCGTTGCGTGGGGAGGACGTTCCCACCAAGAAATATTCGACGTATGGCATCAAGCGTTGCTTCGTAGCTGGTTCTTGTTTCATTTGACGCAGCGCGAGCAATTGCGTTGAAGTTGTCCACAGACATATTCGGCGACAAATCGCCCAGCAAGGCGTAAAGCGCAAGTGAATCGGTGACATTGGCAATGGAGTGATTGTCTGTGAGAACGCCCTCCTCGATCGCCAGCCGTTGAATGGGGCCAAATTTGTATCCGGCCGCCGCAGTGAGCGTGAGACCTTCCGCCGCGACTATATTGGTACTCTTGGTGCTCAGATCGATGCTGCGGTCGCTCAGGACTTTTTTGCCGATGCGGTACACCGAACCTCCAAGTCCCGCGCCGTTGTACGTATAAATGCGATCGATCCGCTCCGGGAAGAACAGTGCGCCGAATACCTGGGCCAGATGTCCGCCTAGGCTGTGACCCGTCACGTCAAGCATGGCGTCCGGACTCAGCCGCCCAAGGCCAGAATCGTTTCGCAAGCCCTTGCTTAGACTGGCACTGGTCTGCTGAAAATCGCGATATGTCCTGAGAAACTCGATGCCATATCCGTCGTACTTGCGGTTGGTCACCGCTGCGAGCATTTCGATTTCCGCCTGCGAGTACTGAACAGCGGCCCCTTGCGGAGTGATGAGTCGCTTGTAGTACCGATAAAGCGAGAGTGACTGCGCCGCCGCCTGCCCTTGCGCGACCACCCCGAATATATCCGCTCCGACAATATCCGCGAGACCGGCGGTACCGCGGATGGCCAATGTAAACTTGCCTGGCTCGATACGGCTTTCGAATAGCGCTGCCTCAAAGCCAGTTGATGCGTCGGAGGTGAAACTGCGTAGGATGTAGCCTTGGACGCCTGTGAAGTTGGCGGCTTGTTGTAAGGTGAATTCAGCTTTATCGCTCTTGGATGCATCCTTCAGCGCTTCGTTAAGGCTCACCTGATCGTAGATCGTTGTGCCATTGTCCACGGAGAATGACCCATATACCGCTTGAGCCATTAACGCACTTTGAAATGTTGTGCGGACGCTGTTCATGTCATTTCTTCCGCTTGATTTCTTTAGTAGGAGCAAGAGTTCGGAGGAAAATGCTCGCGTACGAATCATCGACCCGCTCGCACTCTCCCCCACTGCCTAAAATTGGTCGATTTACCTGGCGAAGCCAACCACCATGCCAACCAAAGCGCTTATCGACCGCGATAATCTCTCCAGTTTTTGAATCTACAATAGAGGCACTAAACAATGTTATTCCCCAAGGGGAAATATAGGTGTCGAAGTTTTGATAGCTCTTAAGTTCGTACCTGCTAGCTGGTCTTTCGACTTTCTCCTCGCTTAACTTTCCGTCTTCACGCAACGTTACGCGAACATACTCGGTTCCATTGTATTGGCCATTTCTTGGATCGCGTTTCTCTTTTACGATTTCGATGTACTTGTAGCCAAAGCGACTAAAGTACTCTTCATACGCTGTGCCACCTCTTATCAAGAACCCCTCCACACCCTCCACCGAGCGATACACCTTGATTCCGCCTTCCCGTTCGCAATAGTGAGCGAGCGCAATCTTGCCAGGAATTATGTCCCAGGTAGGAATTAGGATGAATACGGCCATCACGAGCAATTTCCACCGACCTCTTGCTCGAACCGTAAGTCCCATCGCTACGGCGACGTAGAGCAAGAACAGTCCCAAGACGATCAATCCAGTCATGCCATCCCCAAGTGCAAGATAAGTTCGCTCATCTACGCTTCTCCTCCTCCCAGCCTCACGACCTCATCCACCTCCAAGCCCTGCGGCAGCTGATGTGTGATGAACAATATCGTCACCTTGCCCTTGAGCTGATTGATCGTGCGCGCGAACTGCTCCGCGGTGGGATGGTCCAGGCTGCTGGCGGCTTCGTCGAAGATCAGGATCTTCGGCCGCTTGAGCAGCGCCCGCGCGATCGCGAGGCGCTGCTTCTGCCCGCCGGACAATCCGGCGCCGTGCTCGCCTATGTGTTGCTGATAGCCTTGCGGGAGTTGCTCTATGGTGTCGTGGATTTCGGCCCATTTGCATGCCTGGACGATCTGCCCGAACGTGGCGTACGGATTGGCGCTGAGCAGGTTCTCGTACACTGATCCGGAAAACAGCACCGTTTCCTGCGGCACCACGCCGAAGTAGCTGCGCAGTTCGTTCGCCGACAGGTGCCGGATGTCGCGACCGTCTATCCTGATCTGACCGCCGGTGGGCGGATAAAAGCCTTGCAGCAGTTTCGCCAGCGTGCTCTTGCCGCTGCCCGAGGGCCCCATCAAGGCGACGCAGGCGCCGGGTTGCAACGCGAGGTCGAAATGCTGATACAGGTAGGGCCGGTTGTCGCCGTAGCGGAAGCTCAAATCGACCAGTTCCACGCTGCCGAGCCCGGCGTTGTCGCTCGCCGGGATGGCGGAGTAGGGTTCGACCGGAGCGTTCATTATGTCGCCCAGGCGCTTCACCGCGATCGCCGCCTGCTGGAACTCCTGCCACAAACCGACCAGCCTCAACATGGGCTGCGACATGCGCCCGGCGAACATCTGGAACGCGACCAGCATGCCGATGGTGAAACCTTCGTTCTTCATCACGATCCAGGCGCCGACGATCAGGATCAGCAGGGTCAGCAACTGCTCCAGCGCGTTGGCTGCGGCGTTGTAGGTATTGGAGAGCTGGCGCGTGTTGAAGCTCGCGCGCAGATAGCTCGCCAGATAATCGGCGTATCTGGCCTTGAGCTGCGGCTCCATTTGCAGGGACTTCACCGTCTCCATTCCCGCGACGTATTCGGTGACGAAGGCCTGATTGCGCGCGCCTTGAAGGAACTGCTCGTTCACCCGCTCGCGGATGAACGGCACGACGGCGAGGCTCAGCAGCACGATGACAGCGAGGATCGCCAGCGTGATCAGCGACAGAAACACGCTGTAGCTGAACATCACCGCCAGAAATATCCCCAGGAACGGCAAATCGAGCAGGAGAGTGACCGCGGCGCCGGAGACGAACTCGCGTATGGTCTCCACGCCGTGCAGGCGCGCCACCACCACGCCCGTCGGCCGGGACTCGTAGTAGCGCGGCGGCAGCTTGAGCAGGTGCTCGAACACCTGCGTGCCGAGCACCGCGTCGACCCGGGTTCCGGTATGCAGCACCAGGTACTGCCGCAACCAGCCCATGCCGGCGTTGAACAGGAGGCACACCCCGAGTGCGACGCCGATCACGATCAGGGTGTTCACAGTCTGATGCACGATCACCTTGTCGATCACGCTTTGCGTCAGCAGCGGCGTCAGCAAGGCCAGGCCCTGGATGACGAGCGAGGCAAGCAGCACTTCATACCAGATGACCTTGTGCTGCAGCAGGGCCGGCACGAACCAGGAAAAGCCGAAGGACTTCTGCTTCAGCGAGGCGGCGTCCGCATCCGACGGCGGTTCGGCCTGTTTCGAAAACAGAAACAATTCGCCGGCGTAGCGGCGATTGAAATTCTCCGCGGTCAAGGTCGCGCGGTCTGCGGCGCCCGGCTCGAGCAGCACCACGCGCTCTGCGTCGGCTTCGACCACCAGCGCCAAAGCGTGCCCGGATTCGACTTCGATCGGATTCGCAGCCGATTGCGCGCCGGCTTGGCTTGCGCGCCCAGCGTCGGGCGCCGGCGAGCGGAGCAAGGCGATGCAGGGCAGGGGCAGGCGCCGGATTTCGCTTGCGGCGCCTGGATGCCGTTCGGCTTTCAGTCCCAGCGCCTCGGCCGCCTGCAGCAAAGTTGACGCGGAATGCGGCGGCGGAAACTGTTGTTCTACGAGTTCCGCGGAAAAAGGGATGCGCTTGAGCTGGCTGATGACGCCAAGAGCCCAGATGACATGCACGCTAGCCAGTGGCACATCGAGCGGCATCCGCGCTCCCGTACAAGTTTTTGGCACGCACTCGTAGGGGTCAGATTAGCAAGATTTCCTGCGCATTTCAAATGCGCCCGTCCGCAGAATTGGCGCATATTTGGGGGGCAGGTTAGGGCAAGTCGTGAACCACACGGACTTGAGAATCAGTCTCGCTGCAAGCGCCGAAAAAGCGAACTTGGGGCGCCTAGTTGCTGGCGCTAAGGCACTCCGCCAAACTCGCTTCCCAATCCGGCATCGCCACGCCGAAAGCGCGCTGCAGCTTGGCGTTTGAAAGCACCGAGTAGAGCGGCCGGCGCGCGGGCAGCGGGTATTGTTCGGTGGAGATGGGTTTGAGCCGTGGCACACGCTCAAGCAAGTGAATCTCCGGGCTCGCAGCACGCTCGACTGCGGCACGCTCGACTGCGGCACGCTCGAAAATCGCCGCGGCGAATCCGTGCCAGGAGGTATGCCCGGAAGCGGTCAAATTGTAGATGCCGCGCTGCCCGGCACAGGCATCGATGAAACCCGGCGTCCCGTAGCCGAGCTTCGACAGGATGCTGTTGGTGGCCCGGGCCAGCGCGCAGTTCCAGTTGGGCGCGCCGATCTGATCGCTGACGACAGCCAACTCATCGCGCTCGCGCGCTAGGCGCAGCATGGTCAGCAGAAAATTTTTGCCGCGCAGGCTGTAGACCCAACTGGTGCGCAGAATCAGGTGCGGCACGTCCACGGCCCGGATGGCCTGCTCGCCCGCCAGCTTGCTGCGGCCGTAGGCATTGATCGGGCAGGTCGCGTCGTCCTCGACATAAGGTTCGGCCTTGCTGCCGTCGAACACGTAGTCGGTGGAGTAATGGATCAGCGCGACGCCCAGGCGCTTCGCTTCCTCGGCGAGTATGCCCGGCGCGACGCCGTTGACGGCCAGCGCCAGATCCGTGTCGGTTTCCGCCTGGTCTACGGCAGTGTAGGCGGCGGCGTTGACGATCAAGTCAGGCGCGATCTCGCGCACGGCGCGACGGATGGAATCCGGATTGGACAGGTCCATCCTCTCCCGACCAAGCGCCAGGACCTCGCCCCGACGCGCCAGACTGCGCGACAACTCGAAACCGAGCTGGCCGTTGACGCCGGTCACCAGAATCCGGCTCAATCGAGCCTCTCGTCGAACCCTGCGTCGAACCCTGCGTCGGACCCTGCGTCGTACACTTCGGCTTCGGACAATCGTTTTCCCGCGCCATCCTTGGCCGTGAGTATGGGCGCGCCCGCAAGCGGCCACGCGATGCCGATTTCGGGATCGTTCCAGAGCAAGGTACGCTCGTACTGCGGCGCCCAATAGTCGGTGGTCTTGTAGAGCAGATCGGCGGATTCGGAGAGCACGAGGAAGCCGTGCGCAAAACCCGCCGGGATCCAGAGCATGCGCTTGTTTTCGGCGGAGAGGCGATTGCCCACCCATTTGCCGAAGCTGGGCGACTTGCGGCGCAGGTCCACGGCTACGTCGAACGTATCGCCCGCGACCACGCGCACGAGTTTTCCCTGAGCTTGCCGGATCTGGTAGTGCAGGCCGCGCAGGGTGTTCTTGACCGAGCGCGAATGGTTGTCCTGCGCGAATTTCGCGTCGATGCCGGTCGCTTGCGCAAAAGCGCGCGCGTTGAAGCTTTCGAAAAAGAAACCGCGTTCGTCTGCAAACACCCTGGGCTCGATCAGCAGCACGCCGGAAATCGCGGTCTGGGCCACGCGCATCAGAACACCTGATCGTGCAGCACGCTGAATAGGTACTGGCCGTAGGCGTTCTTGCGCATCGGCGCAGCGAGTTGTTCCAGCTGTGCGGCGTCGATGTACTTCAGGCGGTAGGCGATTTCCTCGATACAGGCGATCTTCAGCCCCTGCCGCTTCTCCAGGATCTGGATAAAGTTGGACGCTTCGAGCAGGGATTCATGCGTGCCGGTATCCAGCCAGGCCGTGCCGCGCCCCATGACCTCGACCTTGAGTTGCGCCTGCGCCAGATAGACCTTGTTCAGGTCGGTGATTTCCAGCTCGCCCCGCGCCGAGGGCTTGAGCGCGCGCGCGATGTCCACCACCTGTTGGTCATAAAAGTACAAGCCGGTCACGGCATAGCGCGATTTGGGCTGCTGCGGCTTTTCCTCGATCGAGAGCACTTTGCGCGTCCGGTCGAACTCGACCACGCCGTAGCGCTCCGGGTCGTGCACCGCGTAGGCGAACGCCGTGGCCCCGGTGGGCCGCTCCACCGCGGCGCGCAGATTGTGCACGAGGTCGGTGCCGTGAAAAATATTGTCGCCGAGGATAAGCGCCGAGCGCTGATCGCCGATGAAGTCTGCGCCGATGGTGAAAGCCTGCGCGATGCCGTCGGGCGAGGGCTGCACCGCGTAAGCGATCTTGATTCCCCATTTCGAGCCGTCGCCCAGCAACTGCTCGAAGCGCGGCGTATCCTCCGGCGTGGAAATCACCAGGATGTCGCGTACGCCGGCCAGCATCAGCGTAGCCAGCGGATAGTAGATCATCGGCTTGTCGTAGATCGGCAGCAGCTGCTTGGATACGGCTTGCGTCACCGGATAGAGGCGGGTGCCCGATCCACCCGCGAGAACAATACCCTTCATGCTGCCGCCTCCGATACTTTGCTGCAATTCCATCGTGAACACTGTCGGCGTCTGGCGGCAATCGCGGCCGGTCGCATCCCCGCTGCGCGGGGCCCCTGCTCCCTGCTC
>CAYNVY010000101.1:0-15659 GCA_964400745.1 uncultured Enterobacteriaceae bacterium | reverse complement strand
CTGAAGACCGAGGGCAGTTTCCCCAACACGCTGCACACGGTATTGCCGGTGCTGTGCAACCACTGCAGCGAAGCCCCCTGCGTCGAGAATTGCCCGGTCACGCCGAAGGCCATGTTCAAGACGCCGGAAGGCATCACCATGCACGACCCGGCGCTGTGCATCGGCTGCCAGGCCTGCCAGGGATCTTGCCCGTACAGCAATCTCGAACTGGATGCGACGAGCCTGGACGGCGAGACTTACAGCGTGATCAGTTTCAATGCCAAGGACAAGGACACGCAGCCCTTCTGGGGGGACACGGCGGAAATGATCCCCGGCTGCACCGGATCGGCCGCGGAAACCGTGAAGCGCGCGGGCGCGACTACGCCGGCGCTGAACCGGTTCGCCGCCGGCGACGTGCAGCCGCTGCGCAAGAGCGGCGTGGTGGAGAAGTGCACGCTGTGCTATCACCGCACCAGCAACGGCATGCAGCCGGCCTGCGTCGAGGCCTGCCCGTCCAAGGCGCGCATTTTCGGCGACCAGGACGACGCGAATTCTGCCATCGCCAGGGAGCTGAAGACAAAAAACTCCATGCGCCTGCAGGAAAACAAAGGCACCCGCCCGAACGTGCACTACGTCGGCAAGTACAGCGCCAGGACCTGATATCGCTTGGGTGGTTGTGTAATAAACTAGGGGCGGAATTGTTCCGCCCCTTTTTCATTCCGGGAAGCAGAATGCAAGATTACGACCTCGACCGGGGCATCGCCCGCGAAAACCTGAGCCGCCTGCTCGCCGCCTGCTATTACGAGCCGGGGCCGGAGTTCGCCGAAGAGAAAGTATTCGATTCGATGCACGCCGCGGCGGCGCGCCTGGCACCGCAGCTTGCGGCGCTGGCCGAGCCCCTGGGCCGGGACTACGCCGCCGAAAGCGCCGAGGCCCTGCTGCTCGACTACACGCGCCTGTTCCTCGGACCCAACCATATCGCGGCCAAGCCCTACGGCTCGATCTGGCTCGAAGGACAGAATAGCGTCATGGGCGATTCCACCATGGCGGTGCAAAAACTCTACGAGCAGGCCGGCTTCGACATGAGCCAGGACTTTCGCGAAGTGCCCGACCATATCGCGGTCGAACTGGAGTTTCTGTATCTGCTCACCTACCGGCAGAACGAAGCGGCGCGCAACGGCGAGCCCGAAGCGCTGCGGCAAATGAGCGCCCTGCGCAAGCACTTCCTGGACGAGCATTTGGGCCGCTGGATAGGGCCGTTCACCTCTGCTGTCATTGCTGGCGCGCAAAGCAGCTATTACCGCCGGCTGGGCGAACTCAGCGCCAAATTCGTCGATCTGGAAGCGGGCAAAGCCCGCGCCGGCTGATTTTTTGACTCCGCGCGCAGGCAAGCAAGCCGCAGATTGCCTCTATATACCGACATGGATACGAACATTGACCAGGAAGTGCTGGACACCGCGCTGACGCTGATCCATACACGCCACCACGTTTCGCCCAAGCGGGTCGGCGAGCCGGGCCCGGACAGCGCACAGATCGAGCAGATACTGTCAGCGGCCGGAGCTGCGCCCGATCACGGGCGGCTCACCCCTTGGCGCATCGTCATCATCCCGGCGGAGCGGCGCGCTCTGCTGGGAGAGGCCTTTGCCGACGCGCTCGCCGAGCGCGATGCCACGGCCACCGAGATCCAGAAGCAGGAGGCGCGCTCCAAGGCGTTCCGCGCGCCCTTCCTCGCATTGATCGTGGCGCGACTGAGTCCGGAACTGGGAGCGACGCATCCGCAGGAGCGCATCATTTCCGCCGGCTGCGCGATTCAGAACATGCTGCTCGTCGCCCACGCGATGGGCTTCGGCGCCGGCCTCTCCAGCGGCCAGGCGCTGTATTCGAATCAGATGCGGCAGTTGTTCGCACTCGAGGCGCACGAACGGCCGCTGTGCTTCCTTACCGTAGGCACGGTGAGCACGGGCAAGGCCGCGCGGCCGCGGCCGGTGCCGGGCGACTACACGTCGATTCTGTAAGCCGGGGCCGGAATGAGCGCCTTCATCGACGCGCGCAAACCGGAGCGAATAGCCCGCAGAGCCAATAGAGATGCGCTTCTTCAGGGTGCCGGCCGTCATTTCCGCTGGTCGTGGAAATCCCAATACGGCTCCGGACCGAAGCGCTCGGCCAGAAAATCGATGAAGCTGCGCACCTTGGGCGGCAGGAACTTCCGGTGCGGATAGACGGCGAACAGGGAGAGTTCGTCGGCCTCCCAGTCCGGCAGGATGCGCACCAGCGATTTCTGCCGCAGCGCCTCGTAAACGAGGAAACTCGGCTGCAATACCACCCCCAGCCCCTCGATGGCCGCGCTCACCAGGATGTCGCCGTTGTTGCCTTGCAGGTTTCCCGCAACCCGCACCGTCTTCTCCACGCCCCTGCGCCTGAAGCGCCAGTCGTTCTGCGAGCTCGAATAGGCGTAAGTGAGGCAATTGTGGCCGCTCAACTGCTCCGGTGATACCGGCGTTCCGTGCCGCTTCAGATAGGCCGGCGCAGCGCAGGCGGCGATGCGTACCCGCGTGAGCCGGCGCGCGACCAGGCCAGGATCGATGCGCGCGGCGATGCGCAGCGCGACATCGAAGCCTTCCTCCACCAGGTCCACCACGCGGTCGTTCAGCGTCAGGTCGATCTTCACGCCGGGGTAGCGCTGCAGGTATTCGGTGATCGCACGGCCCATGTGGCGCGCGCCGAAGGCGACCGACGATGTCACGCGCATCGTCCCGCGGGGGACCGAGGCCTCCTGCGCCGCCGAGGTCTCGGCTTCCTCGACCATTGCGAGTATCTGGACGGCGCGCTGGTAATAGTCGCTGCCCGCCTCGGTGAGCGAGAGCTTGCGCGTGGTCCGGTTGAGCAGACGCACCCCCAGATGCGCTTCGAGCTGAGCCACGTAGCGCGTGGCCATGCCGCGCGACAGATCGAGCTTGTCCGCTGCGCCGGCAAAGCTGCCCGCGTCCACCACCGCATTGAATACGCGCATGCCCGCCACGATGTCGATCGCCATGTCTGTTCGGCTACTGTTTTATTAAAGTGAATAGTTAATTGCGATTCTGCTGGTTTATTTCTTTATTCGCAACTGATTAAATGCGCCCATCAGCTGCCGGAATGGTTCCGGCACGGATACAACAGTCCAATTATCGGAGGCTCTTATGACATCGCATGCAATGACAGCAAATGCTTTGAGCGCAAATGCAGTGGATTCGAACGCCGCGTCCTGGTCCGACGCCGCATCCCTGATCGGGCGCGTCACGCTCGCCGCGCTCTTTCTCTGGTCCGGCTACGGCAAGTTCGCGCATACCGCGGGAACCATCGGCTATATGCAAGCCTACGGCATGCCCGCAGCCGATCTGCTGGTCTGGCCCGTGGCCCTGCTCGAAGTCCTGGCCGGCTTGGCGCTAGTCCTCGGCTGGAAAACCCGCTGGGCGGCGCTGGCGCTGATCGCGTTCACCGTTCCCGCCACCTTCGTCTTTCACGCATACTGGAGCGTTCCTGCCGATCAGCTCATGAATCAGCAAATCCACTTCATGAAGAACCTGGCCGTCATAGGCGGCTTGCTCTCGGTGTTTGCCCACGGCGCCGGCCGTTACGCGCTGGACCGGCACTGACCATTTTGAACTGGAAGCGCTGGACGCACCGGGACACACCATCATGAGCCTGCCAACCGTATTCATTTCCCACGGGTCGCCGATGCTGGCGCTGGAGGACAGCCCCGCGCGCCGCTTTCTGCTGGGACTCGGTCAGACCTTGCCCAGGCCGAGGGCGATCGTCGTGGCCTCCGCACACTGGGAATCGGTCGGCGGCCATGCCGTCAGCCTGGCGGCGCAGCCGGAAACCATCCACGACTTCGGCGGGTTTCCGCAGGCGCTGTTCGAGATGCAATATCCCGCACCGGGCGCACCCGCGGCCGCGGCCCAGGCCGCCAGCTTGCTGGAACAGGCGGGCCTTGCCGTCAAACGCAGCGCCTCGCGCGGCCTGGACCACGGGGCCTGGGTGCCGCTGCGCCTGATGTACCCCGATGCGGACATTCCCACGACGCAGGTATCGCTCAAACGCGGCGCCACGCCCGCCGAGCATGAACGCATGGGACGGGCGCTGGCCGCGCTGCGCGAGGACGGCGTGCTGATCATCGGTTCCGGCTCGCTCACGCATAATCTGTACGAGTTCCGCGGCGGCCCGATGGATGCGCCGGTCCCGTCCTGGGTAAGCGATTTCGAACAATGGATGCATCTTCGCCTGCAAGACGGCGGGCGCGACGCGCTGCTCGACTACCGCGCGCAGGCGCCGTTCGCGGTGCGCAATCACCCGACCGAGGAGCACCTGCTGCCGCTGTTCGTCGCCATGGGCGCGGCGGGCGGCGCCGCGCGGGCAGAGCGGCTACACGCCAGCTATGAATACGGCGTGCTGGCAATGGACGCGTACGCCTTTTCCTAAGGTCTGACAAGCGGCCTGACAAGCACGCCGCGCAACTGTAATAGATTCCGGCTGCCTTACGGAGCAATGCCCTCGCCACTACCGCCACACCGATTGCTGCCGAACTGAAGCCGACATCCGCTATGCGTAGCCTGCCTCGCGCTGGTGTCGCAGCGCCAGAATCACCACGGCATCGATCGCCTCCAGCCAATCGTACAAAGCGACGTAACCGGTGCGTCCGCGGGAGATGATCAGTTCGCGCATGCCCGCTTCTGCCGGACGTCCGATCAGGGGATGACGTTCCAGTACCGAAACCGCCTCCGCGATGGCTTCCGCCGCTGCAAGCGCCGCTTCGGGATCATGCTCCGCGAGAAAATCCCGCAACCGGTCCAGGTCGAGAACCGCCCGTGGCGCATAGGTGATGCGCGCCACGGCGCTATTTCACGAGCTTCCTTGCCCGCGGACGCGCAGCCTTGCCGCCCCCGGCCCGGGCGAGCAGCCACTTGTGCACATCCGCGGCTTCCATCACCTGACCATAGCGGGTCACTTCCTGCCGCGCTTCCAGCGCCGATGCAACAAACGCGCCGCGAAGTTCTTCACGCGCGGTTTGAGCGGCGAGCGCATCGACCATGAACGCATGGGGCGACTTGCCGCTGGCAGCGGCGAGATCGTTGATGCGCGTCTTGAGTTCTTGCGGCAATTTCAGGGTGACGGCGGGCATGGCGGAATCGATTCAGACAAGAGTACGACCATGGTAGTACCGGGTGCGTCGGCCGTCAACGTGCTATGGCTCTTGTCGCCTTAGTGATCACCCGCATCCGCACCGACACGCGCGAGCGGCCGGTGCCGGGCGACCAGACCTCGACTCCATGCGGAGGCAAGGACATAGGGCCAGGGCGCTGCGACTGTCTTGTGCAAGCGATAAGATTGCGACTGTTCTAACGCCGACCGCCGACCAAAGGATGGGAGTTCCGATGAACAATCAACTGCAGTCTCTGGATCAGATCAAAGCCGCCGTTCTCGACATGGCCATCCGCTTCGGACCGAAGCTCGTGGTCGCGATCGTCATCCTGATGGCCGGCTATGTGGTGGCAGGCTGGGTCGGCGGCATGCTCGAGCGCCTGCTCACCCGGTTCAAGCTCGAATTGCCGGTACGCACGTTGCTCGTGCGCACCGGCCGCGTCCTGGTCGTGGCCCTGTTCGCGATCCTGGCCTTGCAGAACCTGGGCGTCGAACTGCTGCCGCTGATCGCCGGCCTAGGCGTGGCGGGGGCGGGCATTGCCCTCGCGATGCAGGGCGTGCTGGGCAACGTGGCCGCCGGGCTCACCATCATTTTTACCCAGCCCTTCCACATCGGCGACTACATCTCCATCGTCAAGGAGGAAGGCGAAGTGCTCGACATCAGCCTGTTCAGCACCACGCTCGGACATCCCGACCGCTCTATGGTCGTGATCCCGAACCGCAAGATCGTGGGCGAGATCCTGCACAACTACGGCCGCGTCCGGCAGCTCAATCTCGCGGTGGATGTCGCGCTGGGGACCGACGTCAACCTGGCCCTGAGCGCGATGGACGAAATCCTGCGCGCCAATCCGCGCGTGCTGCGCGACCCGGCGCCGGTGATCGGTGTCGCCCGGCTCGCCAACGCCAGCGTCAACCTCAGCGTGAACCCCTGGGTCAACGTGCCGGACTACATTGCCGCGGTAAACGAGATCAACCAGGCGATCCTCGCGGCGTTCCGCGCGCGCGGCATCGTCATGCCCGTGCCTCAGCGCGAAGTGCGGATGCTGGAGGGCAAGGCCTGAGCGGCTGCACGCCAGCGATGAATACGGCGCGCCGGCGATGGATGCGTAGGCCCTCTCTTAGGTTCCGAAGCGCCGCGTCGATGTCCTACAATCCGACTATCTAACGGAGGCTAGTCATAGCCACTACCGCCACCCGCATAAAATTGCCGTCCACCCTCAAGGTCGAACTGGAAAAACTCGCCCGGCGCTCAGGCGAGACGACTCACGCGGTCATGGTGCGCGCGCTGTCCGAGCACGTTGCGGCGGCCAAGCGCTATCGCGCATTTCTCGATGACGCGGCGCGCGCCGATTCCGCCATGCAGGGGAGTGGCGTCGGTTTTGCGATGCAGGATGTGCACGCATACGTCGCAGCCAGGGTACGCGGCAAGCCGGCGAAGCGTCCGAGCGCGATGAAGTGGCGCAAGTAATCTACGCGGCCGAAAGGCGATAGGACAAAATCCCGTAAAGCCAATAGGGACGGCCATCTTCAGCCTATCTGCGAATCACGCCGTGCGCTTTGCCAGCCGCGTCTCCACCGACACGCGCATCAGCAGGTCGATTACTTTTTCCCTGTATTCGGCGAAGCGGTAGGTGTCGAATTGCTCGTGTTAAGCGTTCTACTCATTGACGATCGCACCTTATACGGTACAATTTGCGTATGGCAGAGCCGCAAAAACTGGTGGCCGTCTTTTTTAAGATCGCAAAGCGGCGCGGAGCCTGTGCGAGATTGGCTGAAACGCCTGCCCAAGGACGAGCGCAGGGCTATCGGAGAAGACATCGCCTACGTGCAGTTCAAATGGCCGATCGGCAAACCGCGTGTGGATCACTTGCGCGGCGCGGTTTGGGAAGTGCGCACATCGCTGACTAGGCGCATTGCGCGCACGCTGTTTGCGGTAGAGTCCGGCGTGATGGTGCTGCTGCACGGATTTATCAAGAAGACCCAAGCAACGCCAGGGTCGGAACTCGCTCTGGCCGAGAAACGATTCAAGGAGTGGAGACATGGCGAAAAGTAATCCCCACACGGGCAGCCGCTTCGACGACTTCCTGAAAGAAGAAGGCATTTACGACGAGGTGCAGGCGCGCGCGCTCAAGCGCGCATTGGCCGAGCAGATCGGAGAAGGCATGCAGGCGGCCAGCCTCACCAAAACCGCCATGGCCTCGAAGATGTCCACCAGCCGCTCGCAACTCGATCGCGTGCTCGACCCCGACAATCTTTCGATTCAGCTGGATACGCTGATCAAAGCCGCCCGCGCCGTGGGCAAGGTGGTGGAGATCAAGATCAGCAAAACACCGCGCGTGCTAAGCGCGTGATAAGTATCGACCTTCGGGGCCCAGTCGTAGTCAGAGTCTAACGCGCCGCCTTGCGCATCGCCTCGACGATCTTCTGCGTTTCCACCGACACGCGCGTCACGCGCATGAGCAGGTCGATCACCTTCTCCTTGTAATCGGCGAAGCGGTAGGTGTCGAACTTTTCGCGTATGGTCGGGTCCTTGGGCTTCTTTTCCTTGTACTGGTCGAGGATCCACTCCAGCGCCGAGCGGTTGCCGAGCTTGTAGTCCCAGGCCGCAGGCGGAATGCCGGCGAGCGCGGTCTGCGTATCGAGCACGATGCGGCCTGCTTCCCGGTCGGCCTTGAGCATGGCCTTCGGCGCTTCGGATCGCTCGGCAGCGCCCTCGCCTTGCTTGTCTGCGGCCAGCTTCGGTGAGGTACCTGCTTCGATGCGCTCCAGTTCGAACGGCTCGACAGCTTCGTAGCCGATGTGCAGGTCCATCAGCGCCTTGCCCCAATCGGCCCACTGCCAGAAGTCGGCGTAGAACGGAATGCGCGGGAACTCGCGCTTCAGGTTCAGCGCGTACTTCTCGCGATAGACCGGGTCGTGCAGCACGCCGTAGACGTAGTGGAAAATCGCTTCCTTGGTGGTAGCGCGCTTAGGTTTGGTTCGGCCGGGCTGATACTGCTTCTTGAATTGGTCTAGGGCCCAGTCGGTGATGTTCTCCGATCCCTGCTCGCCCTCGCCAAGAATCTCTTGGCTTAGTGCAACTGTGCCGGCGGCGGCTCCTACAAAGTGCAGATCGGGACACTGCTCCCCTGCCAGAACCATAAACGGCTTTTGCGAAGTTGGATCAGTGAACAAAATCGACGCATTTCGCTTTCGCGCATCTTTGCCGAAAAATCGTGGGGTCTGATATTGCATTTCGTTCAGACTCCTGTCGTAGTAGAGAAAGCGCTTAACGAATGGGCGATACAGGGCCTGTGCAACGTGTGATGAGGCGAACGCGTATTCGGTACCGCGCCGCAAGTCGTTCATTACGGCGCGCGTCCACTTGATGCTCAGATCGAGCATCCCTCGCAGTTGACTGCTGGCGGCATGAGCAGCCAGCTTTAGTCGATCTACGTTGTAGGCGTCGATCAAGAATAGAACTTTCCGCTCCAAGTGTTTTGGATCAACGTCATAGACCCACTCGTCACGATTCGTGACCACGCCGAGCGAAAACAGCTTGAAGATTGACTTTTCTTGTGACTGTGTCTTCGCCAGCTTTGACCCTTTGCTTGCAATCGGAATCAAGGAAGCAAAGTCGTTGTTCGTCAAATTGACCCAGTTCCTCTTCGCATCCGGCCGGATCTCATCGAACGTCAGCTCGGACATCCTCGCGCTGCTCAGGAACTCACGTTTCTCGTCCGCCGTCTCCAACTCCGGCCGCCTTGCATAGTAAATGCGGCAGCCCTCGACGCGCTTGCCCAGGCGCGCGCGCTTGACCATGAAGCTGATGGCGACGCCGGTCTGGATGCCGAACACGTTGTGCTTGGTGCCCGACAGCTTGGGGTTGGCGCGCACGTCGCCGCCCAGGTCGACGACGTAGATGTGGTTGAACTCCTCCGCCACAACCTTGCGAAAGCCGTCGAAAGTGCGGCTTTCGATGAAGCTGCGGTTGGTGATGAGCGCGAGGATGCCGTTCGCATCCAGCCGGTCGCTGGCCCAGCGAAAGAACCGCGCGTACATGTCGTACAGCTTGGTCTTCTGCGCCGTGCTCTCGGCGATGTAGGTGTGCTTGATGCGCCGGTCGATCTCCGGGTATTCGCGGTTCTTGTTGTTGTCGTTCTCGTTCGCCTGGTTGGCGTTGTACGGCGGGTTGCCGATGATGACGCTGATCTTGCGGCTGTTCTGGCGCTTGATGCGGGCGACGTTTTCTTCCGACACGCTGCCGAATATGTCGGCCGTGGTGCCGTGCGCCGCGGTATGCAGGCCGACGTTATCGAGTGTATCGACGAAGCACAGGTTGGGGTATTCGAGGTAGTCGCCGGTGATGGCGGCGTAGGTCGCTTCGATGTTTAGGTTGGCGACGTAGTAGGGCAGGATTGCCACCTCGTTCGCGTGCAATTCCTCCAGGTACTTGTGTTTCAATTTCGCCTTCTGCCCGCGAAAGTGCTCCAGCAGTTCGCAGATGAAGGTGCCGGTGCCCACCGCCGGATCGAGGATTTCGACATCGCGGTCGATCAGGTTGCGGCCGAAGTGCTTTTCGCACAGCCAGTCGGCAGACTCGACCATGAAGCGCACGATCTCGTTCGGCGTATACACCACGCCCAGACGGTCGGCCGCCTTGACGTTGTAGACCTTGTAGAAATTCTCGTAGATGACCTTTAGGAAGGCCTGTTTCTCGTGGTGGCTGCCGATTTGCGCCGCGGCGGCGCGGATCGCGGCGTAATAGGCGCCTAGGCCGCGCAGGGTGCGCTTCTTCAGGTCGCCGGTGAAGAACGTCCCCTCCAGCGCATACAGCTCTTTCGCCACGTTGTTGTGCTGGTGGAAGTCGTCCTCGCCGAACACTTTGGAGAAAATCTCCTCGGTCAGCACGTGCTGGATCAGCATCTCGCGCACATCGGCGTCGCTGAGGCTGGGGTTGATCGCCTCCTGCGCGTGCGCGAGAAACTTCTGCGACGCCTGGCGGAAAGCGTCGTTCTCAGCATAGGCGCGCGCCATCATGCTGCGCAAAGACTCCAGCACCGCCGGCAGGTCGGTCTTGAACTGCGCCACGGCCTGGCGGAATTCGGCGATTTCGACGCGCTCGTAGCCGAAGAACAGGCTGAGCAGCTTTTCCAGCGCGCCCACGTCGTCCACGCCGCAGCGGAACACTTCCTGCCGGTTCTGGATCAGGACCGCCTCGGTCGAGTCCTCGAAAATGATGTTGTCCTGCGGGTAGCCGCGGCGGAACTTGGTTTCGATCTCGGCGGCCAGGTCGTCCTTCTCGTCCTTCGCCTCCCAGTAGCCGAAGGGCATGCGCAGCTCATACAGCAGCGCGCCATCGACGTAGCGCCGTTCCTTCGTTTTCGTCTCGATCTCGTATTCCGGCACGAACACCAGATCGTGCGCGCGCGCCCAGCCTTTCAGCAGATCCTTGAACGCCTCGCGCACCACCGATTCGCGGTGGGTGCCGGAAACCTTGCGCAGGTCTTGCAACTGGTTGAGATACTGCTGGATGAGGATTTGGCTCATGCCGGGCAGGATAGCAATGAATCGGCACTCAGGCGAATTTCGACGACCTGCCGCAGGAATCGCATGCCTCGCGCGAATTACGTTCTGGTGTAGCCCGCCTCGCGCTGACTGCGCAGAGCGAGTACGAATACGGTGTCAATCTCTGCGGCATGGCGATACAAGGCGACATAGCCATGCGACCGACGCCCGATCACCAATTCTCTCATGTCCGCAGAAACGGGACGGCCGATGAAAGGGCTTTGCTCAAGTACCTCTATCGCCTGAATGATTTCCCGGATTCGGGCGGGAGCATCGACCGAATCGTACTGGACAAGGTGATCGAAGATGCGATCGAGATCGTCTCCGACCCTTGGAGCCAATTCGATGCGCGGCATCCTCAGCGGGCCAGCTTTCTTGCGACCGGTCGTTTCGGCGCTTTGCCCGCAAGGCGGCCTTCGAGATAGCTGCGCATTTCAGACCAGGGAATCGTTTTTCCCGACGCAATGATCTGCTCGTAGCGCTTCTGCGCTTCGCCGTTGAAGTCGCTGCGCCGCTCCTCCTGCTCCGCCTTCTCCGCAATGGCGTCCAGGATGAAACTGTGTGAGGTTGTGCCCGCACGCTCTGCGGCGGCGGCAACGCGTGCCTTCAGGTCTTCTGACAGGCGGATGGTGGTCGTGGACATTTCTCGCTCCAGTACGGCATCGGCAATTATTGTAGCGCAACTGTGCTACAACGTTGGTACAGCATTCGAAGCGGCCTTGCTTCCGCCCCGCAAGATTGCCGCAAAGCCAATAGGGACGCGCCTCTCCAGGCAATTTTCGCTCCCAATCGCAGTACCGCCGAAGACCACCGCGACGACCGCCAGACCCGAATTCCTGGCCCGAATTCCTTGCTTCGCGCCCGTCTCGCGCCTATAGTCTTGCAGCTCCCGTTAAATCCTCATGAACCCGAATTTTCTTCAGTGGCGTTCGCTCAAGACCAGGTTGACGCTGTTCGCGCTGCTCACTTTCCTGATCGGAACCTGGTCGCTCGCGTGGTATGCCAGCCGCATGCTGCACGGGGACATGGAACGCATGATAGGCGAGCAGCAGTTCTCGACGGTTTCTTTCATCGCGCAGGAAATCAATCAGGAGCTCGACGATCGGGTCAAGGCGCTGCAACGGTTTGCAGAAAAGATTACCCCAGCGAGCATGAGCAAGCCGGCCCTCCTGCAGGCGATGCTGGAAGACCAGCCGACGTTTCATCTGCTGTTCAACAACGGCGTCGCCGCTGCCGGCACCGATGGCACGGTCATCGCCGAATATCCGCCCCTGCCCGGACGTCTGGGCGCGAATTTCAAGGAGCGCGACTACGTCATCGGTCCGCTCAAGGAAGGAAAGGTGACCATAGGCCGGCCGGTCATGAGCAAGCTGATGCACGCCCCGGCCTTCGTCATCGGCGTGCCCGTGCGCGATGCGCAGGGCAAGATCATCGGCACTCTCGGCGGCGTGGTGGATCTGCGCCTGCCCAATTTCCTGGATAAAGTCATCACAGGCAGCTACGGCAAGACCGGCGGCTATCTGCTGGTGGCGCCGCAATACCGCCTGGTCGTTACCGCGTCCGACAAGCGCCGCATCATGGAAGTCCTGCCCGCGCCGGGCGTCAATCCGGCAATCGACCGCTTCATCCAGGGCTACGAGGGTTCGGAGATTCTGGTCAATCCACTCGGTGTGGAAGTGCTGACATCGATCAAACGCGTGCCGGCGGCCGGCTGGTATGTAGCTGTCACGGTGCCGACCGAAGAGGTGTTTGCGCCCATCCACGACATGCTTTTCCGGGTGCGGCTGGCCGCCGCGTTCTTCACCCTGGTTTTCGCCGGCCTCATCTGGTGGATACTGCGCCGCCAGCTCGCGCCCATGCTGAGCGCGCTGAAAGCGCTGTCCACCCTGTCCGATACCGGCGAGGCGCCGCAGCCCCTGCCGGTTACCACGCGCGATGAGATCGGCGACCTGATCGGCGGCTTCAATCGCCTGCTCGGCAACCTGCGCCAGCGCGAAGAAGCTTTGCGCGAAAGCGAAGCGCGCTTTCGCGACCTGACCGAGATGTCCTCCGATTTCTACTGGGAAACCGACGCCGAGCACCGGCTCACGCTTCGCACCGAGAGCAAGCGGGAGGCAGCCGAAGCCGTATCCGTGACTGCCGCGGCCATCGGCCAACGCCGCTGGGAGGCGCCTTACCTTGCCCCCGACGAATCGGGCTGGCAGCAGCATCGCGCGACGCTGGACGCGCATCTGCCCTTTCGCGATTTCGAAATTGCGCGGCCCAGACCCAACGGCACAGTGCACCATGTCTCGGTCAGCGGCAATCCGGTATTCGATGCGTCGGGGGTGTTCAAAGGCTATCGCGGCGTGGGCGCCGACATCACCGAGCGCAAGCGGGCCGAGGCGGAAATCCGGCTGGCCTACGCCGAACTGGAGCGGCGCGTGGAACAGAGGACGCAGGAATTGCAGGCGGCGAACCGCGAACTGGAGTCGTTTTCGTACTCCGTTTCGCACGATCTGCGCGCCCCCCTGCGCGCGATCGAAGGCTTCAGCCGCCTGATCGAAAGCGAATATTCCGCGCAATTCGACGCGCGAGCCAAGGACTACTTCAGACGCATCCGCGGCGGCGCGATCCGAATGGCGACGCTGATCGACGATATGCTCAAATTGTCCAGGGTATCGCGGCAGGAGATCCGCCTCGGCCCGGTGGACTTGTCGGAGCTGGCGCAGCAGGCTGCGGACGACCTGCAAGGTGCGGAACCGGAGCGAAAAGTGGAATGGGTGATTGCGCAGGAAATCAGGGCGCACGGCGATGCCGGTCTGCTGCAGGTGGCGATGCAAAACCTGATCGGCAACGCCTGGAAGTACAGCGCAAGGCGAGAACCCGCGCGCATCGAGTTCGGGATAGAAGAAAGAGACGGCGCCCCGGCCTATTTCGTGCGCGACAACGGCGTCGGCTTCGATATGGCCTACGCGGACAAGCTGTTCGGTGCGTTTCAGCGCCTGCATTCGCCGGGGGAATTTCCGGGAACCGGCATCGGCCTCGCCACGGTCAAACGCATCGTCCTGCGCCACGGCGGCAAAGTCGGCGCGCAGAGCCGGCCGGACGTCGGCGCTACCTTTTATTTCACGCTCTGAATCCCGCGGCCAGGCTGCGCACGCCACCTCGCAGAAATACGTAGAATCAATAGGGGCGTGCGTCTCCGGGCGGTTTACCTGCGTACCGCGCCGCGTTCTTCGCACCGCGCCACGCTTTTTTCAGGCTGCAAGGACCGGTTCAGGCCGTGCGCTTCGCCAGCCGCGTCTCCACCAGCCGCGCGAAGAAACTCACCCCCAGCGGCAGCGCCGCGTCGTTGAAGTCGTAAGACGGGTTGTGCACTTCGCACCCGCTCTCGCCCACGCCGTTGCCGATGTTGATGTAGCAGCCTGGTACTTTTTCCAGCATCAGGGAAAAATCCTCCGAACCCATGAGCAGCGCCGGGTTGCGGTTGACCTTGTCCGCGCCCACCACTTCGTTGCAGATGCTCGCGGCGAACTCGGCTTCGCGCGCGTCGTTGACCGTGGGCGGGAAGAGGAACCTGAAGTCCACCTCAGCCGTGGCGCCGAAGGCCTCGGCCACGCCCTTGGCGATGCGCTTCATCGAGGCTTCCACCAGCGCCATTACCTCGCGCGAAAACGCGCGCACCGTGCCGGCGAGCTGCGCCGTCTGCGGAATCACGTTGTAGGCATCGCCGGCGTGGATCTTGGTCACCGACACCACCGCGGTCTCCACCGGCGGCGCGTTGCGCGACACGATGGTCTGCAGCGCGATCGCGATGTGCGCCGCCACCATCACCGGATCGATGCCGCTCTCCGGCCGCGCGCCGTGCGCACCCTTGCCGGTGACGCTGATGTCGAAAAACGCGCCCGCCGCCATCATCGGGCCCGAGCGCACCGCGAATTGCCCCACCGGCATCCCGGGCCGGTTGTGCATGCCGAAAATCGCTGCGCACGGAAATTTTTCGAACAGGCCGTCTTCGACCATGGCCCGCGCGCCGCCCAGGCCTTCCTCCGCCGGCTGGAAAATGAAATGCACCGTGCCCTCGAAGTTGCGCGTCTCGGCGAGGTAGCGCGCCGCGCCCAGCAGCATGGTCGTGTGCCCGTCGTGGCCGCAGGCATGCATCTTCCCCGGGTGGCGCGAGCGGTGCGCGCCCGTGCCCGCCTCCTCGATCGGCAGCGCGTCCATGTCCGCGCGCAGTCCCAGCGTGCGCGAGAGGCTGGGCGCGCCGCTGCCTGCGCGCAGCGTGCCGACGACGCCGGTCTTGCCCAGGCCGCGGTGCACTTCGCAGCCGAAGGCGGCGAGCTTTTCGGCCACCAAATCGGCAGTCCGGGCTTCCTCGAACCCGAGCTCCGGATGCGCGTGTATATCACGCCTCCAGCCGGTGAGTTCCGCGTGCATCTGGGCGATACGATCGACGATGGGCATGGCCTTATCTACTCCTGGTTGTATAGCGTCAGTCGACTTTGATGCTGGCGTCAATCCACTTTGATGCTGGCGTCAATCAACTTTGACGCAGGCGTCAATCCACTTTGACGCAGGCGTCAATCCACTTTGATGCCGGCGTCCTTGATGATCTTGGCGTACTTGCCCATTTCCGAGCGTATGTGCGCGTCGAACTGTTCCGGCGTCGTGCCGACCGGATACATGGCCTGGGCAATCAGCTTGTCGCGCACGTCGGGCAGCATGAGCGCCTTGTTGGCCTCGGCGTTGAGGCGCGCGACGGCGGCCGGCGGACTGCCGCCGGTGGCGACGAGCCCGAACCACGCGGTGGCCTCGAAGTCCTGATATCCGGACTCCGACACCGTCGGCACGTCCTTCAGCACGTCCATGCGCTCGAGCGAAGTGACCGCGATGGCCCGCGCTTTCCCGCTCTGGATGTGCTGCGCGACTTCCGAATAATTGGCCAGCACCGCATCCACATGGCCGCCTGC